>JBIIYH010000087.1:0-10853 GCA_044346905.1 Pirellulales bacterium
CGAGCGCACGGCGGCGGCCTCGGGCGAGCGGATCGAGCCGGGCTGGACGCTGATGGGCAGGTTTCTCGAGGGTTGATCGTCACCGGGCCCGGTCGTCGGGCCGAGGCAGGAGAGGCATTCGCATGGCACTGGTCGTCCAGAAGTTCGGCGGCACGAGCGTCGCCGACCCCCAGAAGATCAAGGCGGCCGCCGCCAAGGCGATCGCCCGGCACGACGCGGGCGACCAGGTGGTGGTCGTGGTGAGCGCGATGGGCCACCAGACCGACCACTTGGTCGAGCTCGCCGGCGAGATCACGCCGCGGCCCAATGCCCGCGAGATGGACATGCTGCTCTCCACGGGGGAGCAGGTGAGCGTGGCCCTGTTCGCGATGGCGATCCAGGCGGCCGGCCGCGAGGCGGTGAGCCTGACCGGCGCCCAGATCGGGATCCGCACCGACAGCCGCCACGGCAAGGCCCGGATCAAGTCGATCTCGACCGATCACGTGCGGACGCTGCTCGACGGCGGCGCGATCGTGATCGCGGCCGGCTTTCAGGGGATCGACCAGCACGGCAACATCACCACGCTCGGCCGCGGTGGCTCCGACACCACCGCCGTGGCCTTGGCCGCCGTGCTGGGCGCCGATCTCTGCGAGATCTACACCGACGTGGACGGCATCTACACCACCGACCCGCGGATCCTGCCGGCCGCCCGGCGGCTCTCCTCGATCGCCTACGACGAGATGCTGGAGTTGGCCAGCCTCGGGGCCGGCGTGATGCACTCCCGCTCGATCGAGTTCGCCAAGAAGTTCGGCGTGCCGGTGATGGTGCGGTCGAGCTTCAAGCCCGTGCCCGGCACGATGATCCTCCCGGCCGACCGGGCCAAGCCCCGGCCCGCCAGCGGCGTGGCGCTGGCCAAGGACGAGGCCCGGATCACCGTCGAGAACGTGCCCGACCAGCCCGGCTCGAGCCAGGCACTCTTTTCCGCGCTGGCCGCGGCGGGGATCGCCATCGACATGATCGTGCAGAACGTGGGGCAGGGGGGGCAGGCCGACATCTCCTTCACCGTGCCCAGCGACGACCTCCTTCAGGCGGTCGAGGCGAGCCAGCGGGTGGCGGCGGCCCTCGGCGCCGCGGGCGTGTCGCACGACGACGGGGTGGCCAAGGTGTCGGTGGTCGGCGTGGGCATGGCCCGCGAGGAGGGGGTGGCTGGGCGGATGTTTCAGGCCCTGGCCGCAGCGGGCATCAACGTCCGGATGATCACCACCAGCGAGATCAAGATCTCGGCCCTCGTGAGCCGGGCCGACGCGCCGGCGGCGGTGGCTGCGGTGCACGCGGCCTTCGGCCTGGAGACGCCGACGCCGGGCGAGGCGGTCGATGTCGAGGATCACGGCGCCAAGCCCAGCCCGCTGGAGGTGGTGCGGCGGCTCGAAGGCATGGAAGACCTCGCCATCGAAGACTGCGTGCTCGACTGCTCGCAGGCGCTCGTCACGCTGCTCGACCTGCCCGACACGCCGGGCGTGGCGGCCGACGTCTTTGCCGAGGCCGGCCGGGCCGGGCTGTTCGTGGACATGATCGTGCAGAGCCACCCCCGGGATGGCCGGGCGGAGATCTCGTTCACCGTGCCGGCGGGCGACGCCGAGCGGGCCACCGCCGTGGCTCGGGCGATCGCGGCGGCCCGGGGGGCGACCGTGGCCGACGTGCCCCACGTGGCGAAGCTCTCGATCACGGGGGTGGGCATCCGCAGCCATGCCGGCGTGGCCGACCGGCTGTTTCAGCCGCTCGCCGCGGCGGGCATCAACATCGATCTGGTGAACACGAGCGAAGTCCGGCTCAACGTGATCGTGGCGGCCGAGCAGGGGGAGCGGGCGCTGGCGGTGCTCCGCCAGGCGTTCGGGTTGCCGGCGGCCGGCACGGTCATGGCGTGAGGCGGAGGGGCGTCAGTCCCGTCGCTACCCGAGCACGTTCTCGAGCACGTCTTCGGCCACGTAGATCGGCAGGTTCGGCTCGCAGGTGACGGCCACCGCGATCGCGTCGGAGGGGCGGGCGTCGATCTCCACGATCTCCCCGTCCTTGAGCACGCGGATCACCGCGTAGTAGGTGTGCTCCTTGAGTTCGGAGATCACCACGTCCTGAAACTCGCCGCCAAGCAGCTCGACGGCCGCCACGAGCAGGTCGTGGGTGAGCGGGCGGGGCGTCTGGTGGTGCTTCACGCGGCGGTCGATGCTCGTGGCCTCGAACAGGCCGATGATGATCGGGAAGGTGCGGTCGCCATCGACCTCGCTGAGATAGACGACCTGCTGGTCGTTGACCTCGCTGATGATGATCCGCGAGAGTTCCATCTGGACGCTCATGGCGTGCTCCTGACAGGGGACCGGCCCGACGCGTCCGCCCCGGCTGCGTCGGGCCTGGCTCGCAGTGTACCCCAGGTGGGTCCGCGGCATCAGCCGGCCGCTGTCCCCTTGCGGGATCGCAATGCCGCGAGCGTGGCCTGGCCCTTGGCCAGCCGCTCCTCGAGCTCGGCGAGCTGGGCCCGTTCGGCGGCCACGACCGCCTCCGGGGCCCGGGCCGTGAAGGTTTCGTTGGCGAGCTTGGCCCGCTTGGCGGCGATGAAGCCCTCGGTCTTGGCGTTGTCTTTCTCGAGCCGGGCGATTTCGGCATCCACGTCTACCAGGTCGGCCAGGTCCACGAACACGTCGCAGCCGGCGGCCGTGGCGGTGGTCGCACCGGCGGCGCCGGCCGCCGCCGGGCCGAGGGACGTCAGCTCGACCGCGGCCATCGACTCGATCGCGGGCCGCATCGGTTCGAGCAGGTCGGCCACATCGGCCGGCGCGCGGATCGCAGCCGGCACCTTCGTCCGCGGTGGCACGTTCTGCCGGGCCCGGATCTCGCGGATCGCCCCCACGACGGCGAGGAACGTGCCAAACTGTCGCTCGGTCCGCTCGTCGGTCCAGACCGCCGGCGGCTCGGGCCAGCGGGCCTGCATGATCGACTCTGGCAGCGGGCCCGAATCATCCCAGGGCATCCGCCGGCCGCCGGCAGCCTGGCGGAGCTGCTGCCAGATCTCCTCGGTCACGAACGGCATGATCGGGTGGAGCAGCCGGAGGATGGTGTCGAGGCCGGCTACGAGCATCGCCCGGGCCTGGTCACGGGTGGCCGGGTCGGCGAGCCGCGGCTTGCAAAGCTCGAGATACGCGCTGCAAAAATCGTCCCAGGCGAAGCCGTAAAGGATCCGCGCGAGCTCGGCATAGCGATACTCGTCGATCGCCTTGCTCGCCTCGCGGGCCACGCTCGCCAGCCGGCTGGCCAGCCAGCGGTCGGCGAGTTCGCCCCCGGCCACGATCTCGGCGGAGATCGGCCCGACCGGCTCGCCCCCCTCGAGGCCCATGAGCACGAACCGGGTGGCGTTCCAGAGCTTGTTGGAGAAGTTGCGGCCGGCCTCGAACTTTTCACTCACCGCCGGACCGCGGGGCAGGGCCAGGTCGGCCTCGCTCGCGGCCCACTGGGTGCGGAAGGGCTTGCCGCACTTGGGGCAGTCGATTCGCGGCTTCGTGCGGTTGTTTGTCGTCTGCTCCACCAAGTGGCCGCAGGCCGGGCACTGGAAATCCACCGGCATCCGCACGTCCTGGGTTTCGGTGGCCATTCCGGCCAGGGCGAACCGCAGGGCGTCGGCCCCGAGGGCCTCGATCACGTCCACCGGGTCGACCCCGTTGCCCTTGCTCTTGCTCATCGTCTCGCCGTAGCGATCGAGGATCTTGGGATGGATCGAGACCTCGTGAAACGGGATCTCCCCGGTGTCGAACACCCCCATGATCACCATCCGGGCGACCCAGAGCGTGAGGATGTCGCGGCTCGTGACGAGCGTGCTCGTGGGGTAGAAGCAGGCGAGCTCCGGCGTGGCGGCCGGCCAGCCGAGGGTGGAGTGGGGCCAAAGGGCCGAGGAGAACCAGGTGTCGAGCACGTCGGGATCGCGGACCAAGGGCTGGCCCGCGACCGTCTCCACGGGCAGCGTCTCGGCGCTCGAACACACGAACCAGCCGTCGCCACCGTCGCTCGTCCAATGAACCATCTCCAGCCCGCCGATGGCTGCCGTCAGATCGCTCTCGGACACGCCGGTAACGTGCCAGATCGGAATCCGGTGGCCCCACCAGAGCTGGCGGCTCACCGGCCAATCCCGCTTTTCCGAGAGCCAGTCGAGGTAGCCCTTGGCATAGCGGTCGGGGTGAATCCGGATCCGGCCCGAGGCCACGGCGTCGATGGCCGGCTGGGCCAGCTCGGCCATCCGGATGAACCACTGGTCGGCGAGGTAGGGCTCGATCGGCGTCTTCGAGCGGTCGGAGTGGGCCAGCTCGATGAGCCTGTCTTCCACTCGCTCCAGCTGCCCGGCGGCATCGAGATCGGCCACGACCCTGTCGCGGGCCTTCTTGATCGTGAGGCCTTGGTAGGGGCCGGCCGCGGCGTTGAGCGTGCCGTCGGGATTCAGAATATTGACCATCGGCAGGCTCTGCCGCCGGCCCACGTCGTAGTCATTCGGATCGTGGGCGGGCGTGATCTTCACGCAGCCGCTGCCGAGTTCGGGCTTGGCCCATTCGTCGGCCACGAGCGGGATCGCCCGGCCCAGGAGCGGCAGGCGGACCTGCCGGCCCGCCCGGGCCATCCAGGCGAGGGTTTCGAGCACCGGCAGCAGATCGCGGCGGCGGGCGGCCAGATCTTCGAGGGCCGCGTCGATCGCCGGCTGCTCCTTGGCCGCCGCGGCGGCCCGCTTGGCTCGCAGTTCCCGCTCGACGGCTTCGAGCGCGGCGGCCGGGTCGGGATGCACGGCCACGGCCGTGTCGCCGAGCAGCGTCTCGGGCCGCGTCGTGGCCACGGTCACGCTCACGGGCTCGCCGGCCTCGGGATCGATCACGTCGTAGCGGATGTGCCAGAAGTGGCCCTTGACCTCCTCGTGAAACACCTCGTCGTCGCTGACGGCCGTCTGGAGAAAGGTGTCCCAGTTGACGAGCCGCTTGCCGCGGCGGACGAGGCCCTGCTTGAACAACCGAAAGAAGGCCTCGCGGACGGCCGCTGCGCATTGCTCGTCGAGCGTGAACCGGGTACGGTCCCAGTCGCACGACGCGCCCAAGTCGCGGAGCTGGCCCAGGATTCGCTTCTCGTACTGCTCCTTCCAGGCCCAGATCCTCGCCACCAGGGCCTCGCGGCCGAGGTCATGCCGAGAAAGCTTTTCCTCCTCGAGCAGTCGCCGCTCCACGACGGCCTGGGTGGCGATGCCGGCATGGTCCGTGCCGGGCATCCAGAGCGTGCGGTAGCCCTGCATCCGCCGGGCCCGGACCAGGATGTCCTGGAGCGTGTTGTTGAGGGCGTGGCCCAGATGCAGCGCGCCGGTGACGTTCGGCGGCGGGATCACGATCGAGAACACGCGGCCGGCCGGCGTGCCGGGGGCGGGAGCTTCGGCATGCCAGGCCCGGAGGGAATCCCAGAGGCCGCGGCAGCGGGCCTGGGCCGCCTGGTGATCGTAGTGCTTGGCGAGTTCGGTCATGGCGCTGAATGGCTGGCGAAAGCCCCAGAGCCTAGCCGAAACCGCAGCTTTTTCACCACGCGGGTCAGCGGGCGGCGGCCTGCGTCGCCGGAGCCAGCCGGAACACCCCCTGGCCCGTGGGCGAGCTCGTCAGCACGTAGGCCTCGCCGTCGGCGTCGCTGCCAAAGCCGAAGATTGGCAGGCCGTTCCAGGGGATCTTCACGTTGGTCGCCTTGCCGGTGGCCTGGTCGAGCTTCAGGGCCCAGAGCCGGCCGGAGACGAAGTCGCCGTAGAGGTAGGCCCCGACGAGTTCGGGGATCGCCTGGCCACGGTAGACGAAGCCGCCGGTGATGCTCTTGCCGATCTGGTGGTCGTATTCCCAGACGGGGTCGATGAGGGCGTCGGCAGTCGCCTTGCGGTTGCCGAACGGCTGCGTTCCCTCGCGGACGCTCCAGCCATAGTTGCCCCCCTTGGTCACCACGTTCACCTCCTCCAAGAGGTCTTGGCCGACGTCGGCGGCCCAGAGCTTGCCCGTGACCGGATCGAAGGCGATCTGCCAAGGGTTGCGGAAGCCGAGGGCGAAGATCTCGCCGCGGGCGTTGGCCGTGTTGACGAACGGGTTGTCGGCAGGGATTGCGTAGCCCTTGCCCTCGTCACGGCGATCGACGTCGAGCCGCAGGATCTTGCCGAGCAGCGTGTCGAGTTTTTGGCCGTTGCCGAAAGGATCGTCGCGGCTGCCGCCGTCACCCAGTCCCCAGTAGAGGAAGCCGTCGGGGCCGAAGGCGATCGAGCCGCCGTTGTGATTCCAGAACGGCTGGTCCACCGCGAGCACGATCTTCTCGCTCGCCGGATCGGCGCGATCGGGATCGTCGCGGCTCACGGTGAACCGGGAGAGGTGCTCGACCCGCTTCTCCCCCTTGAGGCTGTAGGTCACGAAGAGCTCGCCGTTCTCCTTGAACTTCGGATGAAACGCCAGGCCGAGCAGGCCCTCCTCGTTGTATTTGCCCCAGGGGGAGGTGCCGGGCCGGAGGTCGAGAAACAGCTTGCCGACGACCGAGCCGGGCTGGAACACGTGAATCATCCCCGACTGGTCGAGCACGAACCGCCGGCCCGAGCCGTCGCCGGGGTGGGTGACCACGACCGGCCGGAGCGGGATCACCGGTCTGCCGTCGGCCGCCTCCGGCTCCCAGCCCTCCCAGGTGGCACTTGGAAACGCCGGCCCAGCCGCGACGGCCGCGGTGCCATCCTCGAACGGGATCTGGCTGCCATCCGCCGGCAGCGGCCGTACCTTGAGCGAGCGATAGGCGACCTCGTCGCCGTGGTCCTGGATGCAGATGTGGCCGCGTTCGGCCTTGCCAAACTTCGGGAAGGCCGCGAACTTGCTCTGGGCGACCCGCTCGTCCCAATCCTTGCTGCCCTTCACGAACCGCTCGTAGACCACGCCGTTGACGGCCACCTCGCCGCCGCCGGGTGCGACCCGCAGATAAACGTGGTTCCAGTCGCCAGCCGGCCTCGTCGCATCGAGGTGCTCGGGCGGCTTGCGGCCGGCGGCCTCCTCCATCTGCCGCACCCAGGCGGGCACCGTGGGGGCGTAGAGCTGGTACAGCCAGCCCGTCTTCTGGGGATCCTTGCCCAGGGCGTTGTCGAGCACCTGGACCTCGGGCCCGGTCTTCCAGGGCGTGTCCTCTTCCTCGGTGACGTGAAACATGATCCCGCTGTTGCCGCCGGGCGCGATCCGATACTCGAGCTGAAGTTCGAAGGCCCCGAACTGGTCGCGGGTGATGATGTCGCCGGCTCCCCGGCCCGCTCGCACGACCGCCCCGTCGCGAACCTGCCAGCCGGGGCCGAGCGAGTCCTTGCGGAAGTTGCGGAACGCGTCGGCCGACTGGCCGTCGAAGAGCAGCCGCCAGCCGGACCGCCGTTCGGCCTCGGAGAGCGTATTGGGGGCTTGCTCGCCGCGGGCGGCTGGTGAGCCGAGGCTGAGCGAGAGACCGATCAGCAGGCAGATCGACCGGCGGGGCGTCAGCGGCATGGGGGCGTCTCTCCGGGGCCGGAAACTGAGGTCACCAACAAGGTACCGTGAAAGGCGTTGCTCGCCCGATTGTCGTCACCGCTCCTCGGGCGGATCGGATTGCGTCGCGTAGAGGGCATAGAGCGCCTGGGTGCCTGCCTCGGCGGCGCCGCTCTGGGCCAGGATCTCGTAGAGCTGTTCGGCCACGACGAGGCCGGGGAGTTCCAGGCCGCCGGCCTCGGCGGCCTCGCGGGCGAGCCGGATGTCTTTGAGCAGGTGCCGCACGAGGAAGCCCGGGGCGAAGTCGCCCGCCAGGGCCCGCGGGGCGAGGTTCGTGAGCGCCCAACTGCCAGCCGCCCCGCCGCCGATCACCTCCTGCACGAGTGCCGGATCGAGCCCGCCGGCCCGGGCCTGGGCGAGCGCCTCGCACCAGGCCACCATCCCGACGGCCACCGCCACCTGATTGGCCAGCTTGCACCGCTGGCCCGCCCCGGCCGGGCCCAGCAGCGTGGCCGAGCGGCCCAGCAGGGCGAACAGCGGGCGGGCCCGGGCGAAGGCCGATGCCTCGCCGCCGACCATGATCACGAGGGTCGCGTTTCGCGCGCCCACGTCGCCGCCCGACACCGGGGCGTCGAGCGAGTCTACGCCCCGGGCCGCGGCGGCCGCGGCGATCCGCTCGGCGAGGGTCGGGCTCGAGGTCGTCATGTCGATGAGCAGCGTTCCGGGGCGGGCCGCGGCGACCAAACCCGAGCCAGCCGGCACCCGTGGCGTGCCGCCGAGGTAGACCTCCTCGACGTCGGCGGGCTCCCCCAGCATCGTGATCACGATCTCCGCCGCGGCCGCGACCTCGGCCGGCGAGTCGTGCCAGGTGGCGCCGCGGGCGACGAGCGGCTCGGCCTTGGAGCGGGTGCGGGTGAAGACGTGCAGCGGATGGCCGGCCGTCGCCAGGTGCCCGGCCATGGCCCCGCCCATGATCCCGGTGCCGATGAACCCGACCGGCGACGGAGCGGATGACGAATCAGTGGCCACGGAACGCCCTTCGAGTCAGCGAACGGTCGCCAGGAAGTAGTGAAACGCGTCGGCGAGCGCGAGCCACGAGGCCTCGATCACGTTCTCGCTCACGCCCACGGTGCCCCAGACCCGCTCGCCATCGGTGCTCTCGATCGAGACCCGGACCTTGGCGGCGGTGCCCTCCTGGGCGTTGATCACCCGCACCTTGTAGTCCACGAGGTGCATCCGAGCGAGCGCCGGGTAGACCGGCTCGAGCGCCTTGCGGAGGGCTGCGTCGAGGGCATTGACCGGGCCGTCGCCCTCGGCCACCTCGTGCCGCGGGCCGCCGGCCACGAGCAGCTTGACCGTGGCCAGGGTGCGGATGTCGCCCTCGCCCCGGCTCTCGACGTCCACGTTGTAATGGTCGCGGGCAAAGAGCGGCTGAAAGGTGCCCGCCAGCCGGTCCACGAGCAGGTCGAACGACGCCCCCGCGGCCTCGAACTGCCAGCCCTCGTTCTCGAGCCGGCAGACCTCGGCGAGCACCCGGTCGAGCAGCGGCCGGTCGTTCTTGACGTCGGCGCGGGTCACGAGGGCCGCGATGTTGGACCGCCCGGAAAGTTCGCTCACGAGCACCCGGCGGGAGTTGCCCACCGCCTCGGGGGCGATGTGCTCGTACGACTCGGCCGCCTTGGCGACCGCGTGGACGTGCATGCCCCCCTTGTGCGCAAAGGCGCTCGCCCCCACGAAGGGCTGCCCCGGCCGGTACGACATGTTGGCCGTCTCATACACGAACCGCGAGAGCTCGGTGAGGTGGGCCGTGCCCGTGCCGCCGAGCACGGAGTGGCCCGGGAGCTTGAGGGCGAGGTTCGCCACGATCGAGACCAGGTCGGCGTTGCCGCACCGCTCGCCGATGCCGTTGATCGTGCCCTGCACCTGCACGGCGCCGGCCGCCACACCGGCGAGCGTATTGGCCACGGCCAGGTCGCAGTCGTTGTGGCAGTGGATGCCGAGCGCCACGGAAGTGCCGGCGGCTGCGAGGGCGGCCGCGGCGGCCTTGGTCAGCGCCGCTACCTCGTCGGGCAGCGTGCCGCCGTTGGTGTCGCAGAGCACGAGCCGCGTGGCTCCGGCCCGGGCGGCGGCCACGAGCGTGTCGGCGGCGTAGGCCGGGTCGAGTTTCCAGCCGTCGAAAAAGTGCTCGGCGTCGTAGAAGACCTCGCGGCCGGCGGCCGTGAGGTAGGCGATCGTGTCGCCGATCATCGCCAGGTTTTCCTCACGGGAGACGCCTAGCACCTCGGCCACGTGGAAGGCCGAGGTCTTGCCCACGATCGTCACGACGGGCGTGGCGGCGTCCACAAGCGCCTTCATGCCAGGGTCGGCGGCGGCCGTCATCCCGCGGCGGCGGGTCATCCCGAAGGCGGCGACCTTGGTGCGGCCGAGGTCGAGGGCCCGCACCCGCTCGAAAAACTGGGCGTCTTTGGGGTTCGAGAGCGGATAGCCCCCCTCGACAAAGTCCACGCCCACCTCCGCCAGCCGCCGGGCTATGGCCAGCTTGTCTTCGAGGGAGAAGTTCACGCCCTCTCCCTGGGAGCCGTCGCGGAGCGTGGTGTCGTAGATCTCGATCGTGCGCATGGGTCGGTGGGCCGGTCAGCCTTCGGCGGCTCCAGTCAGGGCGGGACGAACATCGGTCTCGGGGAAATCCCTCCCCTTGTACAGCAGGGGTTCGTCCCGGAGTTTGGCGAGGGCGTAACTGAAGCAGTCGCCGAAGTTCAACGCCGCCGGATGGCCGGAGCCGCGGCCGAAGGCGCGGTAGGCGGCCCGCGCCAGTCGGACCTGCGGCTCATCGACCGGCTCGATCACCAGCCGGGCTTCGCGGACGAAATCGTCGAACGCCAGGCTCGCCAGGGGACTGCCTGTCATGTCGATCCGAATCGCCGATTCGAGCCATGTGGCCGCCGAGATGCGGCCCCCGCCGGCCCGCTCGATGGCCAGAGCGAAAGCGGCCGCGTCGTCCTCGGCGAACAGGATGGCCAGCACGGCCGAACTGTCGACGATCATCGGGGCAGCCCGCGGTCGTCGTAGAGCAACTCGGCGTGGTCGGAGGAACGGCCGGGCTCTGGCACGTGGGCGGCACAGAGCCTGCCGATCCCTAGCAACCGCTCGGCCATGCCCCGCGAGGCTGCGCGGCCAGCCTCGCGTTCGAGCCGCTCTTGAAGGGCCCGCTTCACGGCCTCGGTAAGGCTCTCACCGGTTCGCTCCGACAGCTGCCGGGCGAGCGAGTCGGCCTCGTTGTCCTTGATGCTGAGCGTCACGGCAACCTTTCTTGACTTTGATTCTTCCTTGCTAGATTAACGGAGTCGGGGC
>JBIIYH010000088.1:0-10836 GCA_044346905.1 Pirellulales bacterium
AGCGGGTGGGCGATGTTCCAGATGAGCTTCCACTCGCGATCGCGGACCGCCCGCATCGGGTAATACATCTGGACCTCGTGGAAGGTGTGCGAGGCGAAGTGGGTGTCGTGGATCGCATGGTCGGGGTTCGAGAGGATCGGTAGCCACGAGTCGCCTTGGTAGGTGGCGAGCCCCTGCCGCGGGCCAAGGTTTTCGCCGGCCACATAAGGCTTGTCCTGCCAGTACTCGCGGGGATCGAGCTCGTGTCGGGGCCGCCGTCGCTCGGCGTCGAGTTCGCCGGCGAAATCAAGGAGCGACGGGGTGATGTCGATCAGGCTAACGAGGCTCGTGGTCGTGGTCCCACCCGGCCGGACGTAGGGATCGCGGACAACTAGCGGCACCCGGAGACCCGGCTCGTAGACCGTGGTCTTGGCCCCCGCGAAGGCCATGCCATGATCACTCGTGAACACGATCAGCGTCTTGTCGTAGAGGCCGGCTGCCCGCAGCAGTTCGACGAGGCGGGCGAGCCCCCGGTCCACCCGCGTGCACGATTGATAGTAGTGGGCCAGCTCGCTGCGGGTCTCGGGGGTGTCAGGCAGGAACGCCGGGACGGGCACAGCGGCTGGATCGAAGCACACTTCCTCCACGCCGGCGTGCGATTCCCGGTCGGACCGATTGCCGAACAGGTCGGGCTTGCGGGCGAGGGCCGCCGCCTGATCGACCTGGCCGCTGCGATGGGGATCCGCCGTCGCGAAATAGAGGAAGAAGGGCCGGTCGTCGGCCGCGTCGATCACCTCTTTGCACGCCTCGGCCATGGCCACCGGATTGCGATCGGGAGCCTGGAGAACCGTGTCGAAGTGATACACCTCGGCCGGGGCGACATGAAACTTCCCGACGCGGGCCGTCCGATAGCCCCCCCGGGCGAGCGCTCGTGGCAGCGACAGGCCGACCACATCGTGCCACCCGGTAAACTTGTGGAAGTCATGCTGGAGGCCGTACTGCCCGTTGGCATGGTGATGGAGCCCCGAGAGAATCGCCGCCCGGCTCGGCGAACAGCTAGCGGTTGTCGCGAAGGCGTTCCGGAAAATAGTGCCGTCGGCGGCCAGGGCATCAACCGCGGGCGTCACGGCGACACGGTCGCCGTAGCAGCCGAGGGTCGGCGACTCGTCGTCGCTCACGAACAGGATGATGTTCCGTTCGGCCGATTGGGCGAGCCGTGGGACCGAGCCCAGCACGGCGAGGGAGAGCAACGCGAGCCGGATGGCGGAGTTGTTCACAGCGCGAGGCACCTTTTCTTGGCCGGAATCAAGAGGCTTTTGGCTCGCCATTGAGAACACCGGCATCCGGGCATGGGTGAGCGTCAACCCGGCAGCATAACCTTGGGAGAGCGTCGTTGAAGAAAACTGTCGCTGCAAGGGGCCGCGAGATGAACGCGGCCATTCTTCGTTCACGAGAGCAGGACGGCGAAACGGAGCGTCTCCCATTCCGTTCCCGACCGCTCGGGCAAACGACAGCGGCGGCCGTGCGGCTCCGATCCACCGCCGGCAACCGATCACAAGTCGTTGACGGGCATGGACATTGCGATGGGAATCGGAGAAACTTCGAACCGGTCGCGAAGAGGTCCCCAGAGATTCCCGGCTTCGCCATGCCTGCATCACACCGTTACCGCTGGGCCACCTCGGGCGACATTAACGCCTTTTTCGGGCTTGTGATCGACAATCTGGCGGGCTTGGTCCTGACCGTGTCGCTGCTGGCGACGGTCTACGGCTACCCGGCGGATTTCGCCCTCGGCCACCTCGTTCCCGGGACGGCCGTGGGGGTCGTGGTCGGCGACCTGCTCTTCACCTCGATGGCCTTTCGGCTCGCTCGGAGGACCGGACGGACCGACGTCACGGCCATGCCGCTGGGCCTCGACACCCCCAGCACCTTCGGGATGGTGTTTTTCGTGCTGGGGCCGGCCTTCCGCGCGGCATTGGACCGAGGCCTCGCCGAGGAAGAGGCGGCCCGTCACGCCTGGCACGTGGGCATGTGCCTGATCGTGGCCAGCGGCTTCTTCAAGCTGGCCTGCTCGTTCCTGGCCGGTCCAATTCGCCGGATCGTGCCCCGGGCCGGCCTGCTCGGCAGCCTGGCGGCGATCGCCCTGGCGCTGATCACCTTCCTCCCGATCCTCAAGATCGTCGCCTCCCCGCTGGCAGGCATCGTGGCCCTGGGCATCACGCTGGCGACGCTCACCGCCCGGCTCCCGTTCCCGGGCCGGATCCCCGGGGCCTTGGCGGCGGTGGTGATCGGCGGGGCGATCCAATATCTGGGCGTCCGAATCGGCTGGATTCCGGCCGGCGAGGCCCATGTCGCGATCGACCCGGCGGCAGCGATGTGGCCGACGGAGTGGCTGCGGGCCCTCCGATTCGAGTGGCTGGCCGCCTGGAACGACGCCGTCCACTATCTACCGATCGCGATCCCCTTCGCCCTCGGCACCGTCGTGGGGGGCATCGACTGCACGGAAAGCGCGGCGGCGGCCGGCGATGAGTATCACACCGGTCGCGTGATCGCCGTCGAAGGACTGGCCACGGTGATCGCGGGCGCGTGCGGCGGCGTGATCCAGACCACGCCCTACATCGGCCACCCCGCCTACAAGGCGATGGGCGGCCGCGCGGCCTACACGCTCGCGACCGCGGTCTTCATCGGCCTGGCCGGCCTGACCGGCAGCTTCGCCTGGCTCTATCAGGCGATCCCCGAGCCGGCGATCCTGCCGGTGCTCGTCTTCATCGGCATCGAGATCACGGCCCAGAGCTTCCATGCCACGCCCGAGCGGCACTACCCGGCGGTGGCGGTGGCCTGCATCCCGGCCTTGGCAGCGCTTTCCAAGATCCAGACCGATGGACTGCTGGCAGCAGGCGCCGAGCCTGCAGGTCCGCTGGCCATCGACCTGTTCGCCGTGCGAATCCTGGCGGCGGGCTTCATCGTCACGAGCCTGGTCTGGGCCGGGCTCGTCGCGGCGCTCGTGGACCGCAAGCTCCGGGCCGCAGCCGGCTGGTGCCTCGTGGCCGCGTCCTTCACGCTCGTGGGTGTGATGCACTCGCCGTTCCCCGACGGCCGCCTGTTCCTCCCCTGGAAGCTGGCCGGCCTGTCGCCGGAGGCCGCCGGCCGCGGGCCGCTGGAGCTGGCCGCCTCATACGGCCTGCTGGCCGCGATCTTCGCCGCCTGGTCGCTCTGGCCGGCGGCCGACCGGGATCACTCGAGCCCGTAGGCACCGGCCATCGGGATGTCGATCCCACGGCGGCTGGCGAACTGCGTCCGCGACAGGAACCGCGGCTCGAGGTTGAAGGTCACGCCCACGTTGTTGCGGCTGTAGTCCACGTTGAAGCCGAAGGTCATCAGGAAGGCCTCGCCGATCCGCACGAGCTGGAAGTTCTGGCCGATGTTGGCACCGGTGAGGTCGATCGCCGAGCCGAACGAGCTCGCCCACTTGGGGCTCATCCGGTAGGTGTAGGAGCCGGAGAGCACCGCCGCCGAGATCGGCCCGCCGAACTGGTTGAAGCCGATGTAGAAGCTGCCCCGCGGCGTGCGGTTGAGCAGCGCGCCCACGGTGTAGAGCTGCTGGCCGCCGCTGAAGAAATCTACGTCGGCCGTGGAAAACACCGTGGTCCGATCGCCCACGTGCCAGCGGAAGTCATACTGCCAGAGGCCCATCACCTGGCCGAAGTTCTGGCTGGTCGTGGGGAAGAACTCGCCGTCCACGTCGAACACGATCCAGTCGATGATCCGGCGGTTGCCCACCGGGCCCCGCTTCGTCTGCCACCGCTGTCGGGCGGCCACGCGGAAGGCGGTCAGGTCGTTGGCGATCTCGGTCGGGCCGGTCACCCAACTGCCCATGCCGCGACGGACGGCGTAGGTCCGCGGGTCGTACTTGTTGTCGGGCCCGAAGATGAAGGGCGCGGCCAGGGGCGTGGCCTGCCCGGGGATGGCGCCGTAGTCCCAGTAGGGAATGTTGCGGCGGAACTGGTTGATCGCGTCGTCGTCGATCTGATCGTAGAGCGGGAACTGGTCGATGCTCTGGGTCGCGTCGGCGTAGGAGAACTCGGCCTCGAGCACCACCTTGTGGGCCAGGCCATGGACGTTCCAGAACTGGCTCTCGACCGAGTTGTCGGCCGTCCACAGGGGTAGGCTCGAGCGGATGCCCACCTGCCCGTAGGCCCGGTCGATCGGCTGGGCGGAGAGATCCTCGCCCCAGTGGGCCAGCTCACCGAGCGCGTAGGGCACGATCTTGACCGCGCCGGCCTGGAACGGCAGGTCGAGCTCCTGGCGGGTGGCCACCCGCTCGCCGATCACGTTGCTCTCGTAGGGCAGGAGCGTCCAGATGTTGCGGCCCTGGCCGGCGATCGGCTCAGCCGGCAGCGCCTGCCGCGCATAGGAGACGCCCGAATGCTCGTACCAGGAGACGGCGTCGGAGAGCAGCGGCTGGGCGAAGAAGTAGTGGTCGAGCCGCGGCCACCACTCGGTCTGGGTGAAGAAGGGATCGACGCGGACGCTCGTCAAGAGCCGCAGCTGGCGGTTCTCGATCGGCCGCCGCAGGTCGAGCCAGGTCCGCTGCTCGTAGCCCTCCTCCCACTCCGCCTCGTAATACTCCTCGAGGAAGTTCTGGTCGCTGATCCAGCCGGCCGTGCCGCGGAGCTGCCAGCCGCCGAAGAAGCTGTCGGTGGTGCCGCCGAGATCCTGGCGGTGCCGCCAGAACGACCGCCCACGGAAGGTGCGGTCGGGGAAGCCCGGGTAGATGAAGTCGCGGCGGTTGAGGCCGAGGTTGTCGCGGCCCACGTCGCCGACGAACCAGGCGTCGAGGTCGCCGCTGGCCGGCGTCTGCAGGCCGAGGAAAGAGGGGCGGTTATAGAGCAGCGACGTGCCGCCGCCGGGCCCGCGGAGGCTGAGGTAGTCCACGTCGAGGTCCCAGTCGACGCCGTCGGGCGGCCGCCGCCAGCCGAGGATCTGGAACATGTCCCAGCCGGTGAGCACCTGCGTGCCGAAGATCTGGTCATTCTTCAGCTGGAAGTCGTTGATGTAGAAGGTCGGCTTCTTGGCGTTGCTCGAAAACGCCGGCCACCACAGCACCGGCACGCCGCCCAGGTTCACGGTGTTGCCGCGGCTGGTGATGTATTGCTGATGCTCGACCTGCGGCTCGCCGGTCGTGGGCTGGAGGAGCGGCCGGCCGAAGGCATCGGCCAGTGGCACCTGCTCGTCGGTGAACTCGAGCTGCCGGGAGCGAAACTCCCAGGTCGGCACGCCCAGGCGGCTGGAGGTGAGCCCCGTCTGCTGGGCCACGAACCGGCTGCGGTCCACCTGGCGGAGCACGTCGGCTCGCAGCCGCACGGCCCCGGAATAGTTGTCGACCGGCGTCAGCACCGTGGCACCGGTGATCACGCCGCTCGACCGCGGCACGTCGTAGAACATGTTGGCCGCCTCGACCACCCGCTGCCCCTGGCGAAAGACGACGTTGCCCTCCAGGTAGAGCTCGAGCGGCACATCGGCAGCCTGGGAGGCCGACCCGTCGAGGGCGGGCTCGGCCTGACCCCTGGTCCAGATCACGACCCGATCGGCGGCGATGTCGAGCGGGCCGGCCGGATCGACCCCGTCCACCACGAGGTTCACGCCCGAATTGATCACCGCGATCCACTCCGTGCCCGAGGGGCTGGGGAACCATTTCACGTTGAGCGGCACGCTCGACCGGGGGAAGGCCCGCAGCCGCCGGCCCGATGGCTGCGCGGCCACCGGCGGCGCGGCGGGCGCGCCGAACTCGCTGAACTGCGTCTGCCGGATCGGAGCCTCGTCGTCAGACGCCGCAGCCGGCACCGCTCCCGCCACACCGCCGACCGCGGGCGCGTCGTAGAGCGGAGGTGTGCCGGCCGAGGGCACGACACTGGCGAAGTCGAGCACCGGGTCGCGGAGATACCAGAATCGGCCGGTCCACTGTGGCCCGCGGACGGTCGCCGCCGCGTCGGCCGCCGCGGCCGTGCGGCTCTTGACCCGCACCTCGCCGGCCAGCCGCACGACCATGCTCCGCACCCGCGGCTCCGCGGCCGACTCGTCGAACGCGGCCTGCTCGACCCAGACCACGGCCTCGTGGGCCGCGGCTTCGGTCGCGCCCTGCACGATCCGCACGCCGCCGGTCAGGTGCCAGACGTCGTACACGCCTTCGGTCCAGCGGGCGGCCTGCGTGGCCTCGATCGTGACCCGCTCCGAAGGATCGACGGAGGGCACCTCCACCCGCGCCGCCTCGGCGATCGCCGCCGCCAGCCCGCGGGCCGGCAAGGCCGCCAGCGCGCCGGCACTGGCCTCCGGGGGCAGCACTCCGTCGGGCGGCGCGGACACCGCCGCGACGGCCCAGGCCGCCACAAGCAGCGAGACGACGACGCTCCGCGTGCCCGAAGGCGCGCGGGCCGGCATCGTCACGGCGTTGGAGCGGAGTGTGGGCACTCGGTTCGTCGCGGGGGCGCGGAACCTTTCGGGAGGCGGAGTGGAGCGAAAAGCGCGGGACTATAGGGGCGTCGAAGAACGAGGGTCAAGGCATCGCGGCGGCCTGGATGGTTCCGCAAGTCGTGTCGCGGCCGCGGGTTATCACCGGCCGCCGACGGCCTCGGTGGGCGGATGACCTCCGTCCTCGAACCCAGCGGCCGCGGCTTGGGCCCGAGGCCCGACGGCGCGGGCCGGGGTGACGGGGCAAGTTGCCCGCGGTGAATCGGGGCGGTCTGGCGCGGGGTCGCGGCAGGCTCGGTAGACTCGCGATGTTCCGTGCGCAGAGGTCGCAGCCTGCCGCGGCCCCACCACTCCAGCGAGTCGCCGACGTGCCCGAGGCCAGCCAGACTCCGCCGCCGCCGGCGGCCAGCCTCGCCGGCCGGGTGGCCGGATGGCTGGTGCGGTTCCGCGGGCCGCTCTTCCTGCTGGCCGTCGCACTGGTCGCAGGTGGGGTGGAGCGAGCCCGCCACCTGAAGTTCTCGCGGTCGATCGACGCGATGTTCGACCGCAGCGACCCGGCGCTCGTCCCGTTCGCCCGGATGGCCCGGACCTTCGGCGGGGGCGAGGTGGTGCTCTGCGCCTACGACGATCCGGAACTCTTCACGACCGCCGGCATCGACCGGCTCGCGGTGCTGACCAGGCGGCTGGCCGGGGAGCCGGGCGTGCAGGCGGCGACGAGCCTCGCCAGCACGCCGCTCGGCCGCCGGATCATCGCCACGGACGAGAGCCCGGCCGCGCGGCGGATCGTCGCGCTCCTCGAAGGCTACGTGGTCGGGGCCGACCACCGCACGGCCGCCGTGGCCTGCACGCTCGAGCCTCCCGCCGCCACGCTCGTGACCGCCCGCGAGCAGGCGGTCTCGCGGGCCGAGACGATCGACCGGCTCCGCACCATCATGGGCGAACTGCCGGCGGGCACCGTCGCCGGCGAACCGGCCATGCTCCGCGACGGCTTCGCGATGCTCGAGTGGGATGGCACCGTGCTCGCCTGGGCGAGCGTGGCGCTGACCGGCGGCGTGCTGTTGGTCTTCTTCCGCAGCCTGCGGTGGGTGGTGGTGCCGATGGGGGTGGTGCTGACGGCACTCTGGATCACGCGGGGTGTGCTCGCCGTCGCGGGCTCGCAGCTGACGATGGTCTCGACCATGCTCTCGGCCATGATCACGGTGGTCGCGATCGCGACGGTGACCCACGTGATCGTCGAGTTTCGCCGGCAGCGGGATCTCGGCCTCGCCCCCCCGGCGGCCCTCCGGGAGGCGCTCGCCCTGCTCTGCTGGCCGATCTGCGGCGCGATCGCGACCGACGTGGTCGGATTCGGCTCGCTGATCGCCAGCCAGGTCGGCCCGGTGCACGACTTCGGGGTGATGACCTCGATCGGGGCCGGGCTGGTGCTCGCGGCGGTGGGCCTGGTGGTGCCGTTTCTGGCACTGGCCGGGCGGTTCGACGCCGATCCGCGGCGGGCCTGGGGGGAATCGGCCCTCGAGGCCGGGCTCGACCGGCTGGTCCGCAGGATCGTCCGCCATCCGGGCCCGATCCTCGCCGGGGTGGCGATCGCCGTCGCCATGTCGATGGCAGGCCTCACCTGGCTCGAGGTGGAAACCGACTTCACCCGCAACTTCCGCCCCGACAGCCCGACCGTCGCCTCGTACGAGATGGTGGAGTCGCGGCTCGGCGGGGCCGGGGTCTGGGATGTACTCGTGCCGCTGGAAGGCCCTGTCGACGGGGCAACGCTCGGCAGGCTGCGGCGGTTCGAGGACCGGCTCCGGACGGAAGTGACGTTGCCCGATGCCGCCGGAGCCCCGCAGCCGGCCCTGACGAAGGTGATGAGCATCGCCGACGTGATCCAGGCGGTCTCGCCCGTACCGCTCGAGCAGCTCGAGGCCTCCGCGCTCGGCAACTGGGCCATCGCGCAGGCGATCGCAGCCATGCGGCTCCAGTTGCCCGAACTGGCCGGCACGCTCCTCGGAACAGACCCCGCCGACGGGAGCGAATGGCTGCGGGTGATGCTGCGGGCCCGGGAGCGGCAACCGGCCGCGGCCAAGCGGGGCGTGATCGCGGAGGTCCGTCGGATCGCGGCGGAGGAGTTTCCGGCCGGTGCGGCGAATGCCGGCGGCGGCGCCGAGGTGACCGGCTTCTTCGTGCTCCTGGCCCAGCTCGTCGACCGGATGCTCGCGGACCAGTGGCTCACCTTCGCGATCGCGGCCGCGGGAATCTTTCTCCTGTTGTCGCTCGCCTTCCAGAGCCCGCTGCTCGGAGCCATCGCGCTGATCCCCAACGGTCTGCCGATCTTCGTGGTGCTGGGGCTCCTTGGCTGGGCCGGAGTGCGGATCAACATGGGCACGGCGATGATCGCCGCGGTGTCGCTGGGCCTCTCGGTGGACAGCTCCATCCACTACATCGCCAGATTCCGTCGGCATCTCGCCGACGGCGGCATGACCACGGCCCTCGAGACCGCCCATCGCACCGCCGGCCGGGCGATGATCTTTTCCACGCTGGCGCTGGCCGTGGGCTTCCTGGCGCTGACCACCAGCGGCTTCATGCCCACCGTGTCCTTCGGCTGGCTCTCCTGCCTCACGCTCCTGGGTGGCCTGGCCGGCAACCTGGTGGTGCTGCCGGTCCTGCTGACGCTCCTCGCCCCGCGGCTTGAACGGCCCTGACGCAGGCTCGGGGTTGCCCGTGCCATCTCGCCGGACGCTCCCTCCGGGCATCCTGCCCTCCGGTCGCTCCATGCTGGCTCGCTTCGGCATCCTGCCTGCGGTTCGCCATCAAGGCCGCTCGATTGGCACGGGCAACCCCTCGCAGTCCTGGGATGCACGGATGGGGAGTGCTGATTGCCGCTCCGCGCGCGAGGCGTGTACAACACTGCCGCACCCCCAGGAGTTTCTCTTGAATGTCCCGTGAGTTTCTGCCCGCCGGCACCGCCGGCATTGTCGAAGCGACCGCCGCCCCCACGCTCGCGACGCTCGCGGCCGACGCGCTGGTCGTGTTTCTCACCGAGGGGGGCGTCGGTGACGGGGCCGCCGCCACAGTCGATGCCGCCACCGGCGGGCTGCTCGCGCGGCTGGCCGCCGCTGGTGAACTCGCCGGCCGCCGCTACGAGTGCGTGCCCCTCTTCGCCCCGGTCGGGCTCGCGGCGGGGCAGGTGCTCGTGGTCGGACTCGGCCGCCGCGAGGAGGTGGATGCGGGCGTGGTGTATCGGGCCGCCGCCACCGCCGCCCGCCACCTCGCTGGCCGGCCGCGGAGCCGGGTCGTCTTCCTGCCGGAGCCGTCGTGGCACACACCCTTGCTCGAGCAGGCCGTGGCCGGCGCGGCCGTCGGCATGGTGGGGCAGGATCTCTACCGGGCGGAGCCCAAGCGGACGCGGTTCGGCGTGACGCAGTGGGCCGGGGCCGACGCCGCGACGGTGGCCCGCGGCGGGATCATCGCCGACGGCGTGAACCTCGCCCGCCGGCTGGTCAACTCCTCGCCCGACCACATGTATCCGGAGTCGTTCGCCGAGGAGGCCGCGGCGGTCGCCGGCCGCACGGGCCTCGAGATCGAGATCTGGGACGAGGACCGGCTCCGCCGCGAGCGGTGCGAGGCGCTCCTGGCGGTGGCCCGGGGCAGCGCCCGGTCGCCGCGGCTGGTGCTGTTGCGATACCGCGGCCGGCCGCGGACCAGCGGCGACCACCCCGACCTGGCGCTCGTCGGCAAAGGCGTGACCTTCGACTCAGGCGGGCTGTCGCTCAAGCCGTCCGAGTCGATGATGGGCATGAAGATGGACATGTCGGGAGGGGCGAGCGTGCTCGGCGCGATCGCCACGATCGCCGCCCTCGAGCTCCCGGTCGACGTCGTCGCGGCCGTGGGCCTGGTCGAGAACATGACCGGCCCGGCCGCCTACAAGCTCGGCGACGTGATCACCGCCCGCAGCGGGACCACGATCGAGATCCACAACACCGACGCCGAGGGCCGGGTGGTGCTGGCCGACGTGCTGGACGTCGTGCGGGGCCTCGCACCCAAGCGGATGATCGACCTGGCCACGCTCACGGGCGCCTGCATGGTGGCCCTCGGCCACGACGTGGCGGGGCTGTTCACCAACGACCAGGCCTGCTGCGACAGCCTGGCCGCGGCGGCCCGCGGCATGGGCGAGCCGGTCTGGCAGCTGCCGATGGATCCCGACTACGGCGAGCAGATCAAGAGCGACGTGGCCGACATCAAGAACGTCGGCGACGGCCGCTGGGGCGGCGCCATCACGGCCGCCAAGTTCCTGGAGCGGTTCGTGGGCGACATCCCCTGGACCCACGTGGACATCGCCGGCCCGGCCTTCGCGGAGAAGCCCCGCCCCTGGACCGACGGCGGCGGCACCGGCGTGATGGTGCG
>JBIIYH010000334.1:0-3079 GCA_044346905.1 Pirellulales bacterium
GCCGGCAGTCCTCGATGTGCTCGACGAGCGAGTCCTTCTTCTTGAAGTTGCGTCCGGTGATGTCGCCCGAGAGCAAGGCCGCCATGAACTCGACCGGATAGTGGGTCTTCAGGTAGGCCGTCTGCCACGCGAGCAAGGCGTAGGCCGTGGAGTGGCTCTTGTTGAAGCCGTAGCCGGCGAACTTCTCGATCAGGGCGAAAACCTCGGCCGCCTGCTGCTTGGCCAGCCCCTGGGCCTGGGCCCCGGCCACGAACTGTTCGCGGAAGGCGGCGATCGTCTCCAGCTTCTTCTTGCTGATCGCCTTGATGCAGGTGTAGGCCTTGGAGAGCTCGATGCCGCCGAGCCGCTCCAGGATCCGCATCACCTGTTCCTGGTAGACCATCACGCCGTGCGTCTCGGCCAGCACGTCCTCCATCACCGGATGGAGAAACTCGGCCCGCTTCCGGCCGTGCTTCACGTTCACGTATTCATCGACCATGCCCCCCTCGAGCGGCCCGGGGCGGTAGAGGGCGTTGACGGCCACGATGTCGAGGAAGTGGTCGGGCTTCATCCGCTGGAGGAGGTCGCGGATCCCGCCGCTCTCGAGCTGGAAGATGCCCTTGGTTTCGCCCCGGCAGAGCGTGGCGAAGGTGGCCGCGTCGTCGAGCGGGAAGGCGAGCGGGTCGAGCCGGCGGCCCTGGGTGCTCTCGATCACGGCGAGCGTCTTGGCCACGACGGTGAGATACCGCAGGCCGAGGAAGTCCATCTTCATCAGCCCGGCCCGCTCGACGTCGCCCATCGCCCACTGGGTGATCACCTCCTCTTTGCCCGTGACCCGGCAGAGCGGCACGTACTCCACGAGCGGACGGTCGGCGATCACCACCGCGGCGGCGTGGGTGCCCACGTTGCGGGCCAGCCCTTCGATCCGCTTGGCGAGGTCGACGAGCTCGGCCACCTCGGGGTCGGCCTCCGAGGCCGTGGCCAGCTGCGAGCCGGGCGCGGCCGCATCCTCGAGCGAGATCCCGAGCTGGTCGGGCACCAGCGCCACGATCTGGTCCACCCGGGGCACGGGCATCCCGAGCGCCCGGCCGACGTCGCGGATCGCCGCCCGGGCGGCCAGCGTGCCGAAGGTGCCGATCTGGGCGACATTGGCCTCGCCATACTTCTGCTTGACGTAGTCGATGACCTCGCCCCGCCGCTCCTTGCAGAAGTCGATGTCGATATCGGGGGCTTCCAGCCGGTTGACGTCGAGGAACCGCTCGAAGAGCAGGTCGTATTCCAGCGGGCAGACGTGCGAGAGGTAGAGCGAGTAGGCCACCAGCGCCCCCACGCCCGAGCCTCTGGCCGCCGCCGGGATCTCCCGCTCCCGGGCATACCGCACGAAGTCCCAGACGATCAGGAAGTAGCTGGCGAAGCCGAGCGTGTCGATCACGCCCAGCTCGCGGTCGAGCCGGTCCATCACGGCGGCGTGCAGTTCGCCGGAGCCGCCGCCGGCCGGCGGACGGCCGTCGGCCCAGCGCTTGGGCACCGCCGCATACCGCTCCTTGAGCCCGTCGAGGCAAAGCCGTCGCAGTTCCTCGGAGGCCGTGCGGCCGCCGGGCACGTCGAAGCCGGGGAAGTGCCGCTTGCCGAGCTCGAGGTCGATCGAGACGGAGTCGGCGATCTCCTGGCTGCGGGCCACGGCCGCCGTGACGAGCCCGCGGTCGAGCCCGGCGAAGGCGGCGTGCATCTCCTCCGGGCTCTTGAGATAGAACTCGCTCGAATCCATCTTCATGCGGCTGGCGTCGTTGCGGAACCGGCCGGTGTTGACGCAGAGCAGGATGTCCTGGGCCTCGGCATCCTCGCGATTGACGTAGTGGCAGTCGCAGGTGGCCACCGGCGGGATGCCCAGCTCCCGGGAGAGGTCGAGTGCCGCCTCGGTCACCTGCCGCTGCACCTCCAGGCCGTTGTCCTGGATCTCGATGAAGTAGCGGTCGCCGAAGGTCTGGCGGAACCAGCCGGCCACCTCGCGGGCCTCGGCCAGCGACTCGGCCTGCCCCGGGGCGGCCCCGATCAACGACCGGGCGAACTCGCTCGACAGGCAGCCCGAGAGGCAGACGAGCCCCTCGCCGAACTGCTCGAGCAGTTCCCGGTCGATCCGGGGCTTGAAGTAGAAGCCCTCCAGATAGGCCTTGGTGGCCAGCTGCAGCAGGT
The DNA here is from genome assembly GCA_044346905.1 of Pirellulales bacterium. Lineage (GTDB taxonomy): Bacteria > Planctomycetota > Planctomycetia > Pirellulales > UBA1268 > QWPN01. The sequence continues at coordinate 2,173 of JBIIYH010000334.1, forward strand.
TGGCGAAGCCGGTCCGGTCGCGGGCCAGGAGCGTGAGGTGGTAGCTCGAATCCTTCTGGCTGCCGGCGTCTTTCTGGAATCGGCTGCCGGGCGCGATGTAGGCCTCGTAGCCGATGATCGGGTTCAAGCCCGCCGCCTTGGCGGTGGCGTAAAACTCGAGCGCCCCGTGGAGGTTGCCGTGGTCGGTGATCGCCAGGGCGTTCATCCCGAGCTCAGCCGTGCGGGCCACGAGCCGGTCGATGGAGCTGGCCCCGTCGAGCAGGCTGTAGTGGCTGTGGCAGTGGAGGTGGGTGAAGGGGAGCGTGCTCATCCGTGGGCCTCGCGAGGGAGGCCCCAGTTTAGCAACGCCGGCGGCTCAACCGCCGCCGATTTCGCGGAGCAGTTGCGCGAGCCGGGCCTGGAGATCGAGGATCGCCTGCCAGTCGGGAAACTCGAGCTCCACCTTCTCGGCGCTGCCCCGCATCACGGCCCCTTCGGTGGCCGTCCGGAGCACGCTCTGCACGTATTCCAATAGTTCGCTCAGTTCGGCCGACTGGGCGGGGCTGAGTCGTTCGGGCAAGGGCGGCGGCTCGCTGGGCAAGAGCGGCGAGCGGACCGACGCGACGTCTTCGATCACGTCGGAGTTCTGGGCCGTGAACCGCCGCATCCGCTCCCGCAACTGGGAGCCGCGGCTGTTCTCGCCCTCGGGATGGCGGGCCGCGATCCGCCGGTCGATGTCGCTGTGCGAGCCGACCAGGAGCAGCGAGCGACCCAAGGAGATCATGTCGCCGTCGCGGACGATCCGCACCTGGATGTCTTCGCCGTTGACCTTGGTGCCGTTGGTGCTCTCCAGGTCGGTGGCGACGATCTTGTCGTTGTCGGACTGGAGCTTGAGGTGGTAGCGGCTGATCCGCTCGTCGTTGAGCTG
>JBIIYH010000335.1:0-3077 GCA_044346905.1 Pirellulales bacterium
GCCGCCATCATCCCGCCCGCGTCGGGATCCAGGGGCGGCCACGGATGGTCGCCGGGCGGGTTCCCGACCACCACCGTCCGCCCCTCCGATTCGCCAGCAAGGAGTGCTTCCGTGAACAGGCAAATGGCCCCCATCGCCCTCGTCGTCGCCCTCGTCATGTCCGGGGCCCAGGCCCAAGTCCCCGGCCAGCCGGCCGTGCGGCCGATGACGCCGCCGGCGGCCTCCGCGTCGCCCGCCACGCACGTCGCCGTGATCGACGTGGGCTACATCTTCAAGAACCACGTTCGCTTCAAGGCGGCGATGGACAAGATGAAGGACGAGGTCATGGCCTCGGAAAACTCGCTCAAGGCCGAGCGGGACCGGGTCAATGGGATGATGGAGCAGCTCAAGGGCTTCAACGTGGGCACGCCCGAGTACCGCAAGCTCGAGGGTGAGGTGGCCAAGGCCCAGGGCGACTTCAACGTCAACGCCCAGCTTCTGAAGAAGGACTTCATGGATCGCGAGGCGAAGGTCTATTTCCAGGTCTACAGCGAGATCGAGAAGGCCGTGAGCCAGTTTGCCCGCGACAACAAGATCGCCGTGGTGCATCGGTTCGACGGCGAGCCGATCGACGACTCGGATCGCAACCGGATCCTGGGCAGCATCACCAAGCCGATCGTCTACTACGATCCCCAGATCGACATCACCCCCGACATCCTCCGGATGCTCAACGGCGGTGCGGTCGCGGCTCAGCCCGGCCAGCAGCCGGTTCGCTGACCGGCTGCCTGCCGGTCGCCGGGTGCGGTCTTTCCCGCGGTGATTCCCTTCCTCGTTGCCGATGGCGGTCCATGCAGCCTCGCTCCCAGCAGACCATTCGCCGCGCCGTCACGGTTGCCGGGAGTGGCTACTGGAGCGGCCGCAGTTGCCGCGTCGAGTTTCTGCCGGCGGCGGCCGGCACCGGCATCGCCTTCCTGCGGACGGTGAGGGGCGTGCCGGTGCGGATCCCGCTGGCGGTCGAGAATCGGATCGAGGCCACGGCCCGGACCAACCTGGCCGTGGCCGGCGTCACGGTGCAGCTGGTCGAGCACGCCGCGAGCGCCCTGGCCGGCCTGGGGATCGATTGCTGTCTGGTGCGGGTCTCCGCGGAGGAGTTGCCCGGGCTCGACGGCTCGTCTCGGGAGTTCGTGGCGGCCCTCGACGAGGCGGGCATCGAGCGGCTCGGGCCGCCGGTCGAGCCGCTGGTGGTGCGGGAGCCCTGTCGGGTTGAGGATGGTGACGCCTGGATCGAGGCCCTGCCGCCGATCCATCCGGGCCTGTCGGTGGAATACGAGCTGGACTACGGCCCCGGTCCGATCGGCCGGCAGACCCTGGCGATCCGGGTCACACCCGAGACCTACCGCACGGAGTTGGCCGCCGCTCGGACCTTCGTCATGGAGGCCGAGGCCCAGCGGCTGCGTGCGGCAGGCCTCGCCACAGGCGTGACGGTGCGCGATCTCGTGGTCTTCAACGCCGCCGGGCCGATCGACAACCCGCTTCGCTGGCCCGACGAGTGCGTGCGGCACAAGGTGCTCGACCTGGTGGGCGATCTGGCCCTCGCCGGCCGGCCCGTGCATGCCCACGTGCGGGCCAGTCGCAGCGGCCACAAGCTCAATGCCATGCTCGCCGCCCGGCTGCGGAATCTGTGCGGGAGGCGGGCTTCGGCCTGACACGCGATGGACGACGCGATTCCCGCCGACGCCTTGTTGCCCGTCGTTTCGCCTGGCCGCGAGCCCGAGGTCCATCCCACGGCCATCGTCGACCCGCGGGCCGAGCTCGCCCCCGGCGTCCGGATCGGGCCGCACTGCGTGGTCTCGGCCGAGGCCGTGATCGGCCCCGGCACGGTGCTCGAGAACCATGTCACGATCATGGGTCGGGTGGCGATCGGGGCCCGCAACCGGATCTTCCCCAACTGCGTGATCGGCGGCGAGCCGCAGGACGTGAGCTATCGCGGCTCGCCCACCCGGGTCGAGATCGGCGACGACAACACGATCCGCGAGGGGGTGACGATCAATCGGGCCAGCGAGAAGGAGGACGGGGTCACGACGATCGGCAACGGCACCTTCCTGATGGCCGCCTGCCACGTGGCCCACGATTGCCGGATCGGCGACCAGGTGACGGTCGCCAACGGCACGCTCTTGGGCGGCCACGTCCGGATTCATTCACGGGCCTCGCTCTCGGGGGCGGTGGCGGTTCACCACTGGACCACGATCGGCAGTTGGTCGTTCGTGGCCGGTCTGTCGCGGGTGCTCCACGACGTGCCCCCGTTCATGCTCTGCGAGGGGGCGCCGGCCCGGCCGCGATGCATCAACGTGGTGGCGCTCAAGCGGGGCGGATTCGACCGCGACACGATCGAGGCGATCGCCGAAGCCCACCGGCTGCTCTACCGGGCGAAGGTGGGGCTCGAGCCCGCCCGCGAGCTGCTCCGTGGCCAGGGCTCGCTGCGGCCGGCGGTGGAGGAACTACTCGGGTTTCTCTCCCGGCAGCAGGAGGGGCGGCACGGCCGATCCCGCGACCAACGGAGGGCGGCATGACACGGATCAAGGTGGCGGTGGTGGGCTGCGGGCACCTGGGCACGATCCATGCCCGGCTGTTGGCGGCCCGCGACGACGCGGAACTCGTGGCGGTGGTCGATCCGTCGCCTGAGGCGCGTGACCGAGTCGCGGCGGCCCATGGTTGCCAGGCGCTGGCCGAGCCGGCCGCGGTCGTGGGCCGGGCCCAGGCGGTCGTGATCGCAGCCCCGACCGCGTTGCATACCGAGGTGGCGGTGCCACTGCTCGAGGCGGGCGTCGATCTCCTGATCGAGAAGCCGCTGGCCGTCACGGTGGACGACGCCCGGCTGATCGCCGCCACGGCCCGCCGGCTCGGCCGCACCGTCGCGGTCGGCCACGTGGAGCGGTTCAATCCCGCCTGGCAGGCGGCCGTCGCCCGCGTTGGCGAGGTGACGGCCATCGAGGCCCGGCGGCTCGCCCCCTTCACGTTCCGCTCGCTCGACGCGGGCGTGATCCACGATCTCATGATCCACGACATCGATCTGGTGCTCTCGCTCGACCCCGGCCGAC
>JBIIYH010000255.1:0-4249 GCA_044346905.1 Pirellulales bacterium
CGTCGGCTGCTTGGGCGTGAGCGTGAGCGCGACTTTCATCATCCCGTCGAACTCGACGGTCACCTCGCTCGACACGGCGAGGTCGCCGCACTGGCTGGCCACCACGACGGTCTTGCGGTGGTCCTGGTCGACGAGCGTCTTGGTGTCGGCCCCCGTGGCGGTGATCTCTTCGCCGGCGGCGGTCGTGGCGACGAGCGCCCCGGGCCCCGCGAGGATGTCCTCCCCCTGGGTGGTGATCCGCGTGGGCAGGCCCGCGGCGCCCACCTCCATCTCGCGGCCCCAGATCCCGAAGGTGTTTGCCTTGCGGGTCACCGGAGTCCAGGGGGCGATCACCCGCTCGATGCTGCCCCGCTTGGTCTGCCACCAGTCGTAGGTGGCGGCCAGATCCTGCTTGGTGAAGGTGGTGTCCTGCTCGGCGAGCACGTCACCACGCTCGTCGCGGCAGGCGACCTTCACCTGGTATGTGCCCGGCGCGAGCTGCGGCAGCTGCAAAACGGCCTTGGCGTAGGCGTCGGCGTCGATCGCGGCCGTCTCCCGGGCGACGTCCTTGCCCGCGGCGTCGGCGACCGTGATCACCACCTCGCGGATCGCGGCGCGGTCGTCGAAGTTGATGAAGTCGCCGAACACGCGGATGTAGTCCCGCTCGGCGTTGTAGGTCGTCCGCAGGTCCACCACGTCGCCCTTGTCGGCGAGCACGTCGGCGGCGGGACTGTACCGAACCTTGACCTTCGGCTCGCCCGGGGCCGGGGCCTCCATCTTGGTGGCCAGGCCGAACTCGCGACTGGCGGCCCAGTCGAGCAACGTTTGGCCCTCGGCACCGGTGACGGTGATCCGCACCTGACCCTCCCCCTCGGTGTCGAGGTCGGGCAGATCGACCACCTCGGCCAGCACCCCCTTGCGAACCGCGGCGTCGCCCTCCTTGGTGACGGCCTCGGAAGCGTACCGCCATTGGATCGTGGTGTCGGTCTGCCCGAGGGCCGCCAGCCGGAGGCCTATCTTCCCGGTGGCCGCGTCGCCCACGCCCAGCAGGTGCAGCGCGGGGGCGGTCTTCGAGAGCACGAACTCGGAGTGCGAGTCGATCACCGCGAAGGTCGAGGTGCCCTCGAAGGAGCACTGCTCCCAGGGCCGCTTGTAGTTGCGGGCGATCAGGGACCGCATCTGCATCCCGTCGTGGAAGGGCCGCTCGGTGGTGCCCAGGCTCTGCCGCGGGATGACCAGCTCCATCTCCCAGACGTTGTCTTTCGTCAGGCGGCTCTTCGGCTCCCAGTCGGTGTCGTAGCTGCTGGTGCGGGAGTTGCCGACCGCCGGCTGGTGGATCGCGTCTTGGCGGGCCCCGGCGAAGTTGCCCACGAACTGGGTCGAGCAGTCGGGCTGCCCGGTGAGCGTGTCGGTGGCGCCCACGGAGACCCAGATCTCGTAGCAGTCGTCGAAGATCACGTCCATGTCCTTGCCCCGCTCCCGGCCGCGGAGCGCCTGGATCGGCCGCTCGCCCTGCCGCAGCTGTTCCCGCATGGCGACGTAGAAGTTTTCCTCGTCCCACATCACCCAGAACCGCGTCTGGCGGGCGCTGAGCTGCCGCCTCGTGGTCTGGAGCGCCTGCTGGCTGAAGGCCCCCTGCCACTCGGCGTCGTCCACCGTGCCGTCGATCACGGGCTTGGTCGCGGCGTAGGGGATCACGATCGTGGGATGGGCGTAGGGCTCGATCCCGCGGGCGGCGGGAAGCCCGGCGGCGAGGGCCGCGAGGCCGCAGAAGGCGACGCGGGCCGCGGAAGAAAAAATCGCGATCGTGCGGTCGGCCATGGGGATCTCCGGCAGGAAAGGCATCACGGGTGCAGCTCGAGCCGAACCTCCCGCGAGTCTACCCGGAAATGTCACCGGTGCCGCCGCTCGTGGCCCGTACCCCACCGTCATGCCGCGGCGGCGATCGCGCACGATGGCGATCGCCGGCCCGTCGCCCACGCCCACCGGCACGGGCGGGTTGCGCCGAGGCCCGAGTCGGTCTTGAAGCCCGCCGGCCGACGGCTCGGGAGATCCGGCTGCCCGCGGGCTTGCCTCCCGCCGCTGTCACAAGTGACAATTGACTGCGTCGATCGGAAACCATAAGATCGAGGCATCGAGGTCTGGTTCCAAGGCTGGAGGCCGGAACGGCGGGCATTTGATCGGCCGGGTTGAATCTCACGCGAAGAGGCCTGCGACATGGTTCCGTCGATCTTCTTCTGGCCAAGGGCGAACCACGCCTTGACCGAGCCCGCCGCGACATCGTTGCTTCGCGCCGCGTCCGGCGGCCTGCGTGACCGCAGGCCTGCCAACTGCGTTGCCTCCGCGGGGCCCCTCCGCTGCTTGCCTCCGGGCCTGACGTTGACCGAGGTCCTCGTGGTGATCGCGATCCTGGCCCTCCTGATGGGCCTGCTCTTGCCGGCCGTGCAGGAGGTGCGGGAGTCGGCCCGGCTCTCAGAGTGCGGCAACAACCTCAAGCAGATGGGCGTGGGCGCGGCCGCGTTCGAAGCGGCCCACGGCGGGATCGTGCCCGGCGCGACCGGCTATTTCGGCCTCACGACCGTGCAGATCCTGCTGCCCTACATGGGGATGCACGTGGGCGACCTCGATCTCGGGGCCGGCGTCCATGTGCAGTACCTGAATGAATGGCACGTGCACACCTTGAACCCGAACATCGTGCCGGGCGATTATCCCCCCTACAAACGCAACCGGGCACTCGTCCACGCGGGCCCGCAGCCTTCATTCTGGAACTGCCCGTCGCGGGGAGGCAATCGCCGCTGCGACCGCGTGAATCACCACCTGGAGACGGGAAACACCTGCGACTACGGGGCGGTCGTCAGCGCGCAAGGGATTGGCATGTATGCCATGTTGGTCAACTGCCAGGAGCCGCTGCCCACCAATCAGAATGGCCAGTCGGCGAAACTTCACGCCGGGAGCAGCGTCAACTGCGGCTGGCAAAACTGGCACCTTGCGGACCGGAAGGGCTGGAACATCCTGACCCTCGCCCGAGGCCCGCGGCTGGAGGTCGAGACACGGGGCCAGGCCCATGCCAGCGGCTTGCCCTCGATCGTCTACCCGCCGGGTTCGTTCAAGAATCAGATCATCACCAACCACATGGGCACGGTGCCCCCCTTGAAGGATCCGCTCCGAAACTGGTCGCCGCGGCACCAGTCCGACGACGTGACCGACGGGCTGTCGCAGACGGCCATGCTGACCGAACGGCAGATTCCGTCGAACCATCTCGGATTTTATTCCTGGGCGAACGAAGTCTATTGCGCGGGTACGATCAACCAACCGGCCTGCCGCTTCTTTCCCGGGGTTCCTCGCGATGGTCCGCCCTGGCCGGGTGCCAACAACTCCGGGTATGGCTACGGCGGGGCCAACGTGCAGGCGATTTTTCACCCCCGGGTCGGCATCGCCCGCTCGAACACCGACTCCGCTCCGTTCCTGCCGGGGTCGAATCATCCGGAGGTGGTGATGACCCTGATGGGCGACGGGGCGGTCCGCGGCATCAGCAAGGCGATCGACGGGAATATCCTCTACCGACTCGGACACATGAGCGATGGGCAGATTCTCGAAACCTTCTGAAACACCCGCCGGAGGTCACGTCGGCGGAGCGGGGGTTCGGGGGGCCGGTCTGACCCTGCTGGCCGCTGCCCTGCTGGCCGGCGGGTGCGGCCCGCGAGACAAGCACTATGTCAGCGGCACCGTCCGCTTCCCGGACGGGGAGCCCGTCACGGAAGGCCGGCTCTTCGTCCGCTACGGGCCCGATGCCATCCGCCAGGCCTCGGCACTGATCAAGAGTGACGGCAGCTTCCAGGTGGGGGAGTTCAAGGACGGCGACGGCATGCGGGGGGGCACCGTCCGGGTGGGCGTCGTCGGCGTGCGGTACATTCACCACCTGTCGGGGGGCGTCACGGAAATCCCGCTCTGCGACGAGCGGTATTTCGACCCCGAGACCTCGGGCCTCGTGTTCGAGGTGCCCAAGCAGCGCCGCTGGGAGATCGTGGTCGAAAGGCCCTCCCAGGAAATCCTCCGCCGCGCGGCCCGGGAGCAGAAAGCCCGCGAGCAGCTCGATCAACAGGCCCCGCAAGACCGCTAGCTTCGGCTGAGGAGCCGCACCGGCCGCTCGCTCGCGGTAGCGGAACAAGAAGCCGGCTGCCCGCCGCCGCGATCCGGGAACGTCGCCCGGCTCATCTCCAGAGGCGGCTGTTTGTCCGCCGGTACCCCTTCATCCAGGTCAGCGGACCGG
>JBIIYH010000149.1:0-6469 GCA_044346905.1 Pirellulales bacterium
CCACTCTGCGGCCACTTGGTGCCACTCTGCGGCCACTTGGTGCCACCCTGCGGCCACGTGGTGAGGGAGGCCCAACTCTCGGCCGACTCCTGAGCCAAGGGGCTCCGCAGGGGCCTTTCCCCCGGGGCCCGGTCAGGCCTGGCGGCGCCGCCAGGCCGCGAGGCCGGCCAGCCCGACGCCGCAGGCCGCGAGGGCCAGGGTCGCCGGCTCGGGCACGACCACGAGTTGGAGGCTACCGGTGCCCTGCTCGAAGTAAGCCGACTTGCCGCCGGCGAGGCCAGTCTGCTTGTTGGCCTCGCCAAAGTTGCTGATCGTGTTTGTATTGAAGCCGAAGGTCGTGTTCATGAGCGTGTAGGTGCTATTGGCCACATTTGCCCAGTCCACCGCTCCGCCCGAGGCGCTCACGAGGCTATTCACCCCGAAGGTCGGATCCAGGCTGAGCGTGCCGACGAGATCGAGCGTGGAGCCCGTCTCGAAGGCGACGAGCGCGCCCGTGGCCAGCGCGAGGTTGCCGCCGATCGTGCCATCGCCGCCGACGAACGCCCCGGAGGCTACCGACGTGGCACTGCCGGCCACGCTGCCCGCGACGAGCAAGCCGCCGGCCCGCACCCAGGTCTCGCCGAAATAGGTGTTGGCGGCCGTGAGTTCGAGCGTGCCGGCCCCCTCCTTCACCAAGCCGCCGGTCAGCCCGCTCGAAAGCACGCCCGAGAGCCGGGCATCCACGGCCGCCGAGCCATTGGCGACCTGCACCACACGCTGCAAGTTGCCGAGGGCCAGGGGGTTTTGGAAGTCGATCATGCTGTCGGAGTATGGGCTGGAGAGCAGCAGCGCGTTGTCGCTGGGCACGAAGTTCGTGCCGCCCCAGGTGACGGCCGCGCCCGCACCGCCCAGATTCACCGACCGGTTGCCGCCAGAGGCGCTGAAGCCGCCGTCGCCGGTCCACTGGATCGCACCCGCGCCGGTGCCGACATTGCGGGTGATGTCGCCGTTGACCGCCTCCAGCACGCCGCCGCCGTTGAGCACGATGTTGTTGGCGCCCTTGGTGGTGCTCGAGGTGTTGTTGTCGAGCCGGAGCGCATCGGTGGTGCCCGAGATCCGGGCGGTGACCCCGCTGATCGTCGTTGCAGCACTGCCGACCTGATTCGTGCTGCCCTTCCAGTCGATCAGGCCGGTGCCGAACAGGCCGATGTTCGTGTTCGATCCGGCCGTTCCCGGAGAAGCACCGGCAAAGCCGAGGTACACCCGCTCGCCGATCGTGAGCTTGCCCGTGCCATAGTGGTGCACAAAGAACGCACTGTTGTTGTCACCCACCCGGATGGACGCGCCATTGGCCCCGGGCCCGGCAGCGATCGTGAAATCATGCGCACCGCCGTCATAGAGCAGGCCGCCCCCCGCGACGAGCAACCCTTTGCCGCCGCCGCTTGCATAGGTGCCGGTATTCAGGATCGTCATCGTCTGGTTGTTCTGCGTCGGCGCGATCCGCAGACTCCTGGTCGCCACGGAGAATAACGCGTTAATGTCGCCCGTATCGGCGAAGAGAAAGTCGGTGGTGTTGCTTCCATTGTTGACGCCCAGGACCGTCGTGGCATTGCGGGCGGAGACCGCCGTGTTCGCCCCGGTGTTGACCGCGAAGTCATAGGCGCCGCCCGCTGTGCGGATAACCTGCGTGCCAAGCGTGCCGGTATCGGCGGCGATGCTCGTGCCGATCGTCACGCTGCTTTGCGCCGATCCAAACAGGTCGTACAGCACCGCCGACCTTCCTGCCGTGGCGGTCACGGTGCCCAACGTCACGGCCATCCCGTCGCCACCGTTTTGGTTCACCCGGATCGTGCTGAGCCCGCTGCCGCCGGCGGGCTGAGAGGCGGCCGTGGCGGTGACGTTGCCCAGCGTCTGGGCCGACGAGCCGCTGCTGGCGGCCTTGAACTCGAGCGTGCCGCCGCCGAGAACCGGGGCGAGGGTGGAAGCGACCACGGTATCATTGTCCTCGTAGTCAAGGATCAGCCTGCCGGAGTTGACCGTGAGCCCGCCGGTGAACCGGTTCGCGGCGCCGGGATTGAATATCGCCGGCTGCCTCAACGTCCAGGAGCCGCGGCCGGTCTTGGACAAGGCGATCGTGCTCTCCGAGTTGTCGCCGATCCCGCTACTCCACGTGTTCGCGTCGGTGTTGAAGCCGCCAAGGAAGAACGTGCGAGTGGACGTCGTCGTGGCCTGAATATGCACACCGGTCCAGGTTAGCGCGCCGGTGCCGTTGTTGAACACGCCGCCGGTTTGGCCCGTGAGGTTTGTGTTTCCGCCAATCTTGTAAGCCTTGTTGGTGCTGGTTGCACCGCCCGTGTAATAGAGATTGCCACGGTCATTCGCCAGGAGGGATCCGAATCTCACCTCGGTGCCGGTCCCGAGCGACTGAGCCTGGCCACTATTCGCGAGCGTGTTGGCGATGAGGCTGAGAGACCCACCCCCGTTGCCGAGCCTCACAGGACCTGAAAAAGTGTTCGCCCCGTAGAAGGCATAATTGCCGGAGTCTAGGAGAAGCTCTGTGCTGGCGCCGGAAAGAATGCCATTGATGACCGCGCCGGGAGCATTTGTCAGAAACCTTGAAGATGGCTGCAAATCTAGGCCGAGGTTGATCGTGAACCTCCCCGTAGAAGAGTTGCTGTTGAGTCCATTGCTACCAAATACATTCATCGTCAACGCGTTGCCGCTGAGCACGACGCCGGCTGGGGCGCCTGTCAGATTCAATTGTGCAATGGAGAGGTTGAGATCATTGTTGCTCGACAGGCGGGCCGTGCTGGTCGCATCCCAAACGAGCGTGGCTCCATTGACCGGCGCCACGCCGCCGCTCCAGTTGCCGCCGTCGCTCCAGTTGTTGGTCGTTCCGCCGCCGGTCCAGGTTCTTGACTGCGCCTGCGCAGTGCCGGACAACGCGGCGACCAGCGCGAGCGACAGGCCGCCCGCCGCCATGCGGCGGAACACCCGCACCCGACCACGCGGGCCGCTCGAAGAACCGAAAGAGACGCCAAAGGCGGTGGCAGCGAGCCGTGACGTTTGCGTGGCCATCATGAAGTGCTCTGTCCGAGGGTTTTTCAAGGGAACCAAAGTCCTGGGCTACAGAAACGCCCCCTTGCCGCATCAAAAACTACTGCCCCCCCGCAACCGCGGCTATTGTCACTTGTGACAAGGCGATCGAAAAAGTCTTCCGCTCCTTACCCAGAACCGGCCAAGCCCGAGAAACCGAGGCCCTTCCCGGCCGACCTCGGCTCCCCGGAGGCGGGCAGGCCTGGCCGAAGGCCGCCCGACCGGCATTGGCTCCCGGCACCACCGGGCGGGTAGACTCGGAGCCAGGGCGGGAGCCGATCGATCCATGCAGCTCTTCAGGCACAAGCTCAGCGGTCGCTGGTGGGCGCAATCGCGTCGCGGCGGCTCGCATCCGGGCTCGCGGCTGCCGGGCAGCGCGGCCCAGGCGGCCTGCCTGGCCGCGCTCGTCGGGGCCGCCTCCGGGGCCGCCGAGCCCCCCGACGACGCCCGGCCGATCGCCGAACTCAAAACCCTCGGCGACGAAGCGACGAGGGCATACCCCAAGGCCACGATCCGCGGCGTCGTGACCTGGCGGCACGAGCTCGGCCGCGCCCTGTTTCTCCAAGACCAGACCGCGGGCATCTACGCCGTGTTCCCCGGCGACGAGCTCGAGGCTCGCCTCCCCGACGACGTGCAGGCGGCGGTCGAGATCGAAGCCGAGGGCACGATCGGGCCGGGGGGATTCGCGCCGGTGTTCCGGGTCGAGGCGGTGCGGGTGCTCGGCCCCGCGCCGCTGCCGGAGCCGCGGCCGTTCGTCGCCCGCCGGTTCTTTGCCGCCGCCGAAAACGGGTTGTTCGTCGAGGTGACGGCCATCGTGCGGGGCGTTCGGGAGGAGCCGCTGCTCTGGCGGATCTTCGCCGCGCATGAGACGCGGGTGTTCGAGGTCGAGTGCCGCAAGGCGGCCATGCCCGCCGATTTCGGCCGGCTGTGCAGGTCGCTCGTGAACGGGGAGGTGCGGTTTCGCGGCGTCTCGTCCACGACCTTCAACACCCGGGGCGAACCCCTGCGGCCGCGGCTGTTGGTGAGCCGGCCCGACTTTCTCGAGCCGATCGCTCCGGCGGAGCACGAGCCCTTCGCCGCCCGGAAGGTGGCGATCGACGCGGTCGCCCGGTATGCGGCGGAGCCGGTCGACGACCACATGATCCGCACGGAGGGCACGGTCGTGCACGCGGTGCCCGGCGAGGTGATCTTCCTGCAGGAGGGGCAGCACGGCCTGCGGGTGCTGACCCGGGCCCCGGAGGCGTTCGCGGCCGGCGATCGCGTGGAAGTGGCGGGGTTCGTGGACCGCGCGGGCACGGTGGCCGGCCTCTCCGACGCGGTGGCGAGGCTGGTGGCCCACGGGCCGCCCCCGGCCCCCATCGAGATCACTCCCGACGAGGTCGCGGCCGTTCACTCCCGCTCCATCGAAGCGCGGGTGATCGCCGACCCCGGCGACTACGACGGCTGCCTGGTCCGCTTTCCGGCCACGCTGCTCGAGCAGAAGCCGGGGCGAACAGGCGACCTGCTGATCCTCGCCGCGGGCGAGTCGAGCGTGACCGCACTGATCACGGAGGGCGATCTCGCCCGCGAGCGGTTCGAGCCCGGCAGCCGGCTGCTCATGACGGGCATCCTGCACGTGATTCCGGCGACGGACCCGCGGCAATGGCCGCTCGCCGCCCCCACCCGCATGGAGTTGTTGCCGCGGACCGCCGCCGACATCACGATTCTCTCGCGGCCCTCGTGGTGGACGCCGCGGCGACTGGCCGGGGCGCTCGGCCTCGGGGCCGCGGCGCTGGCCGCCGTGCTGGCGTGGGTGGCCGCCCTCCGGCGGCAGGTGCGGCGTCAGCTGGCGGTGATCGAGACCGCGCTCGAGGAGCGGGCCATCACCGAGGAACGCCGCCGCATCGCCCGCGAGTTTCACGACTCGCTCGAACAGGATCTGGCCAATGTCGCCCTCCAGCTCGACGCCGCGGCCAGCTTCGCGGACGGCGAGGCCCGCGAGCTGCTCGACGAGCAGCGGATGCTCGTGGCCCGGATCCAACGGGAGACCCGGCAGTTTGTCTGGGATCTCCGCGAGCCCGCCCGCGGAGGCTGGGGCTTCGCCAAGCTGCTGGCCGAGCAGTGCCGGGAGCAAGGAGCCCGCTCGGCCGTGGAGGTGGAACTGGCGGTGACGGGCCCAGTCGTCGAGCCGCCGCGGGTGGCCCGCTACCACCTGCTCAAGATCGTCGGCGAGGCCGTGGCCAACGCGATCCGGCATGGGGCCGTCGGGCTGGTCAGGGTGAGGCTCGCCGGGGGGCCGGCCGGCCTCACGGTGAGCGTGACCGATCAGGGCGGCGGCTTCGATCCGGACCGGGGGGAGTGGCTGGAGGGCCACTTCGGCATCCGCGGCATGCGGGAGCGGGCCCAACGGATCGGGGCCGCCCTGACGATCGACAGCTCGCCCGAAAGGGGCACGACCGTGTCGATCAGCCTCGACCAGGCTGATCCGACGGACGGCCAGCCGGCGGCGGGGATCCCGCTCCTGCCAGTGGCGCAGCAGGGCGACGATGACTAGAGTCGGGACCATGAACCGATCGGATCCGCCGGCGGGGGCCCGCAGCCCGAGCGGCGCCGAGCAGCCGCCGCCGGCCGGCCGCGGGCAGCCGATCCGGCTTTTGCTCGTGGACGACCATCCGGTGTTTCTGGAGGGGCTGTCGCGGGTGCTCGCGCGGCAGGCCGACTTCAAGGTGGTGGGGATTGCGGCGAGCGGGCGGCAGGCCCTGCAGCTCTGGGAGCGGCATCGGCCCGACGTGCTCCTGCTCGATCTGATGATGCCGGATCTCGACGGGATCGAGTCGCTGCGGCGGCTGCGGCGGGCTCATCCGGATTGTCACGTGCTCGTGCTCACGTCGTCCGACGATCCGACCAACGCCGCGGCCGCCTTCGCCGCCGGCGCTTCCGGCTACCTCACGAAGACAGCCCGCTACGACGAGATCGTGGCGGCGATCCGCGCCGTGCATGCCGGCGGCCGGCCGCTCGCGGGCGTGGCAGCCGCGAGCCCGGGCTCGCCGAGCCGGCTGACGGACCGGGAGCTGCAGGTGCTCGAGCAGCTCGCGGAGGGCCTCACCTACGCCGAGATCGCCGACCGGCTCGGGATCACGTTTCGGACGGTGCGGGCCCACGGCGAGGCGATCCAGCAGAAGCTCGATGCCGCCAACAACACCCAGGCCGTCGCCCACGCCTACCAACTGGGCGTGTTGCGGCAGGGCGGCGAGCCCCGGAGACCACAGCCTTGAAAGCCGTGCCGCGGATCGGCGTCCTCGCCGCCCTTGCGGCGGGCAGGCGGGATCCGGGCGGACCGGACCTTGCCTCCCGAGTTGGGAAAAAAATCTTGCATCCGATCGCCGGGCGCCTACGAATCCCTGTTTGTCGGGGT
>JBIIYH010000089.1:0-10789 GCA_044346905.1 Pirellulales bacterium
CGGATCGTGCCCGACACGCTCGCCGGCCTGCCGCCCGGCGCGGCCACCGCGACGTTGCCGACTCAGGGCTGAGTCTGGCCGCCGCGCCGCGGCTCATGCCCGGCTGTTTGGATCAGGAAGTTGAGGCCGACCCCGCTCATCACGCCGACGAGCAGGTCGGTGGCCAAGACCGCGACGATCGTGGTTACGAAGATCGCCAGCTGCTCCGGGCCGATCCGGAACACGTTGATGAACTCCTTGGGCGAGGCCAGCCGGGCCCCCGTGTAGACGAGCATCGCCGCCAGCGCCGAAAGCGGGATCATGTGGACGATCGCCGGCGCGAGGGCCACGAAGGCGAGCAGAAACAGGCCGTGCCAGAGGTCGGCGAACCGCGTGCGAGCGCCGGCGTCGATGTTGGCCTTGCTGCGGACGATCTCCGAGATCATTGGCAGGCCGCCGATCGCGGCCACGGCCACGTTGGCCAGGCCCACCGCCAGGAGGTCGCGGTTCATGTCGGTCTTCCGCTTCCAGGGATCGAGCAGGTCGATCGCCTTGGCCGAGAGCAGCGACTCGATGCTGCCGACCAGCGCGAACATCACCACCCACCAGGCCGCGGCCAGCCGGGTGGCCGGGGCGGTGAACACGGAGAAGTCGGGCGTGGTGACGGCCGCCAGCAGGTTCTGGGGCACGTTCACGAGAAACGCCTCGCCCGCCGGGTAGGTGTGGCCTGCGAAGCGGTAGTAGTGGTCGTGGGCCAGGTCGAACCAGATCCCGAGCGGCACCGCCGCCGCCAGGACGAGCAGCTGCGCCGGCACCAGCCGCAGCCAGGCGGGCCGGACCCAGGGCCGCACGAGCGGCCAGCCGAACAGGATCGCCAGGCTCACGACGCCGATCACCGCGATCTGCGGATTGATGCCGGCGATCTCGGCAGGGAGGTTGGTGAGCGCCTCGAGCGGCTCGGCCGGCGGCTTCTCGCCGAACACCACCGGCAGCTGCTTGAGAAAGATGATCAGCCCGATCGCCGCCAGCATCCCGTGGACCACGGCCGTGGGAAAGAAGTCGGAGAGCGCTCCCACACGCAACAGCCCGAAGGCCACCTGCACGAGCCCCGCCACGCAGCCCACCGCGATCACCATCCGGTAGGCGGCCAGGTCGGCCGCGGGGTCCGAGCCGCCGGTGAAGCCGAACGACTGCATCGCCCCCAGCACGATCACGATCAGCCCCGCCGCCGGCCCCTTGATGGTGAGCTCGGAGTTGCTGACGAGGCTCGTGAGGATCGCGCCCACGGCCGCCGTGAACACGCCGGCCACCGGCGGAAACCCGCTGGCCAGCGCGATCCCGAGGCACAGGGGCAGCGCGATCAAAAACACCAGGAACCCGCTCGTGGCGTCGGCCCGGAGGTGGTGGACGAAGCCGGCCGCGTTGCCTCGGGGGGCGGGGAGCGTGTGCGTGGCTGGGCCGGGATTCACGGGTGGGATGGGAGAGCCTTCGCGGGTCGCCTCGCGGCGCGAGGTTACCCGGCGAGCCCCCGCGCGGCAACGCCCCAGGCCGGGGGAGTGGGCATGCGGTTCGTGTTCCAGCGGCCCGATCCTTGCGGTAGCGTAGGGTTGTGGACTCCGCTCCTCCGCCCGCCGCCGACAATCCCGCTGCCCGGCCCACCATCCGGCTGGGCTTTGCCGGATTCTGGGACAGCTTCGACCCGCGGGACAACTTCCTGACGCGGCTGCTCGAGACCCGCTGGCGGATCGAGCTCGTCGCCGAGCCCGACTTCCTGATCCACTCCTGCATCGGTGGCGGCCGGCACGGCCATCGTCGCTCCGACTGCGTGCGGATCTTCTATACGGGCGAGAACATCGCCCCCGACTGGCTCTCGACCGACTGGGCCTTCAGCTTCGAGTACACCGACCACCCGCGGCACTTCCGCCTGCCGCACTGGCCCTTCTACATCGACCCGCCGCGGCTCGTGAAAGGGCTGCCGGCCGGTGGGGCGGCCGACGTGGAGGCGATCCTGGCTGCCCGGCCACGGTTCTGCGGGTTCGTGGTCTCGAATCCGCTCTGCAAGACCCGCAACGAGTTCTTCCGCCGGCTCTCGAAATACAAGCGGGTGGATTCGGGGGGCAAACTCTTCAACAACGTGGGCGGCCGCGTGGCCGACAAGCGGGCCTTCCTGGCCGAGTGCCGGTTCAACATCGCCTTCGAGAACGAGTCGCACCCCGGCTACACCAGCGAGAAGGTGGCCGAGCCGATGCTCGTGAACACGATCCCGATCTACTGGGGCGATCCGCTGGTGGGCAACGACTTCGACACGCGGAGTTTTCTCTCCTTTCACGACACGCCCCCGGGCCCGGGCCTCTCGGCCTCGGCCGCCCTCGACCTGCTCGTGGACCGGGTGGTGGCGGCCGACCGCGACCCGGCCATCTACGCCAGGATGCTCGCGCGGCCCTGGTATCGGGGCGACCGCGTGCCGCGGTGCGCGGATGCCGAGGCGATCCTCGCCCAGTTTGAAAAGATCTTCACGACGCCGATCGACCGGGTCTCCCGGCGGCGCGGCCCGACCCGGCTCTTGGGGCTCGACCGCGTGCCCGACGCCCTGCGGAGCATCCGCCGCCGCCTGAAACGCAAGTGGCGGCAGTGGACGGCCTGAATGCGGGGCCTACCGTTCGATCTCGTCGGATTCCTCCAGGACGTCGTGCAGCAGCCGCTCAAGGCCGAGGTCCCGGGCGAGCTGCTCGACGAGCCCACGCTCGGCAGCCGCTGCCCGCCGCCAGAGCTGGCGGAGATCTCGGCGGCTCTTGTGGCTGCCCTTGGACACCCACACGAGCTTCGACGCGGCCGCGTCGGGACGGGAAGCGACCGGCAGCGAGACACCCTCGAACACCTCGAGCCGCGTGGAGCGGCCGAGTTCGCCGGGGATCATCTCCCTGGGGTAGAGGTCGATCTTGAGTGACTCGGCGAGGTCGAGGGCCTGGAACATCCCGGCCTCGCGAACGGCGCGGCGGGCCGACTGTTCGTCCACCAGAAAGCCCGCCGTCCGCAGGCCGGCCAGCAGCGGGTCGATCCGCTCGGCGGCTGCCCGGGGGTCGATCACGAGATCGATATCCTGCGTCATCCGCGGCTCGCCGTAGGCGATCGTCGTCACGCCGCCGGTCAGGTGAAACCGGATGGCAAGCCGATCGAGAATCGCCACCATCCTCGTCAGCGTGTCGCGAAATGTCTCAGCCGGGAACATCGCGGCCCATTTCGGCGATGGCGGTCTCGATCAGCCGGCACGTCGCCGGCTCGCTGCCGTAGAGCCGCAGCGCCACCTCCCACCGGAGCCGCTGGTCCGGCAGCGGGCCGCTTTCCGCAACGATCTGGCGGCCGATCCAGCGGCGGCTCCAGTCGAGCATCGCCATGCTGCGGGCGATCTTCTCGGCTGGTGTGAGCCGGTCGATGGCGGCGGTGTACGCGTCGTCGATCGTGGAAGGGCCGGCGGGCATTGCTTGAGTATGACCGATCCGCCCGGCCGGATTCTCACCTACCGGATCGGCACGAGCGGGGGCGTGACCGGCGCGGCGGGGGGCGCGTAGGGAGCCGGTGCGGCCGGGGCCGCAGGGGGCGGCGTCACCGGGATGGCCGCGGGCGTCGCCGGGGGGGCGGCGGCCACCGGCGCGGCGACGGGCTGCACCGCCACAGGCTGGGCCGCCGTCGGCATCGCGGCCGGCACCGGCACCTGGGTTTGCGGCGCGCGGGCCCGGGCGGTGATGTCGTTGATCAGCGCCGCCACTTCCTGGTGGTAGGCCAGGCCCTTGGCCTGGTAGATGTCGGCCGGCGTGATGCCGGCCCGTCCGTAGAGCATCGCATTGGCGTTGGGGTCGAGCGACAGGCTCGCGCCGTTGACCGAGACGCCGAGAAACAGGCCGCGGGAGCGGGCGTAGGAGTAGATCTCAGCCCCCATCCGGGCGTCGGTGCCGGCGTTGGCGGAGCGGCCGATGGGCCCCAAGGCCACGTTGGCGTCGGCGCCGAGCGTGACCTTCTCACCGCGGATCATGCCTTCGAGGCTGCGGGGCGTGGCGAACACGAGCACGATGTCGGCCGCCTGCACGCCGGCCTGGAAGCCGAGGCTGCCGCCGCCCATCGTCACCATCGCCGGCGGGCTCCAGGAGCCGTCGCTGCGGCGGACGAGCAGCACGCCCTTGCCGTAGTTGACGCCCAGGATGAAGCCCCCCTTGATCATGTTGGGGAAGATCGCGATGCCCTGGGCCGCGCTGAGCATGGCGGGCGGGATCGATTCGATCTGCAGCCCGCCGAACTCATCGAGCACCGTCTGGGCGGAGACGATCGTTCGCAGTTCTTCGGTCGCCGGCGGCAGCGCGACCTGGGCCGCGACGGGCAGGGTGGCGAGGGCGAGAACGATCAGGGCGGCGAGTCGCAGACGCATGGGCGAATCCTTTCGCAAATGCTGAACAAATCCGATTCCGCAGCCTAGCGAACCGGGGCAAGCCTGGTCGAGGCCGATTTCGGCCCGGTCGGCCCGGCTACGCGAGCCGGCCGTGGGCCTCGCGGAGGAGGGCTTCGGTCTCCTCCCAGCCGATGCAGGCGTCGGTGATCGACACGCCATAGGCCAGCTTCGACCGGTCGGCATCCGCCGGCTGGCCGCCCGGGTGGATGTTGCTCTCCAGCATCAGCCCCACGATCGACCGGTCGCCCGCCGCCCGCTGCTCGAGCACGTCCCGCCACACGGCCGCCTGACGGGTGTGGTCCTTGCCCGAGTTGGCATGGCTGCAATCCACGATGATCCGCGGCGGCAGGCCCGCCTTCTCGAGCTTCGTGCGGGCCTCGAGCATCACCTCGGGCGAGTAGTTGCTGCCGGAGCGGCCGCCCCGGAGCATGAGCACGCCCCAGGGGTTCCCCGTGGTCGAGACCACGCAGGTGCCGCCGTCGTTGTCGATGCCCAGGAACGAGTGGGGCGTCTTCGCCGCCTGCATCGCGTCGATCGCCGCCTGGAGCGAGCCGTCGGTCGAGTTCTTGAAGCCCACCGGCATCGAGAGGCCGCTGGCCATCTGGCGGTGGGTCGGGCTCTCGGTGGTGCGGGCCCCGATCGCCCCGAGCACGATCGTGTCGGCGATGTACTGCGGCGTGATCGGCTCCAGAAACTCGGTCGCCGTCGGCAGCCCCAGCGCTGCGATCTCGATCAGCAGGCTGCGGGCCAGCCGCAGGCCCGTGGCCACGTCGAAGGTGCCGTCGATGTGCGGGTCGTTGATCAGCCCCTTCCAGCCGACGGTCGTCCGCGGCTTCTCGAAATACACCCGCATGATCACCAGCAAGCGGTCAGCCAGGCCGTCGGCGAGGCCCTTGAGCCGGGCGGCGTAGTCGCGGGCGGCTTCGACGTCGTGGATCGAGCACGGGCCCACGATCGCCATCAGCCGGGGATCCTCACCGGAGAGCACCCGCTCGACCGCCCGGCGGCCCGCCACGATCGTGGCGGCGGCCTCGGGGCCCAGCGGCAGGAGGTTGCAGAGCCGGGCCGGCGGCACGAGCGGCTCGAGGCTGCGGATCCGGAGATTGCCGGTGGCGGGCGCGGCGGCGGACGGGGCGGAGGCGTTCATGCTCCAACTCTACCCGATGGATTCCCCGCGGTCAGGCCGCGGCGGCACGACCGCCGATTGACCACCCGCGGCACCGCTGGTTCAATCCGGTTCCGGAGCCGGCGCCGGCGTCGGCCGCGATGCAGATCGCGGCGAGCAGGGCGGCCAGGCAGGAGGATCGAGGCACCGGCGGAAGGGAAGGAGTTCCCGGGCGTGACGAAGCATCTTTTCGTGACCGGCGGCGTGGTCAGTTCGCTGGGCAAGGGTCTCACCAGCGCGTCCATCGGGATGCTGCTCGAATCCCGCGGCCTGCGGGTGAAGATGCAGAAGCTCGACCCCTACATCAACGTCGATCCGGGCACCATGAGCCCATATCAGCACGGCGAGGTGTACGTGCTCGACGACGGCAGCGAGACCGACCTCGATCTCGGCCACTACGAACGCTTCACCACCACCCCGCTGACCCGCAAGAGCAACTACACCACCGGCCAGATCTACCTCTCGGTGATCACCAAGGAGCGGCGCGGGGAGTTTCTCGGCAACACCGTGCAGGTGATCCCCCACATCACCAACGAAATCAAGGAGGTGGTCAGGCAACTCGCCGACGCCGACACCGACGTGGTGATCACCGAGATCGGCGGCACCGTGGGCGACATCGAGAGCCTGCCCTTCCTGGAGGCGATCCGGCAGATCCCGCTGGAGGTGGGCCGCGAGAACTGCATGTTCATCCACCTCACGCTCGTGCCCTACCTCAAGGCGGCCGGCGAGCTGAAGACCAAGCCCACCCAGCACTCGGTGGGCATCCTCCGCCAGATCGGCATCCAGCCCGACGTGCTCGTCTGCCGCACCGAGCGGTCGCTCGACGTTTCCGACCGGGAGAAGATCGCGCTGTTTTGCAACGTGCCGCTGGATGCGGTGATCGAGGAACGCGACAAGGATTTCTCGATCTACGAGGTGCCGCTCTCGCTCCAGGGCAACCGGATCGACGACATCATCCTGCGGCGGTTCGGGCTCACGGCCCCGGCCGCCGACCTCGACGAGTGGCACGAGATCCTTCACCGGCTGCGAAACCCCGAGCATGAGGTCTCGATCGCGCTGGTGGGCAAGTACGCCGAGCACCGTGACGCCTACAAGAGCATCTACGAGGCGCTCGATCACGGCGGCATCGCTCGCAAGACGACCGTCCGCGTGCAGGCGATCCCCAGCGAGCAGATCGAGCGTGAGGGGGCCGAGCGGCTCCTGGCCGGCTTCGACGGGCTGATCGTGCCGGGCGGCTTCGGCGAGCGGGGCATCGAGGGGAAGGTGGAGGCGATCCGCTTCGCCCGTGAGCGGGGGCTGCCCTTCCTGGGCATCTGCCTGGGGATGCAGTGCGCCGTGATCGACTTCGCCCGCAACGCCGCCGGCCTGGCCGACGCCCACTCGACCGAGTTCGCCCGCGACACGCCCCATCCGGTGATCTGCCTGATGGAAGAGCAGCAGGGAGTGGTGCAGAAGGGGGGCACGATGCGGCTGGGAACCCAGCCCTGCGTGCTCACGGAGGGCTCGCGGAGCGCCGCCGCCTACGGCCGGGAGACGATCTCCGAGCGGCACCGGCACCGCTACGAGTTCAATCCCCGCTATCGCGAGCGGCTCGAGGCCGCCGGGATGGTGATCGCCGGCACGAGCCCCGACGGCACGCTGGTGGAGATCGTGGAGCTGTCCGACCATCCCTGGTTCGTGGCCGTGCAGTTCCATCCCGAGTTCAAGAGCAAGCCCACGGCGGCGCACCCGCTCTTCGCCGGGCTCGTCGGCGCCGCCGTCGAGCGGCACGCGGGCAGCGCCTGGGTGGCCGAGGCCTGACACGACCTGACAGGAAAGCAGCGCGACCATGAGCGACGACCTGACGCCCGATTCGCCCGCCGACGCCCCCGGCGCGCCGCCGGCCACGTTCGAGTTTCTCGTCCACACCCTGTTCACGCAGGCCCTGATGGCTTTGGGCCGGATCCCGAATCCGATCACCAAGCAGAGCCATGTCAACATGGCCGCCGCCCGGCATTTCGTGGACATGCTCGCCCTGCTCGAACGGAAAACCGCCGGCAACCTCTCCGCCGACGAGGCGCGGATACTCGAAGAGATTCAGCATCAGCTGCGGATGATGGTGCTCACCGGGCCGGAGGCGTGATGGCCGCGGAGATCCTCGACGGCCGGGCTCTCGCCACGCGGATCGAGGCCGATCTCCGCGCCGAGGTCGAGACATTTGCCACGATGTTCGGCCGCCGGCCGCGGCTGGTGGTGGTGCTGGTGGGCGACGTGGCGGCGAGTGCCTCGTATGTGAAGGGCAAGGCCGCCGCGGCGACCAGAGTGGGGATCGACTCCGAGGTCGTCGCCGTGCCCGGCACGGCCACCACCGCCGAACTCGTCGCCCTCGTCGAGGGCATCGCCCGGGGCGGCCAGGGCACGGCCGACGGGATCCTCGTGCAGCTGCCGCTGCCGCCGCACGTGGACACGACCGCCGTGCTCGACGCCGTGCCCCCGGATCGCGACGTGGACGGTTTTCATCCGGTCAACGCCGGCCTGCTCTCGCAGGGGCGGCCGCGATTCGTGCCTTGCACGGCCGCGGGCGTGCAGCGGATGCTGATCGACGCGGGCGTCGAGGCCGCCGGCCGGCACGCCGTGATCGTGGGCCGCAGCGATATCGTGGGCAAGCCGCTGGCGCTGCTCTTGTCGGCCAAGCCGCCGCGGACGGCCGCCCCGGGCGAGCCAACCTGCTGCAACGCCACGGTCACGCTCTGCCACAGCCGCTCGACCGACTTGGCGGCCCTGACGCGGCAGGCCGACATCCTCGTGGCCGCCGTGGGTCAGCCGCGGATGATCACGGCCGAGATGGTGAAGCCGGGCGCGACGGTGATCGACGTGGGCATCAACCGGGTCGACGGCCGGCTCGTGGGCGACGTCGACTTCGAGGGAGTGAGCCGCGTGGCCGGGCGGATCACGCCGGTGCCGGGGGGCGTGGGGCCGCTGACGGTGGCGATGCTCCTGGCCAACACGCTCTTGGCCGCGGAGCTCGGCGCCCGACGGGCGTAGCGCGGGCTACGCGGGATGGCAGTCGGCGGCCCGGTGGCAGGCCGGCGGCGACTGGGCCCCTTCGATCTGGATCGTGGCGTGGGCGACGTGAAACTCCTCCCTCACCAGCCGGTGGGCCGCCGCCAGGATCGCGTCGCGGTCGGCGTCGGCGGCCACCACCAGGTGCACCGTCAGCGAAACCTCCGACGTGCTCGGGCCCCAGACGTGGACATCGTGCACCTCGGCGACGCCCGCGAGCCCGCCGAGCGCCGCCTCGAGCTGGTCGGGGTCGAAGCCGCGGGGCACCGCGTCGAGGGCCAGCTCGAGGCTTTCCGTGAACAGCCCCCAGGTGCTCACGATGATCACCAGGGCGATCAGGATGCTGACGACCGGGTCGATCCAGCCCAGGCCCGTGGCCATGATCGCGATCCCCGCCACCACCACGCCGGCCGATACCGCCGCGTCGGCCGCCATGTGGAGAAACGCGCCGCGGACGTTGGCGTCGGCATGGCCGCGGATGAAGAGTAGCGCCGTCAGCGTGTTGATCACCACGCCGACCGCGGCCACCGCGATCACCGTCGGGCCGGCCACCGGCTCGGGCTGGCTCAGCCGCCGCCAGGCCTCCCAGATGATCGCCCCGCAGGCCACCAAGAGCAGGACCGCGTTGGCGAGGGCCGCGAGGATCGTCGCCCGGCCGAGGCCCCAGGTGAAGCGGCGGGAGGGGGGCCGACGGGAGAGCCAGGCTGCTCCCCAGGCCAGGAGCAGGCCCACGACATCCCCGGCGTTGTGCCCCGCGTCGGCCAGCAGGGCCAGCGAGCCGGCCAGGAAGCCCGCCGCCAACTCCACCACCACGAAGACCACGTTGAGCGTGACGCCGATCGCCATCGCCCGGTCGAACTGCCCGGCGGCGAGGCCCCGCGGGCCGTGATGGTGATGATCGTGGGTCATGCGGCGCGGGCGGGCGAGTGAGGGAATGGGCCCCGCATGATACCGGCCAGCCCACCGCGTAGACTGCCGGCTTTCCCCGGCACATTTTCACGAAGGGTCATGCCATGGGCGACGAGCGGCTGCGGGTGGCGGTGATCGGGCGAACGGGCCGCGGCGACTACGGCCATGCGATCGACGAGCTGTTTCGGGAGCTGCCCGGGGCCGAGGTGGTCGCCGCGGCCGACGACGACGCGGCCGGCCTGGCCAAGGCGGCCGAGCGGCACGAGCTCGAGCCGGCCGCCGCCTTCGCCGACTGGCGGAAGATGCTCGCGGCGACGAAGCCCGACGTGGTGGCGATCTGCATGCGTCACATCGACTGCCATGCCGAGATGGCGATCGCGGCGGCTGAGGCGGGTGCCAAGGGAATCCTGATGGAGAAGCCGTTCGTGCCCACGCCCGCCGAGGCCGACGCGGTGATCGCCGCCTGCGAAAAGTCTGGCACCAAGCTGGCGCTCGCCTTCGTGAACCGCCACTCCGGCACCTATGCCGCCGTCCGCGACCTGATCGAGGACGGCCGGATCGGCCGCCTGCTGGAGTTGCGGGCCCGCGGCAAGGAGGACAAGCGGGGCGGCGGCGAGGATCTCTGGGTGCTCGGCTGCCACGTGCTCGACCTGATGGCTGATCTCGGTGGGGCGCCGCAGTGGTGCCAGGCCACGGTGACGGTGGGCGACCGGCCGATCACGAAGGCCGACGCCGCCCCGGGGCCTGAGGGCGTCGGCCTGATCGCGGGCGACGCGGTGACGGCGATGTTTGGCCTGGCCAACGGGCCGGTGGGCTATTTCGCGAGCGTGCGGGACGCGGGACTCAAGCAGCCGGCCTTCGGGCTCACGGTCGTGGGCAGCTCCGGCGCGATCCAGATCCGCCCCGACCACGTGCCGCAGGCCTCGTTCCGCGCGGCCCCGCTCTGGCGGACCGACAAGGACTTCCCCTGGCAGCCGATCGGTCCGGGCGGGCTCGGCGAGGAGGTCGCGGCCGACATCGACCGGGCGGCGGAGCGGGTCGCCTGGGGCCGCCGGGCCGCGGCCGATTTGCTCGACGCGATTGCCAACGACCGCGAGCCGGAGACGGGCATGTATGCCGGTCGCACGGTCGTGGAGATGACCGCGGCGGCGTATGCCTCGGCCCTCTCGGGCGATCGGATCACCTGGCCGCTCGTGAACCGCGGCAACCCGCTGGGTTGATCCCGAGCGAAGCCAACTGGGATTATCCACTCC
>JBIIYH010000090.1:0-10699 GCA_044346905.1 Pirellulales bacterium
GTCCTCCCGGCAGCGGAGCGTGACGCAGCCCGGCTTGGCCCAGCGACCCGGCTCCTGCCCCTGGCCGCCCCCTTCCTGGCCGGTTTCGCTCATGGCTCCGACGGCTCCCCGGCGGCGGCCGGCAGTTCGACGACCCGGATCAGGATCCGCCGGACCGGGGCGGCGACGGCGGCTGGCCGGGCGGCGGGGGGCAACGTGGCACCTGCTGGCGGAGCACCGACGCCACCGATGCCGCGGGCGGCGGTGGCTGCCGCAGGGGCATCGCCTCCTCGGGCCCCAAGCGATCCGTCTCGGGCAGCCGTGCGAGCCTCCTCAGGGAGGCCTCCGGTGGGGCCCTCGGTTGCCCGTGCCGAGTCGCCGGCCATTCGCTCCCGACTCACTTCTCGCTTCACGTCGTCATCCCCATCCCCGGCTTCACCCGCCTGCAAGCCCGCCTCGCCTGGCACGGTGGACAACGCCATCGCCAAAGGCCGTGCTTCCAGCGGGGCCGCCAGGAAGGCGGCCACCGCCTCCTCCGGCCCGACGAGTTCAAAAAGTTCGTCGCTGGCGGGGCCAGCGGAACTGGCCTTCCTGTTTGCTCTTTCTGCCTGCCCCTCGCCTTGTTTGGCCATCTCGCTTTTGATCCCGTTATCCCGTGATCGCATCTCCCGACTTTCGCCGCCTGGCTTCGACCTGCTGGGCATCACTGTCAGCCCGAGCGACGCGAGTCGCGCGCGGAGCTTCGCCTGCCCCTCCGGCCCGCGGACCATGACCTCGATGGGCTCGGCGAGTTGTGCCGCTGCGTCGAGTTGTTCCGCCTCGGCAGCGGTCCTCGCGAGTTGCTTTCTGCCGGCTTGCTGCCCCTGCTGCCCCTCGCCGACGCCGAGAACGTTGCCGTCGGCCTTGTCCTCAGCCGGCTTCGACAGAGCCCTTTCCCTGTCACGGGGCTCCGCCTCGCGGTCGGTGAGCAGCGCCACCTCGACCGCACCGGGCTCCGGCCGCGGGACGTTCAGCACCACGGTCACGAGCAGCCCTGCGGCGAGCGCGGTGGCGATCGTCAGCCAGGGCCATGTCGGCCGCTTGGCCGCTCGAACCGGGTCGATCTCCTCCTCCAGATCGGCCGCCGCCTCGGTCCGCTCCTCGGCGATCCGCTCCGCCTCGATCGCCTGCCACTCCGCTTCGACCAGCCGGTCGGAAGGGTCTGAGCCGCCGCCATCGTGCACCGCCCGCTCCGCCGCCACCGCCGCCATCACCCGGTCGGCGAAGCCCGGCGGGGGCGAGGCGGCCGTGGCCTGCCGCGCGGCCGCCTTCACCGCCCGCAGGTCGGCGACGAGCCGGGCAAGTTCGGGCGAGCGGTTCACCGCCCGCTCCACCGCGGCGGCCTCGGGCGGCGAAAGCCGGCCGTCGATCCACTCGCTCAGCCGAGGGTCGTCGGGATTGAGGGGCGGCGATGGTTCGCTGGGAGCGTTCATGGTCGGCGGTTCAGGGCGGGGCCAGTCAGGGCGTGGCCAGGATCGCCCGCAGTTCCATCCGGCCGCGGTGCAGCCGGCTGCGGACGGTGCCCAGCGGGATCTCGAGGGCCGCGGCGATCTCCTCGTAGCTCGAGTCGTGCATGTCGGCGAGCACCACCACCTCCCGGTAGCGGTCGTCGAGCCGGTCGAGCGCCGCGGCGATTCGGAGGGCAAGCTCCGCCTGTTCGAGCCCGGCCGAGATTGTCGGCCCGTGGGCGGCGGGCTCGGGGATCTGCGGCCGCCCGTCGGAGGCCGCCGCGTCGAGCGAGGCCACCGGCCGGCGACGCCGCGCCGCCGATCGAGCCTGATTGACGGCGATCGCATGGAGCCATGTTGAAAACCTGCTGTCGTGCCGAAACGAGCCGAGGTGTCGGTAGGCCGCGAGAAACGTTTCCTGTGCGAGGTCGAGCGCCTGCTCAGGGCAGCCGCAGAGCCGGTGCAACACAGCCACGATCCTCCCCTGATGCCGCTCGACGAGCGACCGAAACGCCTCGTCGCTGCCGGCGACCGCCCGGGCCACGAGGGCCAGCTCGGCCTCGGGCTCGACGGCGACGACGCTCTCCGGTTGCAGGGCCACGCTCACCACGCACCAGGTTTGGGACGCTGCCCGATCCAGGAAAGTTCCCGGCCGGCCACGATCATAGCCCCCGGGCCCCGGGCTTCGCGATCGGCTGCCGGGAGATCCACCACCACAGGCCCGCGGCCAACGCCAACAAAACCAGCGACACCAGTTGCGAGATCGAGAGCGGCGTGCCCAGGGCCGGTGGCTCATCGACCCGGATCTCCTCGAGCAGCATCCGCGAGATCGGGTGGAGCGTGAGCACGAGCGCCAGCACCTCGCCAGGGCGACGGGCCAGCGGCGTCCAGGCCACCGCCAGCGCCGCAAGCAGGGCCGCGTCGAGGGCGGCATACAGCTGCGCCGGATGCACCGGCACGCTCGGGCCTCCGGCCGCCGCCGGATACTTCGCGGCCACCTCGGTGCCGGCCGGAAACGACACGGCCCAGGGCAGGTCGCAGGGGCCGCCGTAGCAGCAGCCGTTCAGAAAGCAGCCCACGCGGCCGATCGCCAGCCCCACGAGCATCCCCGGCACGACGCAGTCGGCGAGCTCGAGGAGGTCGAGCCCCCGCCGCCGCGCGAATCGCCAGGCCGCCCAGGTGGCGGTCGGCAGCGAGCCGAACACGACCAGCCCGCCGGCCGCGATGTTCACCACGTCGCGGAGGGATTCAGCCAGCGGCTTGCCCGGCGCGAAGAACTGCTCGTGATACTCGATCACGTAAAACAGCCTCGCCCCCACGAGTCCCCAGAGAAATACCTCGGTGGCCAGCGCCAGGATCGTGTCGGCATCGATCCCGACCCGCCGGCCGCGCACGACCGCGAGCCAGGTGCCGCAGGCGGCGGCGACGAGCAGCATTACCCCGTAGCCGCGGACCGGGATGCCGGCCCCGTCGTCGAGCACCGGCAGGATCCAGCCGAGCATCGCGGCCACCGCCACCAGCGGCAGCCCGAGCTGCCGCACGGCGGCTGGCAGGCCCTCGCGGCTCGCGACCCGTGCGAACCAGGCCCCACCGAGCACGACCCAGGCCACGAGCAGGATCCCGAAGCCGAACAGCGGCAGCGAGCCTTCGCCCCAGGTGATCGATCGCGGAATGTGAAACAGCGTCGATCTCATCGCTCCAGCTCGCCGCGGGGAGGCAGGAGCCGGTTGTCGATCAGCCGCGTGCTCCCCAGCCGCGCAGCCACGAGCGCCACGGCCTCGCTTCCGGCGACGACCGGCCCGAGCGACTCGGCGGCCACGATCGAGGCGTAATCGACGACCATGCCGGCGGCCTCGAGGTGGCCCCGCATCGCCGCCTCGAGCGCCGCGACCGGGGCACCCGTGGCCCAGATCTCCGCCGCGAGGCCGAGGCTCTCCGCGAGGGCCACGGCCCGGCGGCGGTCGGCCGGCGAGAGATACGCGTTGCGGGAGCTGAGCGCCAGCCCGTCGGGCTCGCGGACCGTCGGGCAGACCACGACCTCGATCGGCAGGCCCAGGTCTCGCACCATCCGCTTCACGACGAGCGTCTGCTGCCAGTCCTTCGCGCCGAAATAGGCCACATCGGCCGGCACGGCCAGGAACAGCCGACAGACCACGGTCGCCACGCCGGAGAAATGACCGGGCCGAATGGCCCCCTCGAAGCCGACCGCCGGTCCATCGACCACGATCCGCGTGGCATGGCCCGGAGGATAAATGGCCGCGACCGGCGGCGCGAACACCCACCGCACCCCCGCCCCGGCGAGCTTCTCGAGATCGGCGGCGAGCGGCCGCGGATACCGCTCGAAGTCTTCGCCGGGGCCGAACTGGGTCGGGTTGACGAAGATCGACACGGCCACGTCGTCGCATTCGGCCGCCGCCCGCGCGACGAGCGCGAGGTGTCCGTCGTGGAGGGCGCCCATCGTGGGCACGAAGCCCACGCGGCGACCGCCGCCACGGGCCGCCAATACCGCCGCCCGCAGCGACACAGGATCCGCCACCACCTCGATCCCGGGTGAAGTGACGGCGGGCCGGCGCTCGGCGGCGTGCTGCGGGGCGGTCATCAGAGCATCGCCTCGACGGCGGCCGTCGCCTCGGCGGCGGCGGCGGCGAGGTCGTCGGCGTCGATCGTGATCACCGCCTTGGGCGCCCGCGGGCAACGTTCAGACGGGCAGCGAAGCCGGCGCTCGAGCCGGGCCTGCAACCGCTCGAGGCCCGCCGCCACGGCTTCGACCTCGGCGGGCGTTGCCGTCGGCAGGTCGGCGAACACATCGCTGTGAACCGCCGCCGCGGACGAGCGAAAGGCGAGGCGGGAGCGGATCTCGGCCGGACTCAGCCGCAGGAAGATCGCCACGTGGGGCGGCACGACGTCGCCGACGAGCTGCTCGTATCCGGCGGTGAACGCGGACCAATCCTGCTCCGCGACGTGGTCGGCGGCCAGGGCGGGCAGGGCATCGAGCCAGTAGTCGGCCACGGCGCCGTGTGAATCGTCCTCCCAGCCCTCGGCTGCGAGCGGCTGCCGCCAGGCCGCCACGGTCTGGAGCACCTGCTCGACCGAGCGGACCCGGTCCGCGGAGATCGCGGCAGCCGGACCGCGAATCAGCCGGGCGAGCGTGGCGTCGGCGATCGCGGCGGCCACCTCCGTGGCTCCGCTGCCGGGTACGCCCACCACCGCCACGAGCGGATGCGGCACGGAGATGTTGTCGAGCAGGTCGCGGATGGTGCAGGCGGCGAGCGGATGCCGCAGCTCGGCCGCAATCTCGGCGCAGGGCTCGAGCACGAATCGGCGGGTGGCCATCCGCGGATGGGGCAGCGTCAGCTCGGGTGACTCGACGACGAGCTCGTCGTAGAGCAGGAGATCCAGGTCGATCGTCCGCTCGCCCCAGCGGTGGTCACGCCGCCGCTCGAGCGTGTTCTCGACCGCGAACAGCATCCCCAGGATGTCTCGCGGCGGCAGATCGGTCTGGATCAAGCAGGCCCCATTGAGGTAAGCCCCCTGGTCGGCCGGGCCGCCCACCGGCCGGGTCTCGTGAAACCGGCTCACCGCCACGAGCTCCACGCCCGGCATGAAGCGGAGCAGTTCGAGGGCGCGGTCGAGTTGTTCCCGCCGCTGGCCGAGGTTCGAACCGCATCCGATCAGGCATCGTGCCATCGCAGACCCCGCGCACATTCCAGACGCGAGATTCTACCGCGGCCGCCCCCCGGAGTTGCAACTGTCGCTCCGCTCGCGGCCGAACGGTGAAGTCGGGGGGGACATCCAGGCCACGACCAAGGCCGTCGACTGTCGATCCCTCAAGTCGTCGCCCCCCAAAGCTTCACGTGTTCGGCTCGCTCGGACAAGCTCTTCGATCGCATGCGGTGAACTGACGCGATCGACTGTGCCGCATTCTGTGGCTGCTGCCGATTCTGTCAAGCACCCGCGCACCGGCTCGCGCGTGACGAGTGGATTCGATGCCGAAACGCCGCGGGGAGCCAGAAAAATTTTTTGCGCCAGCACTGCCAGCATTGCCGCCGGCGCGGGCGCATGCTGTGCTGGTGCGTGTTCCGCCGCCCAGCGCCGTGGTTCAGCACGACGCCCAGCGTCGCTCACGGCGTTTTTTCCTTGCTCGAGCCATGTCATGTCACCAGCAGACGATCCTCGCGAAGCTCCGCCCGACGACGCCCGTGACATCCTCGGACAGCACGGCTTCGATCCGGCGTTCGAGGCCACGCTGCCGCACGAACCGGCTGATTCCGGCGTCTTCCCCGACGAAACCGGGCCGCAGGCCGACACCTACTGGACGATCTCGCGACGGCCGCTCACCAGCCTGGTCTTCGCGCTACCGCTGGTTTTGGCCTACGAGGGCGGCGTGCTCCTGCTCGGCCGGGGCACGCCCCGCAACGGGGCCGATGTCTGGCTCCGCACGCTGCTCGACCAGCTCGGCTTCGGGCAGTATTTCCTGCTGCCTGCGCTCACCCTCGTGGGCCTTCTGGCCTGGCACCATATCGAGCACGACCGCTGGCGATTCAGCCCCGGAGTGCTCGCGGGAATGGCCGTCGAAAGCGTGCTCTGGGCGACCGTGCTGTTCGGGATCGCGATCCTGCAAAATCGCTTCTGGCCGTTCGCCGTGGGCCTGAACGAGGGAATCCTGGCCCGCCTCGTGGCTTTCTGCGGAGCCGGTCTCTACGAGGAGGTCTTGTTTCGGCTGCTGTTGCTCCCGGCGGTGACCTGGATCGCGGCTCGCCTCGGGGCCGGCCCGACGGTGGCCGCCGCCTGGGGCGTGGCCGGATCGAGCGTGCTCTTCAGCCTCGCGCACTACGTTGGCCCGCTGGGCGACGCCTTCGATCTTCACAGCTTCACCTTTCGCTTCCTGGCCGGCGTGTTCTTCGCGATCCTGTTCGAGGCCCGTGGCTTCGGGATCGCCGCCGGCTCCCACGCGGCCTACGACATCCTCGTGGGCCTGCGGGTTTGAGCCGGGCGGCGACGGCTTTGTTGCCGGCCGCGGAGTGGCCGTATACTGACCTCGTTCCCGGAGCGTCCGATATCGTGCTGTCACTGCGACCCAAGGCTGGTGAACTGGTCTTCCAGTTGTTCGGCCGGCCGCTTCACCCCGAACTCTTCGCTCCCTGCCGGTCGCGGGCGTTCGACCGCGGTGCCTATTCCGGCACGGTGGTGATCACCGGCGCCGGCCATGTCGTCAGCTGGCGACACGGCGGCCTGACGCTCACCGAGGTGGCGACGGGCGTCGGCGAACCGCTCCCCCAGCGGCGGCGGCTCTTGTCGCACCGGATCGGAAGCGAGCGGAGCGACCGCGTGGCCTGCCGCGGCGGCGCGACCTACCAGACCTGCTTCCAAGTGGAGTCGATCGCCCCGGAGCTCTTCTGGTCGTTCCAGGAAGAACTCGTGGTGGCCGGAAGCCGCCGCGGCCTGCTCCACCGATTCGAGGCGGGGGGCCGGCTCTCGCTCGGCGCCGTCAGTTGGATCGATGTCGAGACCCGGCCGCGGAGCCTCTCGGTGCAGGCCTTCCACACCTTCCCCGATGATCTGGCGATCGTGAAGAGCCAGTCGCTGTTCGAGATTTCCTGAACCCCTGCCGCCCGCACGGGCGGCACGATGCCCCATCCCCCGAGCGGCCCCGATGCCCAAGCCCAGCCCCACGCCGGTCGAGCCCGCCGCCCAGCCGCGGCGGCCCCGCGTCCTGATCGCCGACGACAACGAGCCCAATCGCGAACTGCTCGAGGCCTACCTGGCCGACGTCGACTGCGAGATCGCCACGGCGGTGGACGGGGCCGACACACTCGCGCGGGTGGCGGCCTTCCACCCGGACGTGATCCTGCTCGACGTGATGATGCCGAAGTTTTCGGGCTTCGAGGTCTGCCAGCGGCTCAAGGACGATCCGGCCACCAGCCCGATCATGATCCTGATGGTGACGGCCCTCGGCGAGCTCGGCGACATCGAGCGGGCCGTGGAGGCGGGCACCGACGATTTTCTCTCCAAGCCGGTCAACCGCGTGGAGCTCGTCAAGCGCGTGGAAAACATGCTCAAGCTCCGCCATGTCAGCGACGAGCTGGAGCGATTGCGGCAATACATCCGCACGATGGACGACGACCAGCCCCCGCGGTGAGCTGTGTCGCACGGCATCCCGCTTGCTCGCGCAAGGGAGCCTCGATTCGCCATAAAAGCCTCCCGGCGCGAGCCGGGGGGATGACGCCCTCTACTCCACCAACCCCGCGCTCGGCCCGCCTTACGCCGGCCGGAGGCCGACATGCTCGAGCACGCGGATCGTGGCCGGTGACTTGTTGAGCACGTAGAAGTGCATCCCCGGCACGCCGCCGGCCACGAGTTCCTCCACCTGCCGGGCGGCGTAGTCCACGCCGGCCTCGAACTGGGCCGCCTCATCGGTGCCGGCCGCCTCGAAGGCCTCCGTGAAGGCCTCGGGCAGCCGGGCCTTGCACAGACTGGCGATTCGGCGGACCTGGGCGTAGTTGGTCACGGGCATCACGCCCGGCACGATCGGCGCCGTGATCCCATGGGCCTCGCAGCGGTCACGAAACCGGAAAAAGTCGGCGTTGTCATAGAAGAGCTGCGTCACGATCACGTCGCCACCGGCCTCGACCTTGCGGGCGAGGTTCTCGAGATCGGCCGAGGGGCTCACGGCCTCTTGGTGGGTCTCGGGATAGCCGGCTACGAGGATCCCGAGGTCGGGAAACTCCGCGCGGATGAGCGCGACGAGCTCGGCCGCATATCGGAGCCCGCCCTCGGACTGTTTGAACTCCGTCTCTCCCTTGGGCGGATCGCCGCGGAGGGCGACGATCGCGGCCACACCCAGGTCGATCGCTTCCTGCAGATAACTCCGCAGCTCGTCCACGGTGCTGCCGACGCAGGTGAGGTGGCTGGCGACGGCCACGTCGTGCCGCTCCCGGAGGCCGCGGAGCACGTCGAGGGTGGTGCCGCGGGTGGAGCCGCCGGCGCCGTAGGTGCAGGTGACGAGGGCCGGCTCGTAGGCCATGAGCTCGGCCACCGTCCGCCACATGGCGGCCTCTGATTCCTGGCTCTTGGGGGGAAAGAGCTCGAAGGAGAGGCCGAAGCCTCCGGTCTCGTATGCGTCTCTGATCGACACGGGATGACTCGTCGAGGATGGGGCGGAGCCGGGATGGGTTGACAATATTGTAGCCACGTCCCCGCGGCGACACTCCCCGGTGGCACCCGGCCCCCAAGCCGCGTAGGCTCTGGATTGCGAAGACTGCCGCACGGGAGCCGGAGTGGCGGAATGGCAGACGCGGCGGACTCAAAATCCGTTGCCCGCAAGGGCGTGTGGGTTCAAGTCCCACCTCCGGCAGTGCAGGTTCGGCATGGCTCGCACGACCTGAACACGCAGGGCAGTCGGGCGGAGGTGTGCACCCCCCCGCACGCTGACCGGCGACTTGTGCCTCGAAGCTCACGACTCCCGGAGGCTTCAGGTTGGAACCGCCAGCCCATTGCTGAGCAGCGGGCTGCCACTCCCGTTTCCGTCGCGTCCATCACCATTGCGGATGCGTTCCCACACCTCGTGACGATGGATTGGCGTACCGATGTCCGACTGAAATCCCAGTCTCACCCTGCCGGCCGTGATCTCCAGGACCGTGACCACGACCGTCGGCTCGAGATCCTCACGGCGACCGATCACCACACTTTCACGACTCTTCCGAGTTAACACCAACATTGGCCACCTTCTTCTTGGTTGCGGGTCCCTCCGGTTCCGTACGATGGCGAAGGACGGCCCTGCCCCCCGCTCCACTCACGCCATTGGCATGCAGATGCGTGTCGATCGGTATTCCCAGTGTCGGGACACCCTCGCCCAGCAGGAACATGTCGACTGCGGGCCTCGTGGTGAGTGTCTTGAGGACGCTTCCGGTCGCCCGATCGACGTGCACGGCACCGCCGCGGAACCACACGCCCGTGCACGTCCGGACGTGACCGCACAGGGCTACGAGACCGTGGCTGAACAGCTGCCGGTGGTAGGCGTCCACCTTCGCGAACCCGCCCTTGCCGTCATTCGCAACCTGCCGCTCGCCGGCTGACAGGGCTTCGTGGATGCTGAGCACCATCCAGTCCCCGTCCGCCACCACCGTCACGCTCGACGGGGAGCGACCCACCAGGAGATGCTCGAACGTGCCGGCGGCATGTGCCACTCGGCGGGCGAGACGTTCACCGCCCCGCTTCCCACCATGGACGATGCTCATCCCTGATCTCCTCTCCCTTCGCGCCGGCAGCGCCGTACGCTGCCCGCAAGCAATTGGCCCATGAAACGAAAAAAAACCGGCATGAAAACCGCTTCCGGTGCTGAGCACCAAAAGCACGTTTCACGCCGGTCTACGTTCCAGCAGATCTTCCGGCAGCGGCCGGACTGCATGCTGACTCGTCTTCCGCGACTCGTCATCCGTCGAAGTCCGCCGATCGCTCGTTCCCGAGCCTCCCACGCACTTCAAGTTCACTATAGCGCCGCGAATGATGAAAGCAAGCTCGCGATCGTGGCGGCGGCGGGGCAACCGCGAATCAATCGTCCACCGCGTGCGGCAGCGGCGTTGAACCCCCTGGCCTTCTCCGCCGGGCCAGCCAGGCCAGCAGCATGCTCCCCCCGGCAAGGCATGCAGTGGCCGAAACCAGATCGGGTTCGGGAACCTGCACGATGGTGTTCGACACCGACAGCACCGAGCCGCTCGAGCTCAATGTGATCGTGTCTCGAATCCAGATTGACTGGATCCCCGGCAACGCGATGGTCGAGCCGGCGGCCCCGTCGATCACGGAGAGCGCCCACGTTCCGCTGCCGGGGGTGGGGTTGGCCTCGAGATCTGCGAGGCTCGCGAAGATGTCCTTGTAGGTGGTCGCGGTCGCGCCGGAGAAGTTCTGATCGAGTGAGATCGTGCCGAAGACGTCGCTCGACGAGATCACGACCGAGTATGCGAGCATCAGGTTCTGCGGGCCGATGTAGTCGCTCAGTCCGTCGATGCTGAGCGTTTCCGAGTTCTGCGGAATGTTCGACGAGATCGTCACGAGCTCGTCTTCCGTCCATCCCCCGCTCGAACCGACGTAGGTGAATGTCTTGTCGTCCGCGACTTGGGACGGGTTGAGAATCCAGTCGGCCACGCTGCCGACGAACACGCTCGAGGCTTGCACGCCTCCGGCACCGAGCATCACCACCGCCGCAGCAGCCACCGTCCCGAAAATAAAGGCCCGTT
>JBIIYH010000336.1:0-3036 GCA_044346905.1 Pirellulales bacterium
GACTCGATCCAGACCCAGGCCCGCGCCTCGCGGCGCACGCGGGCGAGCAGCCGTAAGAGCGGCTCGATCGCGGCGTCGGGAGGGGTGGTGACGGAGGCCATGGCAGGCTGATCAGATCATAGGGAATCGGCGCCATCCGGATTTCAGCAGGAACACCGGCACGCCGGCGGCGATCGTGGCGACCGACACGGCCGCCACCAGCGGCCGCTCCCAGGCCACCGCGGCGGTCAGCAGCCCCGTGCCCAGGAGATACGCCGCGGGCACGAGCGGATATCCGGGCGTGCGGAACGGCCGCGGAAGGTCCGGCCGCCGCACCCGCAGGACGAAGACGGCCGCCACCGACAGCATCGAGAAGATTGCCAGCCCCACGCCCGCATACATGAGAATCGTCTCGAACGACGCGGTCCAGAGCAGCAGCACCGCCCAGCCGGCCTGCAGGAGCGTGGCCACCACCGGCGAGCCGGCCCTCGTCTCCCGCCCGGCGAGCGCGGGAAACTGCCCAGCCCGGGCCATCGCCGCGGCCACCCGTGGCCCCGTGACCACGGAGGCGCTCGCCGAGGCCACGAGCGCCAGGCCGATCGCCACCGCGAGCGGGTCGGCGACCCGGGGCCCGAACAGCCGCTCCGCCGCGAGCTGGGCGATCGGCGCCACGGCGTCGAGGCCCCGCTGGGCGACGACCGCCTTGATCTCGGCCGCCGGAATCGCCAGCGCGTAGACCAGGTTGAGCGCGAGATAGAGGCCGGTGACCAGCCCGGTGCCCAGCAGGATCGCCCGGGGCACGACTCGCCGAGGCCGGGCCACCTCGCCGGCCACGTAGGCCGCCCCATTCCAGCCGGCGTAGGCGTAGGAGATATAGACCAGCGACGAGGCCATCGCCACCAGCAGGGACGGCGACAGAGGGGGCCGGTCGGCGAGGTTTTCCCAGCGGCCCCGGCCGGCCGCGAGGCCC
This sequence comes from Pirellulales bacterium, assembly GCA_044346905.1. GTDB lineage: Bacteria > Planctomycetota > Planctomycetia > Pirellulales > UBA1268 > QWPN01. The sequence goes on from JBIIYH010000336.1 coordinate 950, forward strand.
GCCGCCGCCAGCGCCACGAGGATCACGAGCGTGGTGAGCGTCATGGCGGCCTGGGCTCGGATTGTGGAGCGGCGGCCGAGGCAGTGGATAACGGCCAGCGCGACGATCAGGGATGTGGCCAGGCCGAGCTCGGCGGCCGCAGCGAACTTGCCCTCCAGGCGTAGCGGCACGAGCAGATATTTCGCCGCCGCGGCCGCCGAGGCCGCGATCGGACCGCCGAAGCCGATCAGGAACGACACCCAGCCCGAGAGAAACCCGGCCAGCGGCCCGTAGGCCTCGCGTAGAAACACGTAGTCGCCGCCGCTCTCCGGCAGGGCTGCGGCCAGTTCGGCGAGCGAGAGCGCGCCGCACAGGGCGAGCACGCCGCCCGCCGCCCAGAGGCCGAGCATGAGCTGGTTGCTGCCGGTGGAAAAGACCGTGAACCCGCTGGTCGTGAGCACCCCCGTCCCGATCATGCTCGAGACGACCACGAACACCGCCGTCGCCAGCCCGAAGCGGGCCGCTGCGAAATCCGGGACGGGAGCAGCGAAATCCGGGACGGGAGCAGATTTTGCCATTGTGAGGTGTGGAACGGCTGTATCCACATAGAGCGAAATCCGCTCCCGTCCCGGATTTCACGGAGGGGCGGACGATCAGGCGAGTTTCACGAGCCGGCGGACGATCCACTCCAGGCACAGGCAGCCGCAGCCGACGGCCAACAGGGCCGTGTTGAGCCGCTGCTTGAAGCGGGAGTCGGCCGCGCCGGTCTCGTACTCCCGGCGAGAGCGGTCGGGAAGCGTCGCGGCAAGATCGGCCGCGTCGGCCGCCGACCAGCCACCGGGCTCTGGGAAGCGGGCCGTGCCGCCGGTGCGGGTGGCGAGCTGCTCGAGCAACGGGCGGTCGAGCCGGGGGCGGGCCAGTTCGCGATCGGGCAGCTGCACCTGGATCCGTCGCACGAGCGGCTCCGCGCCGAGGCCTGGCAAAGCCACCTCGATCCGCCAGGCTCCCTCGCGGGCCGCCACGAAGCCCCCTTCGAGGGTGCCCGGACGGTCGGCCGCGGCGACGAGCGGGATCGGGACGACCGCGTCGTCCGGGCCGATGGCGCGGCAGGCCGGCGGCCTGGCGGCGGCCGCCGCGAACAGGCTCTCGTCGGCGACCGCCAGCCGCACCTGCACGCTGCCGCCCACGGGGTGGCGGTCGCGATCGACGAGCAGTCGCGCCCGCTGCCCGCCCCGCATCAGTCGCCCCTGCGACACGTGCCGCACGAGCTGCGCGACGAGCCGCTCGTAGGCGGCGTCGGTGATGCCCCGCAGCCGCCACAGCTCCCCGCTGCCCGCATAGAGCACGCTCCCCGATCCGTAGAGCTGACCGGCCAGGAAGATCCTGCGCGGCTCGCCCGTTGCCCCGTCTGGCCGGGCCACCCGGGCGTAGGTGGTGGCGCCAGGCTTGGCCTCCCCGGCGGGATAGCAGGCGTAGATGCCGGGAAACTCCTCCCACACCACGCGGCTGGCCGCGCCGCTGCCGGCCAGCCAGAGAAACTCGGCTTCGACGCCGTCGCGGGTGAACTCCAGCGGCAGCGGGTTCTCCTCGCCGCCGGCGGCCCCGACCGGCAGTTGTCCCGGCCGCCGCAGCTCCACCGGATAGAGGCCGCGGAGCGGGGCCGACCGCGGGTCGCCCAGCCAGCCTTCCATATGAATGCCCCCCGCGACCAGGAACAGGCCGCCTGACTCGCGGGCCACCCACCGCTCCAGCCGCGACCAGCCGGCCGGCTCGACCTGCCGCCAGTCGTAGTCGATCGCCACCACGGCGTCGTAGGCGGCCAGCGACTCGTCTGCCGGCGGGAAGGCGTCGAGGATTCGCCGGGAGTCCTGCGAGATGCCGGGGACGGCCGTTCCGAGGAGCACATCCACCTCGAAGCTCGGGTCGCGGTGGAGCACGTTGCGCATGAACTGATACTCGCGGCCCGGGCCGCCGGCCATCAGCAGCACGCGGGTGACGCGGTCCACCACCTCGATGGCCGCGGCCTGGAGGTCGTCACCCGGAGTCGAGTCGCCGGCCGGCGCGGCGACCCGCACCGCGAGCGTATGGTCACCGGGGGTCGGCAGCCC
>JBIIYH010000337.1:0-3035 GCA_044346905.1 Pirellulales bacterium
TAGGAGATCGCGTAGGGGCAGTCGTATTCGTGCTTCCAGAGCAGCTTGCCGGTGGCGGCGTCGAGGCAGAGGATCCGCTCCCGGCCGGCGAGCTCCGTGCGGCTGCCGGGGTCGTTGGCGAACTCCCCCTCGGGCCGGTCGTAGTCCATCAGGTAGACGCGGCCGTCCGCGACGGCCGGCCCCGAATAGCCCCCCTTGACCGGCACCCGCCACTTCACCGGCAGGCCGCCGGCGGGCATGGCCTGCACGAGCCCCTGCTCCCGCCAGACGCCATCCCGCCGCGGCCCCATCCACTGCGGCCAGTCGTCGCTGCGGGCGGGGGCCAAAGGCGACATCAGACTCCCGATCGCGGCGAGCGACCCGAGGACCGCCGGCCAGCGAGGTTGACCGACTCGTGGACCGGCAACGCACCATGCTCGACCGATCATTGCAACGCCTCGCAACGCGTGTGCTGCCGGAAAAATGCCAGGGCGGCCTCGAGAAGTCCGAGGTCGCGGATCCCGGCCGATCCTCCGTAGCGACGGATCATCTCCGCATGAATCGCGACGACCTCATCGAGGCGGAGGAAGAGCGGCACCACGGGATCACTCGGCAAGCCGCTTCAGGGCCTCGCTGTACCGCTCGATCATGGACTCGACGGCCGCGTCGAACTTCGCCTTCCTGGCCGCATCGCCCTCGGCAGTGACCACGATCGATCTGCCGCGAACGGCGACATCGAGAACAGAGTCCTCGGAGATGCCGGCCGCGGAGAGCGTCCGACGGTCGAGAACGATCGCCAGATCCTCCCCGTGTCTTGCCAGTTTCACCGTCATCGTCGCCTCGACCTCGCGGGCGTGAGCGGAACCAAACTCTCCATCAGTATAGCCCCGCGGGAAAGGCCTGGTGAGCGGCGGGCTGTGCCCCGCAATCAAGCCCCGGCCGTCGCGGCGAGCTGCGGCAGGTCGGTGCCGACGTCGATCCCGTCGGGCCGCCAGTCCACGAGCTCGAGCTCGGCGGAGCGCCGGCCCTGAAACTCGTTGATCTTCGGCTTGAAGGCGACGTGGAAGGGCTGGCCCGGCGGCGGCAGATGCGGGAGCCAGTCGGCGCCGCCGAAGGCTACGCCGCGAATCTTCGTGCCATGCTGCACCAGCCGCATCGAGAGGTGGCGTCCGCCGCCGCCGATCGTTCGTGGCGGCTCCGCGAGCGCCACCCGTGAGGCACACAAGATCGGCCGGCGGTTGCCCTGGCCGAACGGCGCGAGCTGCTCGATCTGCTCGACCGCATTGAGCGTGAGCCCGGCGAGCGTGGTCTCGCCGTCGAGCGAAAGCTGGGCCCGGCGGAGTTCGGCCGGCATCCGCGCGGCCACCTCCGCCAGGAAGGCCTCGCGAAACTCCGCGATCCGGTTTTCCTCCACCCGCAGGCCCGCCGCCGCCGCATGGCCGCCGCAGGTGAGGAGCAACTCGCGGCAGGGCATGAGCGCCGCGTGCACGTCGAAGCCCGGCACGCTCCGCACGCTTCCCGAGGCCACGAGCCCCTCATGAGCGCCCTGGGCGATCACCACGACCGGGCGGTGATACCGCTCGGCCAGTCGCCCCGCCACGATGCCGACGATTCCCGCGTTCCAGCCGCGGTCGGCCAGCACGAGCGCCGCGTCGCCCTCCGGATCGAACTGCTCCAGGGCCTGCTTGGTGGCTGCGAGCAGGATGCTTCGCTCCTCGGTCTCGCGGCGGGTGTTGAGCTCGTGCACGTAGCTTGCGAGGCTCTCGGCCCGGGCCACGTCGGCCGTGGTTAAGAGCTCGATCCCCTTGGCTGCCTCGCCGAACCGGCCGGCCGCGTTGAGCCGCGGGGCTAAGCGGAAAGCGACATCCTCGCTCTCGAGCGACCGCTTCTCGTGCAGGCTCGCGAGCTCGAGCAGCTTGGCCAGCCCCGGCCCGCCCCGCTGCCGCAGGCACTCGAGGCCGCGGCGGACGATGATCCGGTTCTCGTCCACCAGCGGCACGACGTCGGCCACGGTGCCGAGCGTGGCCAGGCCGATCCCGCGCAAGAGCATCTCGCGGAGCCGGGGCGTGACCTGCTTCGAGCCACTGGCCCGCGTGGCGATCGCCCAGGCGAGCTTGAAGGCCACGCCCGCGCCGCACAGCTCGCCGAAGGGATAGGCCGTGCCCGGTAGCCGCGGATGCACGAGCACGGCGGCCTCGGGCAAAGTGTCGGCGAAGGAGTGGTGGTCGGTGACGATCAGCTCCAGGCCGAGTTGCTTCGCCCGCACCGCCTCGGCCACGCTCGCGATCCCGCAGTCGACCGTGACGACGAGGCTCGCCCCCTCGGCCGCGAGCTTCTCGAGCGCCTCGGCATTGAGGCCGTAGCCCTCCTCGAACCGATTGGGCACATACCAACGGGGATTCGCGTCGAGCGCCTCGAGGCAGCCCACGAGGATCGCGGTGGCGGTCATGCCGTCGGCGTCGTAGTCGCCATAGACCACGATCTGCCGCCCGGCCCGCACGGCCGCCAGGATCCGGTCGGCCGCCTCGGGCACGCCCGGCAGCGTCTCGGGGTCGCGGAGGTCGGTGAGGTTGCCGGCGAGAAACGCCTTCACGTCGGCCGGCTGGGTGACGCCCCGATCGGCCAAAAGCGCCGCCACGATGCTCGGCACCCCGGCCGCCCGCTCGACCGCCGCCACCGCCGTCGCGTCGGGGATGCGGACATGCCACCGTTTCGGCATCGGGACAGACTCCTTTTCTCTGGGTGGCGAGTATATCCCTTTACGCTCGAGGCCAGCCGGGAAGGGAAGCCGGAGGAGCCTTCGCTCAAGGTCGCTCAAAGATTTGCGCGGGTCGGAGGGGTTGCCCGTGCCAATCGAGCGGCGTGGAAAACCGAGCGCAGCCCGGATGGCGAAGCGAGGTTTTCGTCGAGCGAGCGGAGGGCAGGATGGCAATCCTGTTCGGCACGGGATTTGCGCATCAGAAGGCAGGCAATCGACGCAGGCTGGGGCGAGTTGCGCGCTCGTCGGTATGGCGTTATCGTGACCGCCATGGCCGAGCGGACGAAGCGTGAGATCC
>JBIIYH010000338.1:0-3025 GCA_044346905.1 Pirellulales bacterium
CTACCGCCGAGAAGGATCGCACGGCCAAGCGGGACCTCTACGAGACCCGCGGCGTGGCCCATTACCTGCTCGTCGATCCGTCGGCCCAATCGATCGAATGGCTCGCGCTGGGGGCCGACGGCCGGTACCTGGATCGATCCGCCGAAATCGCCGCCTCGGGCCGCTGGACCATCGAACTGCCCGCCGGATGCCGGATCGCCTTCGACCGGCAGACGACGTTCGCCTGACGCGACCGGGCCGGCACGCGGCCCCGGCCCTGGGCTCAGTCGGTCAACTCGAACACGAACTCGTTGTCGCCCGTCGTCTTGACCTCGCAGGTGAAGGGGGTCGTCTCGGCGGATCGATACTGCTCGGGCAAGAGGTGCACCGGCTCTCGCGGCGGCAGCGGCCCCTTCTTCATCATCTCCCTCTCATAGGCTTGCATCTCCGCCACGCTCATCGTCGCGAGGTTCTTCGGCACCTCGGACTCGTCCGTCTTGGTGACGGTCACCTTGTAGGCTCCCGGCATGGCGCCGTCGCCGGTCACGAGGGTGGTCAGCCGAAACCGCCCGGTCGCATCGCTGAGCCCCACGGCGGCCCGCTGCCCTGCCTGCGGGGCGAGGGTGACCGTGGCGCCCGCCAGCGGTGCCCCCCGGTAGGTCACCGCGCCCCCGGCGGCGGCCGTGCCGAGCTTGTTCGCAGGGCCGCCGCACCCGCCCAGCACCGCCAGCGACAGGCCGGCCAGAACCAGGGCGGAGAAAAACGTCTCTCTCATCTCGGCGATTCCTGTTGCCCGCGGTTTTCCGCTTCTCGACTCCCGGCAGGCGGGTGTGCGACGCTCAATCCGGCAGGGCCTGACCTTCCCCGCCGGCCCGGGAGCCGAGCGCTCCCCAGACGCCGTAGGGGCTGGGGCCCGATCCCGGGTGGACGGCACTGAGGTTTCCCGTGTTGATCGTCTCGTCGATGAACCGCACCGAGCAATCGGCCATTCCGATGGACACGCCGCCGGGATGGTTGCTTTGAGCCGAGAAGTATCCCTCGTCGCTCTGTCCCCGCCACCAGGCGCAGGACGCCCCGTTCGGCGGCAGCACCGTGTTGAATCCGCAATGCGCCATCGGGCCTGCGCTCCAGCCCTGCCCGCGCCAGTCCCCTCCCACAGTGGGAGGGTTGTAGATGTCGCCCGCGACGTACGCCAAGCAGGCGGTCGGAGGCTGGCTGATGCCCATCGTGACTTGCGACTTGACTCCGCCCTTGACCCGGTTGTGCTCGAACCAGCTGACGAGCTCGCCCGTCATGATCGTCGAGCTGGTGCCGTCCCTGATCTGGGCCATCCGAATCGGAGTGTCGTTGCCGAAGATGCCCCGCACTGGCCGCGGCCCCGTCCCGTTGTCGGCGGCATCGCCGCTGCAGAGGGCATAGTTAGTTTTTCCGTACTCCAGATTCCAATGCGATGGCGATTTGGAGGCGGCGTAACCGTCGCTCGGGCAGAGCAAGACGGGCACGACCCGGGTGTACGGGCAAGCTCGGTCGGCAGCGCCGTTGTAACCGGGTGCTACCGTGGGCTTCCAACCTCCTTCGGGCCACGGTACCCCCGCATAGGTCGCGGCGGTCCAGATCTCGTTGAACAGGTTGGACTGCTCGAGAAACGGGAGGAGTTCCGTGAAACCCATCCGCATGTCGTCGTTGATGTCGCCCCGCCACCGCTTGTACCGCCTGACGGGAAAGACTTCGAAGCTCTGGTGATACTGGTGAAGCGCCAGGTTGACCTGCCTGAGATTGTTGCCACACTGCGTCCGCCGCGACGACTCACGGACACCCTGCACCGCCGGCAGGAGCAGGGCCATGAGCGTGGCGAGGATCGCGATCACCACCAAAAGCTCCACCAAGGTGAAGCCACGGAGGGAGCGAGCGGACGAACCGCCAGCCGGCAGCTGGGGCCGGCGCGCGAGTTCCCCCGCACCGCAAAGGCTTGTCACTCGTTTCGTCATCAGATAGCTGTCCACGCCTGCTCAAATCTCGCCCACGAGGCCGTCGCTCGACCCGAACCGCTCCGCCTCCACCCCGAACTGCCGCAGCATCCGCACATACAGGTTGCAGAGCGGCTTGTCGGTGGCCTGGCCGTAGGAGACGTGGCCCTGGTGCCGGTAGCCGCCGCCCGCGAGCACCACCGGCAGGTTTTGCGAGGAGTGGGCCGAGGCATCGCCGAGGTTGCTCGTGAACAGCACCTGCGTGGCGTCGAGCAGCGAGCCCGAGTCCTCCTTGACCCCGTCCAGGAGGCCGAGGAACTTGCCGAACGTCTCGAACTCCTTGTCCTCGTAGCGGCAGAGCTGCTCGATCTTGGCGGGATCCTTGCCGTGGTGCGAGGCGTCGTGATGCTGGATCTCGAGCCCGGGCACGTTGTTCTTGTTGTGCTCCTTGGTGCAGAGCACGATCACCCGGGTCGAATCAGTCGCCAGGGCCAGGTGCATCAGCGACAGCCACCGCTCCTGCTCGCTCACCCAGTTGTCGAGCGGCTTGCCCATCGCGGCGGCCTCGACGGGCACCGCCGGCTTGGGCTTCGTGGACCAGGCCTTCTCCTGCGACAGTTGCTCCTCGGCCTCGCGGATGCTCGTGGCGAAGCGGTCGAGGCGGTCGCGGTCGGCGGCCCCGAGCGTGCGGCCGAGGGCCGCGAACTGGTCGCGCACGTCGTCGAGGATGCTCGCCCCCTGCTCCAGCCGCTGCCCTTCCCGGCGGATCTCCTCCGGGGTGCCCGTGACGAACAGCCGCCGAAAGACGTCGGCCGGATGGCCTTCGTGCGGGATCGGCACGCCCTTCTCGTTCCACGAGAGCGACTGGCTCCAGGTGGAGTTGAGGGCCAAGAACGGCACCCGCGTCTGGCCCCGCACCTGCCGGGCTGCGACCTGGTCGAGCGAGATCGTGTTGTGCACGTCCTTGACATTCAGCTCCGGCACGCCCGTGAAGATCGCCGGCTCCGTGCCGTGATCGTTGGGGTAGCCCGGGTGGCCCATCCCCGAGAACACCGTATAGCGACCGCGGAACGGCTCGA
>JBIIYH010000339.1:0-3018 GCA_044346905.1 Pirellulales bacterium
TTCGAGGGCTACCGGGCGATCCGGGCCGAGCTGCATCGGCTCGGCATCCCCACGGCCGGCCGGCCGCTGCCCGACGGGGCGCCGATCGGCGGCTCGACCGACGGCAGCAAAAGCGTGGTGCAGTAGCGGAGAGCGGTCACTGGCACTTCCTCGACCATGTTCCGGCTGCTGAGCGGCTCGTGAGCCAGGCAGCCTTGCTTCCGGGGCGTCCGTGCTCGTGCTCCTGTTGCCGGTTGCGTTCCCCGCGATCATGGTCTTCCTCGATGCGGCGGAATGCCGGCCCGAGGATTACTCTTTCGAGTCGGCGGGCTGGAGGAGATCCTCGAACGTGCCGAGGCCATCGTCCTCCTCCGACGGTTTTTCCTTTCCTGCGGCCGGCTTCTCGTCCGGCTCTCCTGCGGCCGGCGGAGCGGGCTCGGCCGGGGCTGACGTGCGCGGCCAGCGCGTGGCGATGATCGCGTCGAAGAGCTCCTGTCGCGGTGCGTTGGGCCGCGGCACGCCGCGGGCGGCCTCGACGGGAGTCAGCCGCGGGGGTGGTTTGTCGGGATCCGCCTCCTTGTCCGGCTCCGTCGAGGGCGCAGGAAGGATCGTGATTCCGTCGAGATTCACGGGGCGGTCGGTCGCCTCGAGGAGAAACAGCAGGCTGGCGAGCGTTGGAAACACCCCCGCATCGGGCAATGCCGCCGGATGGGAGAACCACCTGCCGTGCCGATGCAAATGCAGCATCGACTCGTACGTCACCGGATCGGGCACGCCAATCTTCACCGGCGGATTGCGATTCAGCGACGCATGCCAGACTTTGGCGATTCGGCCGATCAGCAGCGACTCGCTCGCCGTCGAGAGGAGTTGGTTGCCGGTGCTCGACCACTGGCCGTTTTGGTCCTGCAGCACGACGAGCCGATAGGCGATCTGGCGGAAGAGGTCGTTTTCGAAGTGCTGCTTGGCCTCGGCCCCGGCAAACAGGCCGCGGAACCCGGGCACGATCCGATAGAGGCTGCCGGACGGCCCCCACGGCAGCGACTCGACGGCGGTGTCGGATGGGGCCGGCACCTCGAGCAGACCCGATTTCGTGAGATCGGCATGCGACACCTTCAGCGTGGCATGCATGCCCTTCCAGGCATCAGCGGCGGGGTTGGCTGACTCCCTGTACCAGCGTGCGGCGATCTTCTCCGTGCGCTCGCGGGCCCGCTCGCGCGGCTCCACGAGCTGCTGGTCGACCGCGGGATCCACGGCCGCAAGCGACACGAGCGTCTCCTGGGCCGCCACCGTCGTGCAGGCCGTCTGGTAGCCGAACATCGGCGGCATCGCGTCGGGGGTGGCGAAGTCCGGCGCCGGAAACCCGGTCTTCTCGAAGCCCGTGTTGTCGGCTACGAACGCCAAAGCCGTCGCGCCGCCGTCGTCATCGATCGTGGCGGCCATCCGTTTGGCTGCCGCCTTGACCGCGGCCTCGGTCTTGGCCGGCGGGTAGATCTTCTTGCTGCGGATGGTCAGCCGGTTCGTCTCCTTCGGCAGCATGCCGGCCTGCTTCGCCACCGCGATCGCGAAGGCCGCGGCTTCGGTCGATTCGACGTCGGAGACGACCCACTGATAGGCGTTGTAGGGCAGGCCGGGCAGGATGGCCTCCTGCTCGAACGGATACGCCGATTGAATCTTGAGCATCCGCGTGCCGGCGCGAAACACGTCACGATGGGTCTTCGCGTAGGCCGTGGCGAACTCCCGCATCTCGTTGCCCAGCGCCACGAGCTTCTGCTGATCCGCCCCCGTCGCGGTCTCGAGCTTCTGGCGAGGGTGACATCCAGCTCCTGGCGAGCCGTCTGTCCGAGCATGAAGAGTCTGCCGTAGTAGCCGTAATTCACGCACACCGGCCCCCACAGGCCTTCAAGATCGCCCTTTTCACGAATCTGGCCGTCGATCAGCTTCGCGATCAGCCGCTGGGCGACCTTTTCGTGCGGCGAGTCGGGGCCAAGTGCGGCGAAGCCGGCCGCCATCCAGGCGACGTCGAACGTGCTGTCGGGAAGACCGATGTATTCGGTGGCATGCTCGGCGAGGGCAGCCGCATGCTTCACCGTCGCCGGGTGCTGGCCGAGGCCGGCCTTCGCGAGCACATAGAGCGCCATGCCGTTGAGCCCGGGCAGGTTTACTGCCCACGCCGCAGGGCCGCCCGGGCCGTATTTCGGCCTCTTCATCGTTTCGCTGCCGTTGGGGTCGGGCACGAGTTGGTCGACCGTTCGCGTGCCGATCTTCTTGCCCGGCACCTTTCGCTTGACTTTCGCGAACCGTCCAGTCGGCTGACCGCTCTCCAGCACCGGCTCGACGACCTCGACTTCCACCATCTCCCAGACCGGATGCTCAACCTGCACCCGCTTGGCCGGCACCTCCACGACCTCGATCACCTTGAACGTCTGTGACGGCGGGAAGGCGAGGCCGTGGTCGTTCCCCTCGGCCGTCATCCGGGCCATGAGCGTGGCGACGCCGTTGGCTACCGCCTGCCTCACGGCCGGCGCGAGGAACTCGGCGCCGATCTGGTCGGCCGCGGGGGCGGCGAGGCATTCGGCCTCCTCCTGCTTCGTCTGGCCGCGGGCGGCCGGCGCGAAAAGGCCCAAGGCTGCGATCACCGTGATCGGCAGGAGGGAGCGCAACACCGCCTGTGCAGCGATCATGTCTGAGTCCCTGTCCGGTCGAGGTGCGAAAACCCGCTTCTGGCAAAGCCGCCTGAATAGTGGTGCCGCGGTTTCCGCACAACAAACAGCGGAGGCAGAACCGCCGCGCTTGCCGGCGGTGCCGATCGCCAGCGCCGTGACGGCCCGCCTGAGCTTGCGGTTGGAAGCGAACGGCAGTACGAGCCTGCCGCGAGAGGGGCGATGCGCCTGCCGCCGGTCAACCGCTCGCCGCGCGGATGCCGGCCTCGGCGGCGGCGGCGAGGCGGTCGAGCTCGGCCTCGCTCACGGCGAGCGGCGGCATGATCACGACCACGTCGCCGAGCGGTCGGAGGATGGCGCCGTGCCGCCGGGCTTCCGC
>JBIIYH010000091.1:0-10594 GCA_044346905.1 Pirellulales bacterium
CTCGTGGCCCGCTCGCTCGAGGTGGAGAACGCCGCAGCCGCCACGGTGGCCGACAAGGGGGACGAGGCGATCGAGCGGAAGTTTCGTGGGCTCTCCGATGACGCTCCGGCCGAGCCCCGCCTGGTGCGGTCGGAGCACTTCGCCTTCATGACCGACGTCTCCGACCGGGAGTGGGCCGTGGTCAGCTTCAAGCTGGAGCGGATGGTATCGGCGCTGGAGAAATTTCTCGGCCGGCGGATGACCGGCGTGGTGGAGGGGTTTGTGGCCCGCGATCTGGCGAAGTTTCCTCCGGGGATGATCGACGACCCCTACGGCGTCGAGAAGATCTCGCGTGGGGAGGGGGTGTGCATCAACTCCCGGCTCGGGCCCCAGCGGCACGCGCGGCTCTATTCCTGCGCCGATCATGGCGTGATTCAGCACGAGTGCGTGCACGGTCTCTGCCACCTCACGTTTGGCTCGACCGGCCCGACCTGGCTGGCCGAGGGCCTGGCCGAGTTGGGCAACTACTGGAAGGACGGAGAGCAGGCGATCGACCTGCCGACCCCGGTGATCGACTACCTGCAAAACGCGACCCCGAAGCGGAAGCTGCTCGAGATCACCGTGCCCGGGCGGACCGACGCGGGCACCTGGCAGGATTACGCCTGGCGGTGGGCCCTCTGTCACCTGCTGGCCAACAACCCCAACTACTCAGACCGGTTCGTGCCGCTGGCCGTCGCCCTGATGGAGGGGCGGGAGGGCGTGTCGTTCGAGAGCGTGTATGGCCCCGTGGCTCGTGAGGTCTCGTTCGAGTACGACCAATTCCTGGAAACGCTGGGCAACGGCTACCGCTCCGATCTCACCGCCTGGCCGTGGCGGGCGAAGTTTCAGCAGATTGGCGTGGTCGATACGACGGTGAAGATCAAGGCCCAGGCCGGCTGGCAGGCCTCGCGGGTGCTCGTCGAGGCTGGGGAACGCCTCGAGATCGTCGCCGCCGGCACCTGGAAAGTCGGGGCGGCCGGTAAGCCGCTCGACGCGGATGGAGAAGAGGACGGCCGCGGCCGGCTCGTGGCCGCCGTGTTCGCCGACGATGCGCTCGGGCCCGAGATCCCGCTGGGGGCCAAGGCCACGCTCGAGCCGGCGGCCGCCGGGCAGCTCTTCCTTCGGTGTGCCGATGCCTGGACGGAACTCGGCGACAACGACGGCGAGATCAGCGTCACGATCCGCCGGGCCAAGTGACCGGGCGGTCGGGGAAATCTGTCGGGGGAAATCTGGGACGGGAGCGGTGGGGGGAAATCTGGGACGGGAGCGGATTTCGCCTTTCATCTTCGCGGACGATTGTGGGTCACGAGAAATCCGCTCCCGTCCCAGATTTCCGCGTCCCAGATTTCCGGTAGCGGCGGATCAGGGCCGCGGTGGAGGGATCGTGGTGGTCGAGGGCCGGCTCGGTGCCGCTTTCGAGCTCGGGCACGATCCGGTTGGCCAGCACCTTGCCGAGCTCCACGCCCCACTGGTCGAACGGGTTCACGTCCCAGATCGCCCCGGCCGTGAACACGGCGTGCTCGTAGAGGGCCACGAGGCTGCCGAGCAGCCGCGGCGTGAGCCGCTCGGCCAGGATCATGGAGCTCGGGATGTTGCCGGGGAAGGTCTTGTGGGCCACGAGATCCTCGGGCACGCCGTCGGCCCGGACCTCGGCGGCGGTCTTGCCGAAGGCGAGGGCCTCGGCCTGGGCGAAGCAGTTGGCCATCAAGAGGTCGTGGTGCCGGCCCAGCGGATTGAGCGACTCGAGGAACCCGAGAAAATCGCAGGGGATCAGCCGCGTGCCCTGGTGGATCAATTGATAGAAGGAGTGCTGCCCGTTGGTGCCCGGCTCGCCCCAATAGACCGGGCAGGTCTCGTAGTCGTCGATCACCCGGCCGCCGAGCGTGACCCGCTTGCCGTTGCTCTCCATCGTGAGCTGCTGGAGGTAGGCCGGAAACCGGGCCAGGTATTGGTCATAGGGCAGCACCGCGATCGTGTGGGCCCCGAGGAAGGTCGTGTTCCAAACCATGATCAACCCCTGGAGCACCGGCAGATTCCGCTCGAAGTCGGCCGTGCGCAAGTGCTCGTCCATGGCGTGAAAGCCCGCGAGCAGCTCGCCAAACCGCTCCGGGCCGATCGCCAGCATCGTGGAGAGGCCGATCGCCGAATCCATCGAGTAACGGCCGCCCACCCAGTCCCAGAAGCCGAACATGTTGGCCGTGTCGATCCCGAACGCGGCCACCTCCTTGGCGTTGGTGGAGACGGCCACGAAGTGCCTGGCCACCGCCGCGGTGTCGCCGATTGCGGAGAGCGTCCAGGCCCGGGCCGTGCGGGCGTTGGCAAGTGTCTCCTGGGTCGTGAAGGTCTTGGAGGAGACGATGAACAGGGTCTCGGCCGGGTCGAGATCGCGGACGGCCTCGGCGAAGTCGGTGCCGTCCACGTTGGAGACGAACCGGAAGGTGAGTTCCCGGTCGGAGTAATGCCTGAGCGCCGTGTAGGCCATGACCGGGCCGAGATCCGAGCCGCCAATCCCGATGTTGACGATTGCTCTGATCCGCTTGCCCGTGTGGCCGAGCCACTCCCCTTTGCGGACGCGGTCAGAGAAGGCGGCCATCCGGTCGAGCACCGCGTGGACGCCCGGCACCACGTCCTCGCCATCGAGCGTGATCGACTCCGTCCGTGGCGCCCGCAGCGCCACGTGGAGCACCGCCCGGTTTTCGGTGGCGTTGATCCGCTCGCCAGCGAACATTCCGTCGATCCGCTCCCGCAGCCCGCAGGCTTCCGCCAGGCGAACCAGGAGCGACAGCGTGGCCTCGGTGAGCCGCTGCTTGGAGTGATCCACCACGAGCCCGCAGGCCTCGAACGTGAGTTTCTCGGCCCGGTGGTGGTCGGCAGCAAACCGCTCCCGCAGCGGCAGGTGGCCGGTGGCGGCGGCGTGCTCGGCGACGGCCCGCCACTCGGGCAGCGCGGCCCGGCTCGATGAGTCCGTGGGGTCTCGCATCTCAGGCTCCCTTTCCCGTCACGGCCCGTGACTTGGCCTGGACGACGCCCAGGAGCTCGTCCCAGCTCTTCACGAACGCCTCGGCACCGTCCCGCTGGAGCTTTTCGCCCAGCGTGGCGACGTCCACGCCGGCCCGCTCGACGGCGGCGATGATCGACTCCCCGAGCCCCCCGCCGGCCGAGAGCGTGGCGGCCACGCGGCCGTGCTCGGCGAAGGCCTGGAGCGTCTTCTCCGGCATCGTGTTGATCGAGTTGGCCGCGGCCAAGGCCTCGACGTAGAGGCAGGGTGAGAGGGCCGGATCCTTGGTGCCCGTGCTCGCGAACAGCAGCCGCTGGGGCACGGCGCCAAAGCTGCAGAGCCGCTCGAAGCGATCGCCGGCCAGCAGGTCGCGGTAGGCCTGATAACAGGTCTCGCCGACGGCGATCCCCAGCCGGTTGGCAAGCTCGGCGGGCAGGCTTTTGGCCGTCGCCCCGTCCCACCGGCTGATGAACAGCGAGGCCACCGAGCAGACCCGCGGCGACAGGCCCGCTTCGATTCGCCGCTCGACGCCCCGTAGATATGCCTCGGCGGCCGCCAGATACTGGCTCCGCGTGAACAAGAGTGTGACGTTCACCGGCACCCCGCTGAAGATCGCCTCCTCGATGGCCGGCAGTCCCGCTGGCGTGCCCGGGATCTTGATGAACAGATTCGGCCGGGCCGCGCGGGCGAAGAGCGACTTGGCCTGGGCGACGGTCGCGGCGGTGTCGTAGGCGAGCCTCGGCGAGACTTCGAGCGAGACCCAGCCGTCGATGCCGCCGGTGCGGTCGTAGGCGGGCCGAAACAGATCGGCCGCCCGCTGCAGATCCTCGATCGCGATCTCGAAGAAGGCCTCTTCGGCCGCGAGCCCGCGCGAGCCGAGCGCGGCGAGGGCCGCGTCGTAGAAGGAGGTGTCTTTGACCGCGGCGTTGTAGATCGAGGGGTTGCTGGTCAGCCCCGTCACGTGCAGCTCACGGGCGTAGCGGGCCAGCGTGCCGTCGTCGAGCAGGCCACGGCTGATCTGATCGAGCCACAGGCTCTGGCCGACCCGCTGCAGGGCGGCGGTGGAGACGGACATGACGGTGCTCCGGGGGGACGGATGGACCCCCGGAATCTACCATCTCGGGTTCAACCGGATGAGGCCTGCCGCACGACGAGTGTGCCGGTGCTGGCCCTGGACGCCGGGCCATTCTCACCGCTCGGAGTCGTCATCCTCGAAGGCGTCGACGTCGCCGAGTTCGTCCGCCTCCCAGTCGTCCTCGTCCTCATCGTTTTCAAACGTGGCCCCCGCCGGGCTCGTCTCGGCATGCGGCTGGATCTTCAGCTTCCGGGGGGCCGGGTCGGGCGGCAGCGGCTCGGTGCCGGTGCGGGCGGCCCACTCCTCCATCGTGATCAAGACCTCGCGGGCCTGGCTGCCCTTGTATTCGCCCACCACGCCGTCCTCGGCCATGAAGTCGATCAGGCGGGCCCCGCGGCCGTAGCCGACGCCCAGCGCCCGCTGCAGGAGCGAGACGCTGCCCCGGCCTTCGCGGATGATCACCTCGACGGCGGCCTCGTAGAGGTCGTCTTTGTCCTTGGGGCTGCCCCCAGCCTTGGCCTCGCCCTCAGCGGCCGCGCCGGCGGGCTGGAGGTTGACGAGCTCGGCGGCATACTGCGGCTCGCTCGTGCCGATCGCCGCCATCACGCGGCCGATCTCCTCGTCGGAGAGGAAGGTGCCCTGACCGCGGAGGATCTGGCTTGTGCCCGGCGAGAGGAAGAGCATGTCGCCGTTGCCCAACAGCCGCTCGGCCCCCATCTCGTCGAGCACCACGCGGCTGTCGGTGCGGCTGGCCACTTGGAAGGCGATCCGGGCCGGCAGGTTGCTCTTGATCAGCCCCGTGATCACATCCACGGTGGGCTTCTGGGTGGCCAGGATCAGGTGAATGCCCACCGCCCGGCTCTTCTGGGCCAGCCGGATGATGTGGGCCTCGATCTCCTTGCCGGCCGTCATCATCATGTCGGCGATCTCGTCGGCGATCATCACGATGAAGGGCATCGTGGTGGGGATCGCAGCCGCCTCCTCCTCGCTGGCCGGGTTGATCCGCTTGAGGAGTTCCTCGCGGCCCAGGGCGTTGTACTGCGTGAGATGGCGGACTCCCACCTTGGCCAGGAGCGTGTACCGTTGCTCCATCTTTTCGACGGCCCAGGCCAGGATCGCCTCGGCCTTCTTCATGTCGGTGACCACCGGGTGCATGAGATGCGGCAGCGACTTGTAGGGCGTGAGCTCGACCATCTTGGGGTCGATCATCAGCATCCGCACCTCGTCGGGCCGTCGCGTCATCAGCATCGAAACGATGATCGAGTTCAGACACACTGATTTGCCCGTGCCGGTGCGGCCGGCGATCAGCAAGTGGGGCATGCTCGCCATGTCCACCACCATCGGGTTTCCCGCCACGTCCTTGCCCAGGAAGATCGGGATCTTCATCGACCGGCTCTTCGACTGGGTCTCCTCGATCACCTCGCGGAGGCGGACCATCTGCCGGGTGGTGTTGGGCACCTCGACGCCGACCGAGTTCTTGCCCGGGATCGGCGCTACGATCCGCACGCTCGGCACGCGGAGCGCGATCGCCAGGTCGTCGGCGAGGTTCGTGATCTTCGCCAGCCGCAGGCCGGCCTCGAGCTCGATCTCGTATTGCGAGATCACCGGGCCGGTCTCGATCTCCACCACCTTCACCTTGAAGCCGAACTCCGCGAAGGTCTTTTCGAGCACGCGGGCGCGATCGCGAACCTCCTGTTCCTGCTGATCCAGCTCAAGGTATTCGGTGGGCAGGAGCAGATCGAGCGCGGGCAGCTCGTAGTCGTCGGCCGGCTCTGGGGAGAGCTCGAGCTGGGCGGCGGGCGAGCTGCGGCGGCTGCCGCGGGTCCGGATCGGCACCACAGCGGCCTGCTCGGCGTCGTCGTCCTCTTCAGCGACCACGTCATCGGCGGCCTCGGTCTCCTGGTCGGCCTCCGGTTCGGGGGCTGGGGGCATAGTCGGGGGCTCGCGCCGGCGAACGCGGATCGCGGGTTCGTCCGCCTCGGCGTCGCCCTCGTCATCACCATCAGCGGACCGGACCGTGAGCCGGCCGCGGAGTCCGGGGAAGGCGGTCGCCAGGTCCACGGCCTCGTCATCTTGAGCGGCGGAGACGGTGGCCCGGGAGGGGAGCCGGACGCGGCTCGCCGCGGTCGCAACTGCGACGGCCGTGGTGCCCAGGCCCGCCCAGGCCAAGCGGCCAAATCGGGTCACGACCGCATCCATGGCGAGAAACAGGCCTCCGAGCAGGATCGCCGTGAGGAGGATCGCTGCGCCGGCGCGGGCGAGGTAGGCCTCGGCCAGGTAGCGGCCGACTTCGCCCAGGCGACCTCCAGGGCCCCACAGCGGCCGCGGGATGGAGTCCGGGAGAAAGACCGCGAGCAGTGCGCAGGCGGCCGCGATCGCGATCGCGGCGCCGGCCGTCCGCAGGGGGAGATCGGGCAACGGCCGGCGGGCGAGCAGGGCGACGTCGAGGGCGACCAGGAGGCCGAGCACGAACCAGGCAGCCAGCCCGACCGCCTCGAACAGGCCGGCCGCCGCCGCGGAGCCGATCAGGCCGCAGGCGTTGGCGGGGGGCGCATTGGGGGGAAAGGTGCGGGACAACGGTGGGTCGCCAGGATGGAAGGTGAACAGGGCCACGGCCAGGAACGAGCAGGCCGCGAGCAACACGAGCGCCGTCAAGTCGCGGGCCCGGTTCCGCGGGGTGTCCTGCGCGCCGGCCAGCGAGGCCGAGCCGCGTCCGGCCGGGAAGAGGGGGATCGAAGCGGCGTGCTCGACGGTGGCCATGGAGAGTTATTCCGGGAACGCGGGCGCAGACACTCCGCAACTCTACAAGGCGGTTTTCGACGCGGAGCCGTGGTGCCGGCCGGCGGTGGCCGTCGCCCGTCCGGACTATGCAGGTCGTGTCGGCTGCGAAAACGCTGCGGCTGGTGGCGGCTGGCAGAGGCGTGTCTCGACCAGGCCGCCGGCGGCTAGGCAGATTGGTTCCGCGGAGGCCGGATCAGCCCTCGCGGCGGCGGAGCCGGGCGGCCAGTTCCTCGAGCGGCACGCCCTTGGTCTCCGGCATCACCCACACCGCCCAGAGCAGCTGCAGCACCATCATGCCGCAGAAAAAGGCAAAAACCACGCTCGGCGAAAACCGGGTCACGAGCAGGGGAAACACGGTCGTCAGGGCCGCCGCCATCACCCAGTGGGTGCCGCAGCCGATCGCCTGGCCCGCGGCCCGCTGGCGGTCGGGGAAGATCTCGGCGATGAACACCCAGATCACGGCCCCCTGTCCCACGGCATGCGCGGCGATGAAGGCGAACAGGCAGGCCGGCACAATCGAGGTCACGCCGGTGGCAAACGCCCAGCTGCACAGGCCGAGCGACACGATGTAGCCCAGCGAGCCGATGATCAGGAGCGTCCGCCGGCCGAGGCGGTCGATCAGCCACAGGCCCACGAACGTGAACACCAGGTTCGTGATCCCGATGCCGATCGACTGCAGGAGCGCCGCCTTCTCGCCCAGGCCGGCCAGCTCGAAGATCCGCGGCGCGAAGTAGAGCACGGCATTGATGCCCGAGAGCTGGTTGAAGACCGCGATCAAGACGGCGAGCAGGATCGGCCGCGACGCGTCGGCGAGCCGCCCGCGGCCGGGCGTGTCGGGCTCCGCGCTAGCCGCCATGATCCGCTCGGCCGTGGCGGCCACTTCCTCCGGCCCGGCCTGCGGATCCATGCGGGCGAGCGTGGCGAGGGCTTGCCGGCGGTGGTCCGGGCCGCCCGCGAGCAGGAGCCAGCGGGGGCTCTCCGGGATCACGAGGCAGGCGAGCGTGTAGATCGCGGCCGGAATGGCCTCGACGCCGAGCATCCACCGCCAGTCGTTCGGCACGCCCTCCAGGAGGTAGTTGGAGACGAAGGCCACGAGGATCCCGAACACGATGTTGAACTGAAACATCCCGGCCAGTCGGCCCCGGGCCGCCGGCGGCGAGATCTCCGCGATGTAGAGCGGCGCGGCGACCGTCGAGATGCCCACCCCCAGGCCGCCGATGAATCGCGCCACGATGAACGACCACACGTCGCCGGCCAGGCCGCTCCAGACGGCCGACACGAAATACAAGGCGCCGATCGCGATCAGCGTGGGCCGGCGGCCGAAGCGGTCGGTGGGCCAGCCGCCGACGAGCGACCCGGCCACCGTGCCATAGAGGGCGGCCGCCATGGCCACGCCGTGCAGCCCCGGACTCAAGCCCCAGAGATTCTGGATCGTCCGCTCGGCCCCCGAGATCACCACCGTGTCGAAGCCGAACAGAAAGCCCGCCAGGGCCGAAACGACCGACCAGAGCACGATCTGCGGATTCATCGCGTTTCCTCCCGCGGGGCCCGAGGCGGCGGAGCCAGCCCCGCCGGCGGCACCTCGCCCGTGTTGCCTTCGATCACGTTCCCGGTGGCGGGCGGCTCGACCACGACATCGACCGAGTGCCGGTGGTCGCCGCCGGAGCGGGTGTCGCGGATCGTGTGCCCGCGGATCGTATTGTCGCGGATCTCGTTGCCTGATGTGCTGCCGCGGATGCGGATTCCCGCCCCCTCGTTGTCCTCGATGGTGTTGCCGAGCACGCGGTTGCGATTGGCCGCCATCGCCGGCAACTCGTCGCGAAACAGGATGCCGTCGGCGCCGTTGCTTGTGATCGTGTTGCCGGCGATCAGGTTGTCGGTGTCTTTGTGGCCGAGCGAGACCCCGCTGCGGGCGTTGCCGGTGAACGAGTTGCCCTCGAACGTGCCCTGCTTGACCCGCCAGCAGATGAACATCCCGTCGAGCCCGTTGCCTTCGCCGCGGCAGCGGGTCATCACGGTCCGCTGCGAGCCGCTCCCCGGATGGAAGCCGTGGCCGGCATTGCCCAGAGCGGTGGTGTCGCGCACGGTGACGTCGTTCGACTGCTGGTAGCTCAGGCCGTCCCCCGGGAAGTCGCGGATTTCGCAGCCCGCGATCGTGGTCCCGTGGGCCCGCAGGAGATAGATGCCCGCGCCGCGGCAGCCCTCGATCGGCGGGCCCCCGCGGCCCCCGCCATCGACCGTGAAGCCCTCCACGCCGGCCCGCTCCACGTCGCAGCCGCTGATCCCTGGAAACACGGTCGTGGCCCGGGCGTTGCGGGTCACCAGGCAGTCGGACCGCAGGGGCTGGTCCAGCACGAACGTGTCGCCGGAGCGGCCGATGATCCGGGCGACCGTGGCGTGGAAATACTTCACGTTGTCGGCCTCGACGAGCACGCCACACCCCACGGCGAAGCCCTCCGGCTCGGCGAGCGTGATCTGCTCCTCGCCGTAGTCGCCGTCCGCCGCCAGCGGGCTCGTCACGGCCGGCCGGAGGACGAGGATCGTCTTGCCCGGCACCCCGCGGAGCTCGACGCCGCTGCGCAGGTGGATCGAGTCGGAAAGCGGGTAGCGGCCCGGGCCCACCTCGACGACCGCACGGGCCGAACCGGTGTCGAAGCGGGCCGCGAAGTCGAGGGCCGCCTGGATCACGCGGCCGTCGCGACCGACGAAGTCGGGGCTTGCGCCGGTCGCCGGCTCGGCGGCGTGGCCCACCCGCACCCGGATCGCCTCCTCGGCAGGCTCGTGCATGCGGGTGGGGAGCTGCGTGCGCGGGGGCGCCGCGACGGCCGGAAGCATAAGGCTGCTCGTACCGGCCAGGATGAGCCAGGCCAAGCCGCGTTCCATGACGACCTGATGCATGGCTCCTCCATTCACTCCGGGCCTGGATTCACTCTGATTGAGCGGTCGCCTGCCTCAGGGCTCGGCCGAGAGCCGGGCCTTGAGCGCCTTGATCTCGGCGGCCTCCGGCAGGGCCTTGTAGTAGGAATCGAGCGGATAGCAGCCGCTGCGGAGGCCGTGGCGCGGAGCCGTCGTGCAGTCGGAGAACGTGCGGCAGATCGCGCCCCGGACGAGCGGCCGGCCGGCCAGCGAATCGGCCGGCAGCTCGGGATAGGAGAGCACCATCCGCCCGAGGCCGACGCCGTCGATCCAGCCCTGCCGGACCGTGGCCTGCGCGGCATGCACCAGATAGTCCTGCAGGTAGGTGTAGGCGGTGCCCACCATCACGAGATCGGGCACGGCGGCCTTGGCCTGCCGGGCCGCGTCGATCTGCCGCCAGCAGCCCACGAGCGGATCCTCAGGGGGCGGATAGCCGTCGGACGGCGGAAACGCCGCCGGCCGCGAGATGTGGGGCACGGTGTAGGGGCTGCCGGCCGTGAGGTTGACGGCGACCACACCCCGGTCGCGAAGGATTCGCAGGAGCGCGATCGGCTCCGCCAGGTCGATCCGGCCGGGATCGGCGGCGTCCACGCCGAAGCCGGCGTCGTAGGGAAGGGCGTCGGCGAACGGAAACGGCGCACCGCGCCCCTCGACCATGTGCCAGGGAACGGTGTCGAAGAGCGACAGCCGCACGCCGATCAGGAGCCCGGGACAGGCCTCGCGAACCCGCTCGATGAGCGTGAGCAAGAGCCGCGTGCGGCCGGCAAAGTCGCCCCCCCACGGCCCCGGCCGCCGGCGGGCCGCGA
>JBIIYH010000340.1:0-2991 GCA_044346905.1 Pirellulales bacterium
CCGACCGCCACGAGGGGACGCTCTTGGAACTCAAGTTTCGAGACCGGCTGCCGTCGTATCTCGGCCGCTACCTGCGGCGGGCGAAGGTCTTGCAGCCGGCCGACCTGCTCGACGAGGTCGAGGCGAGCCTGGAATCCGCCGAGGTGGATGATTTCCTGCGGGCCGACGTCTTGGCCCAGGGCACGGTGAACGGCGAGCCGACCTACGTGATCGGCGCGGTGTCGTATACGGCCGACGCCGGCGACGTCGAGCGGGCGGCCCGGCGGGCGGCGCTCCTCAGGAAGGCGAGCCTGCCGGCCGTGGGCCTCGTCGCCTGCGAGACGGTGCACTCCGAGACGGTGGCTTATGCCCGCGAGCAGGGCGTGCGGATCTGGGCCGACGGCGTGCTGCTCGACGAGCGGCGGGCGTGAAACTGGTTCGGGCCCGGCCGGGATTCGTGGTGTGAGCGAATCCAGGCCGTGGCTGGATCACGCACCCTTGCGAAGCCGACGGCGAAGGCCGAGCCCCGCCGCCGCGATGCCGATACCGGCCAGACCGATCGTCGTGGGCTCAGGCACCACCGAAATGCTCGTGCTCGAGATCGAGACGCCAGCCTCGATCACCGACGCGGTGCCAAACTGCGAGAGCAGGATCGCGCCAAACAGCGGATCGTTGACCGTGCCCGTGGTGTAGCCGGCCGTGGCGTAGAAGGTAAGGTTGTTGAAGTCAGGGCCGACGTAGAGGTTGATAAAATCGTTGGCGTTGCCCGCAACCATGTGAATCTCGGCCCGCAGGGCGTAGTCCTCATCGATGTTCAAGACATCGGTGCCAAAGGCGAAGGGATAGCCGCTCTGGCCGTTGACGCGGGCCCCGAACACGTAGCCTGCTCCAGACGCCTGCGCGGCCAGGCGGGCGTTTTGGAAGTTGCCGCTGGTGGTGGAGGTCGTCAGCGTGTTGAGGGCGGCGAAATAGGACGGATTGGACGCCGACGGGGCGGTGACGTTCACGATCATGTCCCAGTTGAGCACGGTGGTGCCCGAGACCGGCTGGATCACCTGCTCCGGGAAGGGCAAAAAGGCATCTTGGTTGTTGACGGTCGCACCCCCGGGCCACGAGACCTGGCCGCCAGCCACCTGCAGCGGCAAGGTCGTCTGGGTCTGATACTGCTCCCAGCCGTTTTGGCCGACGAGGTTGCCGTCGGTGTAGGTTGAAAAGTCGGCCGAGGCGAGGGGCGCGGCTTTGACCTCATCAGCGGCCAGGAACAGGGCGGCGCAGGCCGCGGTCGCGGCCAGGGTTCGCCGCACATCGGCACAGGAAACTCGGTTGCGGATGGTCATACGTCATACCCTCGTGTTCAAGAGGCTCGCAGTGCAGTGAGGCCACGCCGCGCCCGGAAGTCAGGCATAGCCAGCCGGGCGGTTGCCCGTCTGGCTGCTCTCAGAGCAAGTTGCGCGCCAAATCCAGGCCCTGACAGAATCCGAATCGGCCCGTGGCGTAAACCGCCTTAAAGCCGCGATCAGGGTCGATGTTCAGGGTGGCCGGCCTCGCGGGCCGCCAGACGACTAGGAATCGTGGTTCACCGGGAAAGGGATTTCGAATCCATCAAACCGGTGAATTCACCGATTCGAGGAGCGACCATAGTCGCCCGAGAGGAGAGGAGCCGGCCGCAAGGCGAAGGGCGCAGTCCCCCGCGGCGACAGTCCCCGTCACTTTGACTGGAGCGAAAAATCGAGCGTGTTGTCGCCCGGCTCGACCGTGGCCGTGAGCTCTGTCTTGCGGTGATACCGGGCCGGGAGGATCTCCTTGCCGCCGCGGTCTTCGCCGGCGGTCGTGATCCGCACCGTGTGGCTGCCCACGTTGGCCCCGGCGAGGTCGCGCAGAAACGCGAGTTCGTAGCGGCCGGCGGTGTCGGTCGTGGCGATGGCCGACCGGCCCGGACCGTCGGGGGTGAACACGACGAGCGCCGCCGGCAAGGGTACGCCGTCGAGCGTGACGGTGCCGCCCACGCGGCCCAGCGGCGGCAGGTCAGATCGGCCGCAGCCGGCGAGGCAGGCAAGGACGAGTCCCAGCGAGAACATGGTTCGGGCCGAGGCATGCATGGGTGATGTCTCCGGAAGCTAGGGAACGTCAGTTCGCCGCCATGTCGATCGAGGCCACGCCGCCGTCCTTGATGCTGCCCAACAGCGGAAACACCGAGGCGTTATCTTTGGCGTCCACAAACTCGCTCACGAACCGCACCGAGCCGTCACCCATCGCGACGAAGGCTCCGCCCAAGTGGTCGCTGCCGGGCGACTCGAAGAACAGGTTGTTGAGGCCACCGGGATTCGAGCGCTCCGGGTCGGTGGCCACGTTGAAGAGCGTGGCCACGCCGCCGACCGCCCAGCCGTCGTAGCTGGTGCGGTTGTAGGTTTGGGCAGCGCCGCTGCCCCCGGCAATCGGCCGCAACCGCTGCAGTTCCCCGAGCATGATCGCGTTGGAGAGGCCGTCGCGGGCGGCGGCCGCAGTCTTGGGCTGCGTGGAGCTGAACAGGCCGTCGAGCAGACCCGAGTTGTGCGCGATCCGCGGCGCGGTGACCGTCGCGATCTCGGGAGTCGAGATGGAAGCGGACATGTCACGGAAGCGATGCTGATCGGCTGTGTCGTTCTCGAACCCGTCGAGCCGGCCCTGACAGCCGCCGTAGTCGGTGCCGCCGCCCTGCCAGGACGCGTTGATGAGGCTCTCATGGTCGTCGGAGCCGGTGCGGATCCCGCTGCGGCGGGAGGGGCAGTAGAGGCCGGGGATGTCGGTCTGGGCGAGGGCCGCGTTGCCGAGCACGTTGGTCTGTCGATCCCACTGGTCGGCGATGGTCTTCTGCTCCATGAAGGGCAAGACTTCCAGGATCCAGCTCGTGCCCTGGCGAGTGCCCGGGGTGAACGAACCAGGCGTGAGCCGGGCCTCCTTCCACGGGTCGTAGCAGCCGAGGCAGGTGTCTTTCTCGGTGGTGACCGTGGCGGCCGGGAAGTGGCCCATCTG
>JBIIYH010000342.1:0-2977 GCA_044346905.1 Pirellulales bacterium
GCGAACTTGACGATCTTGTCGCGGCCGGTGAATCCGCGGGCCAGCCGCACGCCGCTCATCGCCGCCTCGGTGCCCGAGCTCGTCAGCCGCACCTTCTCGATCGAGGGCACCGACGCGATGATCAGCTCGGCGAGCCCGCTCTCCGCCTCGGTCGGCGCGCCGTAGCTGGTGCCCGTGGCCAGCGCGGCCTCGATCGCCGCCACCACGCGGGGATGGCGGTGGCCGAGGATCATCGGCCCCCACGAGCCGATGTAGTCGAGGTAGCGGTTGCCGTCGATGTCGGTCAGCCACTGGCCCAGGGCCGCGCGGAAGAAAATCGGCTCGCCCCCTACGCCCCCGAAGGCCCGGGCCGGCGAGTTCACGCCGCCGGGAATCGCCTGCCGGGCCCTGGCGAAGGCGGCATGGCTGCGACCCCGACGGTCGGCGGTGGTGGCGGCGGGGTCGGCGCTGGGTCGGCTTGTCATGAGGGCATGGTCTCGGCGGGCAGCAGAACTTGGGAAAGAGTGTGGGCTCAGTCGGCGGCGGGCTCCGTCTCGGCGAGCAACCGGCGGGCCTCGGCCACGGGCTCGGCGGCATGCGGCCGCGGCGCGTAGATCTCGACGAGCCCTGCGAGCAGTTCCCGCCGTCGCGCTGCCAGCCGGGCCCGTTCCGCGGGCGGCGCCATGTCGGCCTCGGTCGCGAGCGATTCGGCCTCGGCGAGCGTGGCGGCGGCCCGAGCGAGATCCTCCTGTCGCTCGCGGTCGGCCAGGGGCTCGACGCGGTCGATCTGTCGACGGACCAGGTCGAACCACAACCGCGCGTCGGCGGGGTCAGCGGCATGGTCGCCGTCGTGCAGCGAGAGGATCGCCTCCAGGGCGGCCAGGCAGGCCACCGGGCTCTCTGGCTCGCGGGCGATCGCGGCCCGGTAGTCCCGCTCGACGGGCTCGAGCGCAGCATCATCGCGGGGCCGCCGACGGGTCCGGCGGTCGAGCGCGTCGATCCGCAACTCGTGGTCGAGTTCCCGGATCTCGGCGGCCCGCGGATCGTCGGGAAACCGCGCCAGGAACTGTTCGATCAGCGAGTCGGCATCCCGCAGGTCGCCGGCGGCTCGGTCGGCGATCCCGCGGATCCGGGCGTGAAGTTGGTCGGCCGTCACGGGCTTGAGCGCGGCGTAGCCGCCTGCAGCCAGGGCGGCCAGCAAGCTCGCGGCCACGGCGAGTCTCAGCCAGTGATCACGGCGAGCCGTGCGTTGTGCCTCGGCCCGGGCGGCCTGGTGAAGTTCCTCGACCGTGGTGAACCGGCTCTCGCCCGCAGCCGCGACAGGCGTGCCGCGGTTGGGCTGGGTGGCGCGGTGGGCCAGCGAGGCGGCCAGGGGTGAGGTGGGCTGCAGCCAGGGCTGCGTCGGTCCGGAATCGACGTGGTTCTCCGTCATGCGCGTCACTGCCAGGAGGTCCACTCCCGGCGGCCCGCTCGCCGGCATTGCGACGGTAGGCTTGTCGCTCGACGGCCGGTCGGCGGACCCCGCCGACTCGACGTCGGGTCGCCCGCGGTCCACTTGCCGGGCCGGTGGTTCGATCGCCGCAAGGGCTCGGCCAACCGCCAGGGCACTGGCGTGCCGGCTCGCGGGCTCCTTGGCCAACAGCCGGGCCACGAGGTCATCGACCGCCGGGGGCACCTCCGGCACGATCGCCGAGACCCGCGGCGGCTGCTCCGACCGCTGCCGCCGCAGCACTTCGGCGATCTCGCCGCCCCGGAACGGCGGCCGTCCGGTGAGCATCGCGAAGATCACCAGCCCGAGCGCGTAGAGATCGACCCGGGCATCCACCGGCCCGCCGGCCGCCTGCTCGGGCGCCATGTACTCGGCGGTGCCCACGACCGTGCCGGCCTGGGTGTGGCCCGTGTCGCCGAACAGCCGGGCAATGCCGAAGTCGGCGAGCTTGACGCGGCTGCCGGGGGCCGGCCCATCGGGAAACAGGAGGTTCGCAGGCTTGAGATCCCGATGAATGATTCCCTGATCGTGCGCCGCCTTCAGGGCCCGGGCGATGTCGGCCGCGATCGCCGTCGCCTCCGGCCAGTCGAATCGCCTCCCCGACTTCAGGATCTCCTCCAGGCTCCGGCCGCGGACGAGTTCCATGGCGAAGAACGGCCGCCCTTCGTCCTCGCCGAAGGCCAGGAGCCTCACGATCCCGGGATGCCTGAGCCCCTTGAGCGCCTCGATCTCGGCCTCGAACCGCCGCCGCAGGCCCGGGTCGTCTCCCAGGTGGGCCGAAAGCGTCTTGACCGCCACGCTCACCCCGGCCTCGTCCACGCCCTCGTACACCGTGCCCATGCCGCCGCGGCCGAGCCGCCCGCGGATCGTGTACGGTCCCAGTCGGGTTGGATCCATGGAGCAGATTGTATCCGGTCCGCCCGTGGATCGACGGCCGCAGGGTACAACACGCCTCTGCCCGACCGGGCTCGACTTTCTCAGCCAGGCCTCCATGACCAGACCGACGACAGCCCCACCCCTCGGGCCAACGCGGCTCCTGCCCGCCGACACCAACCAGGCTCGCGGCCTGGCCGCCTACGCGCTCGACTTTCTTGCCCGCGACCCGCAGCCGATCGGCGGGCCGACGCTCGACCTGCTCGAGCGATTCCATCTCGACAGCGTCGGCTGCGGCGTCTCCGCGCTCGCCCATGCCGCGAACGCCCCCACCGTGCTCCGGCGGGAGGCGCTCGGCATCGCCCCGGCGACCGGCAGCCGCGGGGCGGTCTGCTTCGGCTCGAGCCGGCGGTGTCTCACCGAGCGGGCCGTGGTCGCGAATGCCTCGGCCGTGCGGGAGTGGGATTCCAACGGCACCAACTTCGGCTCCGATCCGGCCAAGGGCCGCGCGGCCGGGGAGTTCGGCCACAACGACTACTATCCCGTCGCGATCGCCGCGGCGACCGAGGCGGGGCTCGACGGCGAGGCGACGCTCCGCGTGATGCTCCTGATCGACGAGATCCGCGGCCGGCTGGC
>JBIIYH010000344.1:0-2954 GCA_044346905.1 Pirellulales bacterium
TACTTGATCCGCTCAGCCACGGCCCCGGAAACAATCGTGGCGGCCGTTCCCGCGAACACGAGCTGGAAGAAGAACTTCGTCCACAGCGGCACGCTGGCCCAGCTGATCGCGCCATACTTGCCGACGTACTCGCTGCCCACCTTGGGGCTGTTGTCTTCGGCTCCGACCATCCATGAGCCTGAACTGCCGATGAACGCTCCGTCACCGGCACCGAACATCAAGTCCCATCCGATCAGATAGAAACCGATGCAGGTCGCCGCGAAGACGACGAAGTTTTTCGACAGGATGTTGACGCAGTTTTTGGCCCGCGCGAATCCCGACTCGACGCACCCGAAGCCGAGGTTCATGAAGAACACCAGCATGCCGCAGACGAGCACCCACACGGTGTCGGCGGCGACCCACAGGTTTTTGTAGACATCCTCGGACGTGGGAGGCGTCGGAGCCTCGGCCGCCGGAGCCGCCGCGGGGGCTTCTTCGGTCGCCGCCGCATCCTGGGCCCAGGCCGTCACGGGCGCCAAAGCCGCGGCAGCCAGGAGCAGAAAACAGCCCAGCACGCAGCCGGGAACCAACCATCGCATCATGCGAGACACCATCACACGCCTCTCGAGTTGAAAGAAATCGAGCACCTCCGCTGTGCCGAAATCACCGCGACGCAGCATCCTGCCGCGTCAGATTTCCGCCGCGAGAAAGAGTGCAAGTGGCGTGCCACTTCACCGGATCACCCTCGGGGCGGCCTGCCGCGGAGGGGCCAAAGTCGCTTGTTTTCATGGGGCAAAACGCCACCTGCCGACTCGTGAGAAAAATGTGAGTCACAGCTCGGCGGGCAGCAGAATCGCCCCATCCGCCCATTCCCCGGGCATTCCCCTGACGCCGGAACGGGCATCGACCGCTTAGAAGGTGACCGCATGCCCGGCGACGGGCGGCGGGGTGGGCGGGGGCTCGGGCCGCTCGGCCTGCGCGGCGACGTCGTCGTCCAAGAGGTCGGCGAACCGGCCGAGATGCGGCAGGCCCGTCAGGTCGAGGAAGTTGGCCAGCAGCCGGAAGCCGTGCCGCGTGAGGATCGACTCGGGGTGAAACTGCACGCCGTGGATCGCGTGGGGCTCGTCGGCGATCGCCATGATCGTGCCCGCGGCGTCGCGGGCGGTGATCGTGAGGCTGTCGGGCAGCGACTCCGGCTCGACCACCAGCGAGTGGTAGCGGCCAGCGGTCATCGGGCTGGGGATCCCGGCGAAGAGATTGACCGAGTCATGGAGGATGCCGCTCGTGCGGCCGTGCATCGGCGTCGCCCGCACGATCCGCGCTCCGAGGGCCGCGGCGATCGCCTGATGGCCGAGGCACACGCCCAGGATCGGAAGGTGGCCGCGAAAGGTCCGCACCGCCTCCAGCGAGCAGCCCGCCTCGGCCGGGGTGCAGGGGCCAGGCGAGATCACGACCGCCGCCGGCCGCAGTCGCCGCAGGTCGGCCACGCTCGTCGTGTGGGCCGGCACGACCGCCACCGACACGCCCAGCAGCCGCAGGTGGCGGGCGAGGTTGAAGACGAAGCTGTCGCGGTTGTCGAGGACGACGATCATGCGCCGCCTCCGCCGATGCCCAGCTCGTCGAGCACGCGGAGCATGCCCTCGGCCTTGTGGAGCGACTCGGCGTGCTCGGCCGCCGGCTCGCTCGCCGCCGTCACGCCTCCGCCGGCCGAGAAGCTGACTCGCCCCTCGCCCACCACGAAGGTGCGGATCAGCAGATTGAAGTCGGCCGTGCCGTCGAGGCCGAGGTAGCCGAGGCAGCCGCAGTAGGCCCCGCGGGCCACCTGCTCGAGGTCGGAGATGATCTCGCAGGCTCGGTGCTTGGGCGCGCCGGTCACGCTGCCGCCGGGGATCGCCGCATGAAGTGCGTCCACGACGCCGAGGCCCGGCCGGAGACGGCCGGCCACGACCGACACGAGGTGCTGCACGTAGCGAAACCGTTCCAGCCGGCAGAGCGCCTCGACGCGGACGCTCTCCGGCCGGCAGACGCGGGCCAGGTCGTTTCGCACGAGGTCCACGATCATCATGTTTTCGGCCCGGTCCTTCGCGCTCGCCTCGAGGTCGGCACCGGCGTAGAGATCGGCCTCGGGCCGGGCGAGCACGCGGCGGGTGCCCTTGATGGGGTGCATCCGGATGGTGCCGCGGGCCGCCTGCAGAAACCGCTCGGGCGACATGCTCACGAGGTGGGCGGCTCCGGTGTCGAAGCAGGCTGCGAACGGGGCGGCGTTGATCCGCCGGGCGGCCCGATGCAGGGCGATCGGATCGACGGCCGTGGCGAGCGCGAGCCGCTGGGCGAGGTTCACCTGGAAGATGTCGCCGGCCAGCACCGATTCGATCCCGGCCTCGACCATCTGGCGGTAGGCCTCGGGCGGGTGCGAGGTGTGAATCGCGGGCCGGGAGGGGAGGGGCGAGCCTTGCGGTGTCGCGGCGGTGGGCTGCGGCGGCAGGGGCCGGGGTGATCCGGCCGCGAGCAAGGCCTCCAGCCGCTCGGCGGCCCGACGCCGCCGGGCCTCGGGGCCGCGGGCGGGCACGCCCTGGGAGATGAACCAGCCGCGACCGAGCAGGTGGTCGTAGGCGAAGACGACGTCGTAAAGATGGAGCGAGACCAGCGGCACTGCGGGTGGCAGGGCGGGGGGCGGGGCGAGGCCCAGCCGCGCGAGCCCGGCGTCGTAGGAGATCAGCCCGGCCAGGCCGCCTTGAAACGGGGGCAGGCCGGGGATCGTGGGCGTGGCGAGGTCGGCGAGCAGTCGGCGGACCGCGGCGAAGCCGGCGGCCACTTGAGCCGGGTCGGCCCCGGGCCCCACCTCGATCGTGTGAATGGGATCGGCCGCCACGAACGACCAGCGGCCCAGCGGCGGCAGCGCCGGTTCATCGCCGGCCGTGGCAGTCGGATCGGGCGCAGGATCGACCAGCGCCGAATCGAGAAACACCACGTGC
>JBIIYH010000094.1:0-10453 GCA_044346905.1 Pirellulales bacterium
GAAATACCCCGGCTCGTTGCCGGGCTTCCACTTGATGTTGCAGCCGAGGCTCGGCACCTGCTCCGACACCGGCGGCTTGCCGGCCAGGAGCGAGTCGATCGCCCCCCGCAGGTCCCGGCCCGTGACGGGCAAGTCGCCCCCGGGCCGGCTCGGGTCGAGCTGCCCGCGGTAGACGAGCTTCCGGTCGGCGTCGAAAAGATAAAAGTCAGGAGTGCAGGCCGCGTGGTAGGCCTTGGCCACCTCCTGGGTCTCGTCGTAGAGATAGGGGAACGGGTAGCCCCGCTCGTCGGCTTCGGCCACCATCTGCTCGGGTGAGTCGGCCGGGTGGGTGGCCACGTCGTTGGAGCTGATCGCGGCGAAGCCGATGCCCCGGGGCAAGTACTCGTGGCCGAGCCGGGCCAGCTCGTCAGCGACATGCTTCACGAACGGGCAGTGGTTGCAGATGAACATGACCACGGTGCCCTTCGGCCCGGCGGCGGCGGCATAGTCCACCATCCGGCCGTCCACGTTCGGCAGGTCGAAGTCGGGGGCGACGGTGCCCAGGGGCAGCATCGTGGAGGGGGTGCGGACCATGGTGGAGGCTCCTCGCGGGGCTGGTGCGTGAACGAGCGGGATCTTACGCGGCCGACCCGCACCGGTACACCCGCCGGGCGTTGGCGGTGGTGGCGGCGGCGAAGGCGGCGAGCGGCTCGCCGCGGGCCAGGGCCAGGCAGGCGGCCGTGTGGATCACATTGCCCGGCTCGTTCCGCTTGCCGCGGAGCGGTTCCGGCGAGAGAAACGGGCTGTCGGTCTCGACGAGCAGCCGCTCGAGCGGCACGGTCTTGGCCACCTCCCGAAGATTGGCCGCCGAGCGGAAGGTGATCATGCCGGCGAAACCCAGGCAGAACCCCAGGTCGATCGCCTCGGCCGCCTCGGCGGCAGTGCCGGTGAAGGAGTGGAGGATCGCGGCCAGCGGCGCGCGGGCCACCGCCTCCCGGAGCATGTCGAGGCAGTCGCGGGTGCTCTCGCGGGTGTGGATCACCAGCGGCAGCCCTGTTTTTTGGGCCAGACGGATGTGGCGGTCGAAAAACTCACGCTGCACCTCCGCCGGCGCGGTCGTGCGATACCAGTCGAGCCCCGTCTCGCCGACAGCCGCCACGCGGCCCCCCTCGACGAGCCTCACGATCCGGTCCCACTCGTCGGGCTCGACCTCGGCCGTGTCATTGGGATGGATGCCCGCAGCGGCCACCAGGCCCGGCTCGCGGGCGGCAAGGTCGGCGGCCGCCTCGCTGTCGGCGGCCCGCGTACCGATCACGGCCATCCCGGTCACGCCCGCCGCCCGGGCCCGGGCGAGCACGCCCGGCAGGTCGGCCCCGTATCGCATCGGGTCGAGATGGCAGTGGCTGTCAAAGTAGGTCATGGTCACAGTCGTCTCGCTCCATGATTGCCGTGGCTTCTACGCGCTGCCGTGAGGGGTTGCCCGTGCCAATCGAGCGGCGTTGCTGACCGAGCGAAGCCAGGATGGCGAAGCGAGGTCAGCATCGAGCGACCGGAGGGCAGGCGGGCACCGATCCGCCGTAGGCGGATTGGTCGCGTAGGAAGCGTCCGGCGAGATGGCACGGGCAACCCCGAACCCACGCTGGACGTCGCCGTCACGTCGCCGCGGGCTTGGCCGACAGGCCGGCCCGGAGCTTGACGGCGATCTGGTCCAGGGCGGCCACGTGCTGCCGGGTGGTCTTGGCGGCCTCGGCCGCCAGGCCGGCGGCGGTGGCGTCGTCGGGGGTCGCGGCCAAGCGATCGAGTTCCGCTTCCTGCCGCTTCAAGCCCGCCACGATCCGCGGCAGGATGTGCTGGAGGTCCACGTCGTGCCAGCCGGAGAACGAGATCGGGTAGACGGTCTTCGGCACCGGCACCTCCCGCTCCTCCAGGATCAGCGCAGCCCGGTCAGCCACCTGCCGATGATCCGAGACGAGGGCGGCCAGCGCCAGGCGAAGTTCCTCGGGCCCCGGATAGCTCCAGATGCCGGAGTCGCCCAGATACATCGCCAGCGACGGCTGCAGGATCTCGAGCAGGCGGACGAGTGCGGGTGACGTGGGCATGACCGGGAAGCTGTGTTTGAGGGCGGCTCAGGAGGCGAACGATCCGGCGAGCTGGGCGTAGCCGTAGAGGCCGCCCCAGAGAATGCCCAGCACGACCACCGGCACGGCCAACGCCGTCACCAGGCCACCGGCGAGCGAGACCGGCCCGGCCGGCTCCGATGATCGGCCTTCCGGCAGCGGGTCGAACGTCATCACCTTCAAGACCCGCAGGTAGTAGAAGAGGCTGATCACCGTGTTGATGCCGCCCACGATCAAGAGCGCGAGCATCAGCGGCTGCTCGGCCCCGGCCCGGAAGGCCGAGACGAGCGACGCGAAGACCAGGAACTTGGACACGAAGCCCGCCAACGGTGGCAGGCCGATCAGGCTCACGAGCACCACGCCCATGGCCACGACCATCCCAGGGTTCGTCCGCACGAGCCCGGCGTAGGCGGCGATCTCCTCGCTTCGCAGCTGGTTCCGCAGCACGGCCACGATCGCGAAGGCGGCCAGATTCATGAACAGATACGTGCCGAGGTAGAAGGCGAGCGCCGCGACAGCGTCCTGGGCCCGGGCCGGAGCCACGCCGGCGAGCGCCGTGGCCGCGGCCACGCCCATCATCAGGTAGCCCGCGTGGGCCACCGTCGAGTAGGCGAGCAGCCGCTTCATGTTGGTCTGCCCGTAGGCGGCGAGATTGCCCAGCGTGCAGGTGGCTGCCGCCATCGCGGCCACGAGGTAGGCCATGAAGTGGCGAACATCCGCCAGGCCGGTCGCGACGGCACCGGCCGCCTCGCCCCCTGGGAGCGTGCCCAGCCCGAAGACAAGCCGCACGGCGAGCGCGACCGCCGCCGCCTTGCTGGCCACGGAGAGAAACGCCCCCACCTCGGCCGCGGCCCCCTCGAACACGTCGGGGCACCAGAAGTGGAAGGGCACGGCCGAGAGCTTGAAGGCCAGCCCCACGGCCAGCATCAGCCCGCCGAGCGAGAGCACCATGATCTCACCGCTCGCCTTGCCCTCGCCCACGATCCGGCCGAGTTCGGCGGCCATGCTCGGCAGGTGGCAGGTGCCGAGCACGCCGGCCAACAGCGAGATCCCGTAGAGCATGATGCCGGCCGCCCCGGCTCCATACACGGCATACTTGAGCGCCGCCTCGGAGCTCGCCTTGCGGCCCTTGAGGAAGCCGGCCAGGGCGTAGGAGGGCACGCTCGCCATCTCGACGGCCATGAACACCATCAACAGGTGGTTGGCCGAGGCCATCAGGCACATGCCGAGCGTCGCCCCGAGCACGAGCACGTAGAAGTCGGCGCCGTCCTCGCGGTCGGGAATGCCCGTGACCTTCGTGAACACGATGTAGGCCACGAGGAAGGCGGCCAGGAGCAGCCGGACATAGGCCGTCAGCGAGTCGAACACCACGAGGCCGCCGAAGAGTTCCTGGCGAAACTCGCCCGCCTGCGGCACCGCCTGGAGATCGACCCAGCCATACCAGGCGGCGAAGCAGGCCCCGCCCAGGGCCACGGCGCCTGAGTCGAGCCAGCGGAGCACCGGCAGCATCCGGCAAAGCAGCACGAGCACCGTGGTCGCGGCGATCGCCAACTCCGTGCGGAACAGCGGCAGCGACACGCTGAGCGTGTCGTTGATCGTGCCGGAGACAAGGGTGCCGAGATCCATGGTCACTCCCGCTCCGCCAAGTCGTGGCTCACGTCTGCGGCGGCCGTCTGCACCGCCGGAGTGGCCGGAAAGTCGGGCCGCACCGCCCTGGTCCAGTCGGCCAGCGTCTCGACCTGGCGGTTGACCGTCGGGGTGACGTAGTTGAAGAGCAGCTGCGGGGCGACGCCGAACAGGATCGCCAGGAACACCAGCGGTGTGGCGATCGCCAGCTCGCGGCCGGTCATCGGCGTCAGGTGGTCGCCGTGGGGGCCCTTGTATTCAGCGCCGAGGTACACCCGCTGGATCGCCCACAGGATGTAGCCGGCGGTCAGGATCACGGTGAAGGCCGAGATCACGGCCAGGATCTTGCTGTAGTTCCAGGCCGAGAGCGTCACGAGCACCTCGCCGATGAAACCGCACAGCCCAGGCAGGCCGAGGCCGGCGAAGAAGATCGCGATGGCGAGGGAGGCGTAAACCGGCATCCGGTTGAAGATCCCGCCGAACTCCTCGAGGTTGCGGTGGTGCACCCGGTCGTAGAGCACGCCCACCATGAAGAACATCCCGGCCGAGGAGAAGCCGTGGGCCAGCATCTGGAACATCGCGCCGTTCACGCCCTGGGCCCAGGCGTCCCAGCGAAACTCGTTGCCCGCCACCGCGCTCCACACGCCCAGGCCGAGCATCACGTAGCCCATGTGACTGACCGAGCTGTAGGCCACCATCCGCTTGAAGTCCTTCTGGGCCAGGGCCGCGAAGGCCCCGTAGACCATCGAGACCACGCCCAGTCCGCAGACGAGCCAGGCGAGCGTGAGCCCGCCGCCGGGGCAGATCGGATAGCAGATCCGGAGGATCCCATAGCCGCCGAGCTTCAAGAGCACGCCGGCCAGGATCATCGAGATCGGCGTGGGGGCCTCGACGTGGGCGTCGGGCAGCCAGGTGTGCACCGGCACGACGGGCACCTTGATCACGAACCCGATCAAGAGCAGCAGGAAGGCCCAGTTCTCGAGCGACCAGCCCCAGACGGTGGCCGCCGCGAAGGGCGAGTTCGGCAGCTGGCCGATCTTGGCCAGCGCCAGGAGATTGAAGGTGTGGACCGGCTCGGCGGCGGTCTTGATGGCGGCCACCGCATCGGCCCGGGCGGCGGCGTCGAGGGCCGGACTGACCACGTGGGCCGCCTCGAGTTGCTCGGGCGACAGCATCCGCAGGTCGCTCGTGAAGTAGAGCATCAGGATCGCCAGCAGCATCAGGACCGAGCCGAGCAGCGTGTAGAGGAAGAACTTGATCGCCGCGTACTCGCGGCGCGGGCCGCCCCAGATGCCGATCAGGAAGTACATCGGCAGGAGCATCACCTCCCAGAACACGTAGAACAGGAAGAAGTCGAGCGACACGAACACCCCCAGCATGCCGGTCACGAGCAAGAGAAACAGCACGTGGTAGGCCTTGACGTGCTTGGTGATCGGCCAGCTGGCCGCACAGGCCAAAAGCGAGAGGAACGTGGTCAAGACGACCAGCGGCATGCTGATCCCATCCACGCCCAGCAGGTATTCGATGTTGAACGAGGGAATCCAGGGCTTGCTGACCACCAGCTGCATCCCGGGCTCACCGACCGTGAACTGGGCCGGCCCCTTGGCCCCGAACAGGCCAGGCCAGGCCATCCACAGCGAGAGCACGAACACGACCGCCGTGGTGGCCAGCGTGATCCAGCGGATCAGCTCATCGCGGCCCTTGGGAATGATCGGCAGGGCGAGCACCGCCGCCACGATGGCCGGCAGGAACACGATCGCCGTGAGGGGCCAGAGGGCAGGCTGGGAGAGGGCGTCGGCGGGGGTCATGGTCGGATCCGTGGCGGAAGTGCGAAGGTGTCTGAAGGGTGCGGAGCGGTCGGGGAATCAGCCGGTGACGGTTGCCCGGAAGGCGAGCGAGGCCAGCACGAACAGCGCCACCGTGCCCACGACGATGAACATCACGTATTGACGCAGGCGGCCGGTCTGCAGGCCACGAAGCTTGAGGCCCGTGTTCCAGGTGGCGGCAGCCGTCGCGTTGACCAGGCCGTCCACCACCGTGCGGTCGATCCAGGCGTCGATCCCGGCCAGCCGGCGGGCGGCCCAGGCGATGCCGTCGATCAGCTTGTCGATCAGGCCCCGATCGACGCCCGAGGCCAGGCTCGCGATCCCGAGGGCGGGCTTCACGAACAGGGCGTCGTAGAGCTCGTCGAAATACCAGCGGCCAGCCAGGAATGAATACAGCGGGCGGAAGGTGGCCGCCACGGCCGCGGGCGAGAGCACCTTCCAGAGATACATCGCCGCCGCCAGCAAGACGCCGCCGAGTGCCGTGGCGAAGGCGGTCATCGTGGCCGTCTTGTGGATCGCCCCCTCGTGGCTCTTGTATTCCGCCGGGAAGGTGAGCGACTGACCGAAGGCGAAGCCGCCGGTCATGCCCTCGACCGTGCCCGCGGGACGGGCCTGCTCCAGGAGGTTCGCCAGGCCGAAGCCGCCCGGCAGCGTCCAGCCCGCCACCACGGCGAGCACCGCCAGCACTGCCAGCGGGGCCACCATCACGTTCGGCGACTCGTGGGCATGTTCGGCGATGTGGTGGTCGCGGGGCTGGCCCAGGAAGGTCATGAACCAGAGCCGGAACATGTAGAAGGCCGTGAGGGCCGCGCCGCCGGCCACGGCATAGAACAGGATCCAGTGGCTCGGGTTGGCTTGGGCGAAGGAGAGAGCCTGGGCCAGGATCGCGTCCTTCGAGTAGTAGCCCGAGAGGCCGATCACGAACGGGATCCCCGCCCCGATGATCGCCAGGCAGCCGACGAGCATCGTGTAGCCCGTCCACGGCATCGCCTTGAGCAGGCCGCCCATCTTCCGCATGTCGTTGGTGTGGCAGGCGTGGATCACCGAGCCTGAGCAGAGGAAGAGCAGGCTCTTGAAGAAGGCGTGGGTCACGAGGTGGAACAGGCCGGCCGCCCAGCCTCCCACGCCGAGGGCCAGCATCATGTAGCCGAGCTGACTGACGGTGGAGTAGGCGAGCACCCGCTTGATGTCGTTGGCGACCAGCGCGATCGTGGCCGCGATGAAGAGCGTGATCCCGCCCACGTAGGCGATCACGAGCAGCACGTCGGGCGAAAGGACGGGATAGAACCGGCCCGTGAGATACACGCCGGCGGCCACCATCGTCGCGGAGTGCACGAGCGCCGAGACGGGCGTGGGCCCTTCCATCGCGTCGGGGAGCCAGACGAAGAGCGGGAACTGGGCGCTCTTGCCCACGCAGCCGGCGAAGATCCCGACGCCCGCGATGAAGAGCAGCCACCGGCCCAGGCCCGCCTCCCGCCAGCCGGGCACGCGGGCGGCGATCTCGCTGGCTCCGTCGGCCGGGCTGGCCGCATGGTCGGCGGCGATCGTGGCCACCTCGGCGGCGGCGGCGGCGGTCACCATGCCGTCGGGCACCCGCAGGGCATGATCGGTCTCCGCCGGGCGGAACAGGCTGAACAGGCCGGGCGACTCCACCACCGCGCCGTCGGGGCCGGCCGTCTTCGAGTCGCCGAAGTGGAGCGTGCCGAGGGCGCCCCACAGGGCCATCAGCCCGATCAGCATCCCGAAGTCGCCCACGCGGTTGACGATGAAGGCCTTGTTGGCCGCGGTCGAGGCACTCTTCCGCTCGTAGTAGAAGCCGATCAGGAACCAGGAGCAGATGCCCACCAGCTCCCAGAACACGAACACCATCGCCAGGTTGCCCGCGATCAGGATTCCGAGCATCGAGAAGCAGAACAGCGACAGTGCCTGGAAGAACCGGGGAAACCGGCCGGGGCGGTGAAGGTGGTGGCCGTCGGCCAGCGTCACCTCGTGGTCGGTGACGTCGTGGAGCTCGTCGTGCATGTAGCCCGACGCGTAGACGTGGATGCAGGTGGCGATGAAGGTCACCACCACGAACATCAGGATGGTGAGGGCGTCGATATACCAGCCGATCGAGAGCTTGAGCCGGCCGCCTTGATAGAGCGTGTACCAGTCGCCGGAATAGGCGATCGGGCCGTGGGCCTCGCCGTGGTCGGCATGATCGTCGCCATGACTGCCGCCGGCGTGGTCGTCATGGCCGGCGTCGGCATCCGCCGGCTTGCCGGGCGACTCGGCCGCGTAGGCCGTGCCTGCCGCGGGCTCGGGCTCGGCTTCGAAGAGGGCGTGCTCACCGTGGCCGCCGTGGTGGCTCGCCGTGACGGGATGGGCGCCGATCCACACGAAGAACGCCGTCAGCGAGAGCACGAGCGAGGTCACGATCGCCGCCGTGGCCACCCAGGCGGCGTTGCGGCCGTGCGGGCCCATCCGCGGGCCAAAAAACAGAATCAGCACGAACGAGGCCAAGGGCGTGAGCCAGGCCAGGCCGAGCAGGAGCGGAAGTTGGGCGGCGAGATCCATGCAGGTGAACGGTGGCGGCGCGGGGCTCAGCCCTTGAGGTCATCGGCCCGATCGACGTCGACCGTGGCGTGGTTGTTGTAGAAGTTGAGCGTGATGGCCAGCGCCACGGCCGCCTCGGCGGCCGCCAACACGATCACGAACACCGCGATCGCCTGGCCGTCGAGCCCGAGCGAGCGGGCCCCGTCGCCGGCGAGATAGGGCGAGGCGAAGGCCACGAAGTTGACGTTGGCCCCGTTGAGCACCAGTTCGATGCCCATCAAGACGCCGAGGGCGTTCCGTTTGGTGGCCATGCAGGCCACGCCGGCGGTGAACATGACGGCGCCCACCACGAGATAGTGGGCCACGCTGACGGGCTCGGTGATGAGAAATCCCAACAGCGGCGAAGCGGCGAAGGAACCGATCATCGGGAGCCTCCCGTGAGCACCGGGCCGCCCGAGAGGATGGAGCCCGCCCCGGCCGGCCCGCGGCCGATGGCAGCATGCTCGGCCACCGAGGCCGGCGGCTGGACCGACGCGGCCACGTCGATCGCCCGCTGCGTCTTCCGCCGCTTGGCCCGGGCGAGATACGCAGCGCCGACCAGCACCACCAACAGGTGGACCGAGATGATCTCAAAGGGCAGGAGATAGCCGGGCCGCACGGCCGCCTGGGGAGTGCCCGCCGCCGGCTCATCGACCCGCACGCCCACGAGCGCCATGCCCAGCGGCGTGGCCGCCGGCTCGGCGAGGCTGCCCGACGCGGGCGCCCGCCAGGCGGGCACGGAGAGCGCCGCCATCAGGAGTGCCCCGAGCAGGGCGAGCCCCACCACGCCCGCCAGGGCCCGGTCACCGCCGCTGGTGGCGATCGAAACGAAGGGCGCTTGCGCGGTGAGCATCACGCCGAACACGAGCAGCACGAGCGTGCCGCCGACGTAGATCATCAGTTGCATCGCGCCCACGAACTCGGCGCCGGCGAGCAGGAAGAGCCCCGCCGTCGCCGCCAGCGAGAGCACGAGATAGAGGGCCATCCGCACGACGTTCGTGGCGGCGACCACGGCCACCGCGAACCCGCAGGCGAGCCCCGCGAAGAGCAAAAAGAAGAACGAGTGCCAGTTGATGGCCGCCACCGGCAGGGTCGCCAGAGCGAAGACCGCCTGGGGAGCTACGAGCGAGGGGATCATGGCGTCACCTCCCGAGTCGCCTGGGCCACCTTCTCGCCTTCCGCAACCGGCTTCGCCGCGGCCCGTCCGCCCGGCCCCTCCAGCCAGCCCTCACGGATCTCGCCGCCCGGCCGGCCGACGCCCGGCATCAGGCCGCCCGGAAGCGTGATCTTCCAGAGCATCGCCCCGGCAAACATCACCGCCGCGATCGGCGTGCAGTATTTGAGGCAGGTGCTCATCACCTGGTCGATCCGCAGCCGCGGCAGCGTCCAGCGGATCCACATCATGATGATCACGCCTAG
Organism: Pirellulales bacterium; assembly: GCA_044346905.1. Classification (GTDB taxonomy): domain Bacteria; phylum Planctomycetota; class Planctomycetia; order Pirellulales; family UBA1268; genus QWPN01. Next base: position 9,542 of record JBIIYH010000094.1, read on the forward strand.
CGAGGCCTTGCCGACGAGGTTCACGAGGCCCAAGAGCCGCACGGCATAGGGCGCCGTGTCGCCCGTGCCCTCGGAGAGGCCGAGCAAGGTGGCCACCGGGATCGGGCCGTTCCAGCCCCCCAGAAACAAGACGGCGGCCATCGCGCTCACCAGGAACATCGAGCCGTATTCAGCCATGAAGAAGTAGCTCCAGCGGAGCCCGGAATACTCCGTGTGGAAGCCGGCCACGAGCTCGCTCTCGGCCTCGGCCAGGTCGAAAGGGGCGCGGTTGACGCTGGCCACGGCGCAGGTCACGTAGACCCAAAACACGACGAACGTGAAGGGGTCGTGGAAGAGATACCAGTTCCAGAACCAGCCGGCCTGCTTCTCGGCAATCGTGACCATGTCCATGCTGCCGGCGAGCATGACGGGCACCACCACGCACATGCCCAGCGGCACCTCGTAGCTGACCACCTGGGCGGCCTCCCGCATCGCCCCGAACAGCGACCACTTCGAGGCCGAGGCGTAGCCCGCCAGGATCACGCCGAACACTTCGAGGCCCAAAACGGCGACCACGAAGAACACGGCCACGTTCAGCCGCTGGCCCACCACGTCGAAGGCGAAGGGCAGCGCGATGAAGGCACAGAACGAGGCGCAGAAGCTCACATAGGGGGCGAGCCGGAAGAGCAGCCCGTCGGCCCCGTCGGGCATCAGATCTTCCTTGGCCAAGAGTTTGATGCCGTCGGCCAGCGACTGGAGCCAGCCGAACCGGCCGCCCGTGCGGGTGGGCCCGAGCCGGTCCTGGATCCGGGCCGACACCTTCCGCTCGGCCCAGATGAAGGCCAAGGCCCCGCCCGCGATCACGTTAAGCACGAGCACCGCCGATACGATCGCGGCGATGGTCCAGGCCAGCAGCCCGGAGAGCCCGAGACT
>JBIIYH010000345.1:0-2924 GCA_044346905.1 Pirellulales bacterium
CTCGACCTCTCCTGCTACAGCCGCGACGGCACGATCGTGGACTTCGCCCGGCTGCCGGTCGAGGTGGCCTGGGGGCGGTCGTCGCTCAACCCCACGGCCGTGGCAGCCGCGAAGGTGATCGTCGAACCCGTCCACGGCGGCCCCAACCAGTAACCGCCCTCCACGCCCGGTGATCCCCATGAATCTCGTCGACCCCGTCGTCATCGCCGGCTTTCTGGCCCTGTTCGTGGCCGTCGGCGGGGCGTTCTTGGCGGTGAACCTGATCGTCGGCTGGCTGGTACGGCCGCGGGAGCCGAACACCGAAAAGCTCGAGGTCTACGAGTGCGGCGAGCCCACGATCGGCTCGAGTTTCGTGCAGTTCGACCTGCGGTTCTACGTGGTGGCGCTCCTGTTCATCATTTTCGACGTCGAGGTGGCACTGTTCTTCCCCTGGGCCACCGTGTTCGGCAAGGCGACGGAGCTGACCGATCCGGCGCTCGTCACGGTGACCGCCGACGGCGAACTCACCCCGGCCGCGAACGGCGTGATGCGGGAACTCGGCATCCGCTCGCCCACGGCCCCGGCCACCGACGTGCTTCGCGAGTCGATGGCCGACAAGATCGCGTGGGCTGGCGCCCGGGCGTCGGCCGTCGGTCGGCCCGAGCCCACGCCCGCCCAGGCCCTCGGCGAATGGTCGGTGACCGACGCCGCCGGCAAGCTCGCCCGCACCGCGCTTGTGGACATGGCTTTTTTCTACGCGATCCTGCTCGTCGGCTTCGCCTACGTTTGGTATCGCGGCGACCTCGACTGGGTGCGGGCCGTCTCGGCCGAGCGGGCTGCCGCACCGTCGTCGCGGGCGGCCTGAGCGGGTCGCTTTCGAACCTCACAACCCTTCCCCGACCAGAGCGCCAACCCGTGTCCCGCGGCCCCGCCTTCCTCGACCAGCTTCGCGACGCGGTGCCCGGCGCTGTCGTCGGCGAGAACCTGACCGCCCTCGATCCTTGGGTGGAGATCGCCCCGGAGAAGATCGCCGAGGCCTGCCGCTGGCTGGCCAAGTCGAGCCCGATCCGGTTCGACTCGCTGCAGTGCATCACCGGCATCGACTGGTTCGAGCCCGATTCCAAGAAGGCGGCCAAGGTCTCCTGGCAGCCCCACACCGAACTCATCTACCACCTTTGGAGCACGCCGGCCCGGGTGAGCCTGGTGCTCAAGTGCAAGCTGCCCCGCTGGAAGAGCGACGTTCCGGGCGAGCTGCCCGAGCTCCCGAGTGTCACGGGCGTGTGGCGGGGGGCCGACTGGCACGAGCGGGAGGTCTACGATCTCTCGGGCGTCTGGTTCACCGGCCACCCCGACCTGCGGCGGATCCTCTGTCCGGAGGACTGGGAGGGCCACCCGCTCCGCAAAGACTACGAGCAGCCGCTCGAATACCACGGCATCAGAGGCAGGTAACCATGGCGAGCGTGGCCGGCGACGATCCCCGAATCATCGAGTTCGACGTCCGCACCGACGAGATGCTCGTCAACATGGGGCCGCAGCACCCGAGCACCCACGGCGTGCTTCGGCTCGTGCTTCGGACCGACGGCGAGATCGTCTCCGAGGTCGAGCCCCACATCGGCTACCTCCATCGCTGCGCCGAGAAGATCGGCGAGAACCTCACCCACCGGCAGTGGATCCCCTACACCGACCGGATGGACTATCTGGCGGCGATGAACATGAATCTCGGCTGGGCCCTGGCCGTCGAGAAGCTCATGAAATACGAGGTCTCCGAGAAGGCCCGGCACCTCCGCGTCTTGATCGTCGAGCTCTGCCGGATCGCCAGCCACCTGGTCGGCATGGGGGCCTATGGCCTCGACCTCGGCACCTTCAGCCCCTTCCTCTACGCCTTCCGCGAGCGGGAGAAGATCCTGGATCTGTTCGAGGAGGCCTGCGGGGCCCGGCTGACCTACAGCTACATCACCGTCGGCGGGCTGACGGCCGACCTGCCCCCGGGCTGGTTGGGGCGATGCGAGGCCTTCCTCGACCAGTTCGAGCCGATCATCCAGGAGTATCACACGCTCCTGACCACCAACGCGATCTTCGTGAAGCGGACGGCGGCCATCGGCGTGCTCTCCCGCGACCTGGCGATCGAATACGGCTGCTCGGGGCCGGTGCTCCGCGGCAGTGGCGTGGACCAGGACCTCCGCCGCGACGGCGAGGCGATCTACACCAACATGTACGACGGCTACGCCTTCGAGGTGGCCGTGCAGAAAAACGGCCACTATCCCCGCGACCATGCCTACCCCGCGGTGCCGGCCGACGCCGTGCTCGGCGACTGCTGGCACCGGTTTTTCGTGCGGATGCTGGAGGTGGTGCAGTCGATGGACCTGGTCCGCCAGGCGATCGATCGCTATGCCGCCTGCAAGGGCACGATCGGCGAGCCGCTCAAGCTCACCGAAAAGATGCCGGCCGGCGACGCCTACCTCGAGACCGAGTGCCCCAAGGGGCAGATGGGCTTCTACCTGGTGAGCGACGGCTCGGCGATTCCGTGGCGGGTCCGGGCCCGGTCGAGTTCGTTCTCGAACCTGGCGGTGGCCCCCGAGCTTTGTCGCGGCTGCCTGATCGCCGACGTGCCGGCGATCGTCGGGTCGCTGGACATCGTGATGGGCGAGATCGACCGGTAGCGGGCTGGCGGGGGTTTTCCGGCCGCCACTTGTGGAAAGCGGCGGCAGACGGCAAACTTCGTGCGATTTTTCACGAAGTCGGCTTCCGCCCGGGAAATCCGTGGGTCGGTGCCGATTTGGCGACGGCGTGGTGACGTTCGATGGTCGACTTTCTCACGAGTCTCGGGCTCTCCGGGCTGCTGGCCTGGACCATCGCCGCGATCGTATCGGCGGTGCTCGTGCTTAACGTGATCGCGGGCGGGGCCTTGGCCTTCATCTGGGCCGAGCGGAAGGTGTCGGCCCGGA
>JBIIYH010000095.1:0-10341 GCA_044346905.1 Pirellulales bacterium
GAACTGCCACGCCGCGGCCGGGCCGTCGCTCACGCACCTCGCGCCGAAGCAGGCTCCCGTGCTCGACGCCGTGGGCAGGAGGCTCGATCCCGCCTGGCTCGCCGCCTACCTCGCGGACCCGCAGGCCGTGCATCCGGGCACCACGATGCCCGACCTGCTTGCCGGCCTGCCGGCTGACCGCCGCAGTCGCACCGTGACGGCGCTCGTCCACTACCTCGCCTCGACGGGCCCGTTTGCCGCCGGACCCTTCCCGGGGTCGGAGAAGGCCAAGGTCGATGCCGGCCTTCAGATCTACGAGCGCAACGGCTGCGCGGCCTGCCACGGTTCGCGCCGCGAAGCCGCCACGCCGCTGGCCGACCACCGCCCGCTCGGCGACCTGGCGAAGAAGTGGTCGCCCGTGGAGCTCGATGCGTTCCTCAAGGATCCGACGGTGATCCGCCCCGCCGGGCGAATGCCGGCCCTGCCGCTCTCCGACGACGAGCGGCGGCACGTCGTGGCGGCGCTGGTGGGGCCGCTGCCAGAGGTGACCGGCCGCTACGACAAGGCCGTCGCCTTCGAAGGGCGGGCCTGGCGGAAGCTCGTCAACCGTCTGCCCGACACCGCGACGCTCGGTCCGCCCGCGACGTCGGGGCCCGTGACGGGGCTCGACGTGTTCGCGTTGGCCGGAGCTCGCGAGGAGCTCGTCGTGGAACTCACGGGCTTCTTCCACGCGCCGCGGGCGGGGCGATATGCCTTCCACCTCGGCAGCGACGACGGCAGCCGGCTCACGATCGGCGCTGCGACCGTGGTGGACCACGATGGGATCCACGGCCACAGCGAGGCGCAAGGGTCAGTTGATCTGCCGGCGGGTGTCCATCCGATTCGCGTGGCGTACTTCGAGGCCCACGGCGAGGAGTCGCTGGCGATCGACGTCGTGCCCCCGGGCGGGCCGCGGACGTCGGTGCTCGCCTATGTGACACCCGAGGCCGACGGCAGGCCGGCGGTGACGGCGGATGATGCCGCGTCGTCGGCGCCGGCGTTCACGGTCGATCCGGCGCTGGTCGCGGAAGGGCGGGCAGCGTTTGCTGCTGTGGGCTGCGTGAACTGCCACCGGCTCGACGACGAGACTCGCGGCCCCGCGCCGACCACCGCCGGTGCGGCTCCGGCGAAGCCGCTGGCAGAGTTGGCTGCGGCGGGGTCCGGCTGTCTGGCCGAACGCCCCTCGGCCGCGGCGGCGGCCTATGGTCTCGATGCCTCTCAGCGGGCGAGCATCACGGCTGCGGTCGAGTGGCTGCGGTCGCCGGCGGCCGCCGACCCGCCCGCCCGCGAGCGACTGATCGACCGCTCCCTCGCCGTGAATAACTGCTACGCCTGCCACGACCGCGACGGCAAGGGGGGCGTGCTGCCGGCCGTCGCCCTGCAGGACGAGGACGGCGAGCCGGTGCTCGTCGAGGCGGCCCGCGACGCGCTGTTCGCCGCCACCCAGGCCGAACTCGGCGACGAGGGGCGTCGTCCGCCCACGCTCACCGGGACGGGAGCCAAGCTGCGGCCGGAGTTTCTGCGCGAGGTGCTTCGAGAAGGGGGCCGTGATCGCACCGCCACGATGCCGACGCGGATGCCCAAGTGGGTCGCGGCGGTCGCCGACCCGCTGGCGGCGGCGCTGGCGGCCGACCCCGCCGTGAGCTGCCCTGTGCCGCCGCTCGCCGGCCACGACGAGCGGGAGATCGGAGATCAGGGCCGCCACCTCGTCGGCTCGAAGTCCCTCGGCTGCATCAAGTGCCACTCGTTCGCCGGTGACAAGGGGCAGAGCCTCGGCCTGATCGACATGACGCGGATGCCCGTCCGGCTACGGCACGAATGGTTTCTGGCCTACGTGGCCAATCCCCAGGCGTTCCGCCCCGGCACCCGGATGCCGGCGGCCTGGCCCGACGGCAAGACCTTCTATCCCGACATCCTCGACGGCACCGCCGCCGGGCAGATCGAGGCGGTGTGGCGGTATGTCAGTTCGCGCAAACCGCGGCCGCCGGTCGGCGTAGGGCAGAACCTCATCGAACTGGTGCCCGCCGACCAGCCGATCATCTATCGCAACTTCATCGAGGGCGCAGGGCCGCGGGCGATCGGCGTCGGCTACCCCGAGGGGGTGCACCTCGCCTGGGACGCGGAGGCCATGCGGCTCGCGCTCGTCTGGCGGGGCGCGTTCATCGACGCGGGCCGGCACTGGACCGGCCGGGGCCAGGGCTGGCAGCCGCCGCTCGGCGACGGCGTGTTCACACCCGATGCGACCGCGGCCATCGAGATGCTCCCCGACGCGACGGCCTCGTGGCCCAAGGAGCCGCCACGGTCCCGCGGGGGGAGGTTCCTCGGGTACTCACTCGACGCCAAGAGCCGGCCCACGTTTCGCTGGACGCTCGACGGCCTGGCGATCGAGGAGCAGTATGAGCCCGCTCACGTTGGCAAGGCCCAGGTGCTGCGACGCACGATCCGTCTGACCGGTCGGCCTGAGGAGGGCACCACGATCTTCCGTGCCGCCGCCGGCCAACTCGAGGATGCGGGCGACGGATGGTGGCGCGTGGACAGCATGTGGAAGGTCCGGGTGAGCGGATCGGGCGAGCCTGTGAGGCACGATGCCGATGGCCGCACGGAACTGCGGGTTCCCGTCGTGTGGCAGGCCGACGGCACCGCCGAGATCGTGGAGGAACTGGCATGGTGAACGTGATCAGGATCAGCGTCATGGTCATCGCAGCGGCGATCGTTGCCGGTCGCCCGGGGTCGATCCGGGCCGCGGAGCCAAAACCCACCGAGGCCGACTTCTACGCGGTCACGACCCTGGCAATCCCCGACGAGGCGTTCCTCGAGGTGGGCGCCCTCGAGTGGCTGCCCGATGGCCGACTGGCCGTGGCCTCGCGGCGGGGTGAGATCTGGATGGTCGCCGATCCCAGCGGCGACAAGCCCGCCTGGACGCGGTTCGCGCACGGCCTCCACGAGGTGCTCGGCCTGGCCTGGAAGGACGGCTGGCTGTATGTGACGCAGCGGCCCGAGGTGAGCCGGCTCAAGGATGCCGACGGAGACGGCACGGCCGACACCTTCGAGACGGTGGCCGACGGCTGGGGCGTGTCGGGCGACTACCACGAGTATGCGTTCGGCTCCAAGTTCGACCGCGAGGGCGACATCTGGGTCGTGCTCTGCCTGACCGGCAGTTTCGACAGCAAGGTGCCCTTCCGTGGCTGGGCCGTGCGGGTCACGCCCGATGGCAAGACCGTGCCCACCACGTCGGGCATCCGCTCGCCCGGCGGCATCGGCTTCGACGCCGCCGGCCGTGTGCTCTACACCGACAACCAGGGCCCCTGGAACGGAGCCTGCTCGCTGAAACACCTCGTGCCGGGTGACTTCGTCGGGCATCCGGGCGGCTTCGCCTGGTATGACCGGGCCCCGGGCCTGGAGAAGCCGGCCGAACCGACGAGCGGCAGCCGGATGGCGGCCGAGGTGGCCAAGATTCCGCGGCTGCGGCCCCCGGCGATCGTGTTTCCCTACGACGCGATGGGCAAGAGCGCGGCGGGGATCGCCGCCGACACCAGCGGCGGGAAGTTCGGGCCGTTCGCGGGCCAAGTGTTCGTGGCCGACCAGTCGCACTCGATGGTGATGCGGTGCTTCCTGGAGGAGGTCGATGGCGTGCTGCAGGGGGCCTGCTTCCGGTTTCGCGAAGGGCTGAGGAGCGGGTCACTCGCGGTCCAGTTCGCCCCCGACGGGTCGCTGTTCGTCGGCGGCACCAACCGCGGCTGGGGCTCGCGCGGGGCCGGTGACTATGCGCTCGAGCGGCTGGCATGGACCGGCCGCACGCCCTTCGAGATCCTGGCGATCCGCGCCGTGCCCGGCGGCTTCGAACTCGAGTTCACCTCGCCGGCCGACCGGGCGGTGGCCGGTGATCTGGCGAGCTACGCCGTCCGCTCGTTCACCCACATCTACCAGTCGGCCTACGGCAGCCCGGAGGTTGATCTCGCGACCTGCCCGGTCGAGCGAGCGGAGGTGTCGGCCGATGGCCGCCGCGTCAGGCTCGCCGTGGGCGGCCTGCGGCCCTGCGTCGTGCACGAGATCAAGGCGGCCGGCGTCCGCTCGGCGGAGTCTCCGGGGATCGCAGCCGGCCTGCCGCTACTCCACGACACCGGCTGGTATACGCTCAACCGCCTGCCGAAGTGACGTCAGGCGGCGCTCGCGGGCTTGGCAAAGACCAGCCGGCCGGCCGAGGTCTGCAGCGTGCTCGTGACATGCACGTGCACCGTCTGGCCGATCTGGCCGCGGCCGTTGTCCACGACCACCATGGTGCCGTCGTCGAGATAGCCCACGCCCTGGTCCGGCTCCTCGCCTGGCTTCACCAAGCGCACCGACAGGGCGTCACCGGGTACGAAGCTGGGCTTGAGCGCGAGCGCCACGTCGTTGACGTTGATCACCGGCACGCTCCGCACTCCCGCGAGCTTGACGACGTTGGGGTCGATCGTGACCACGCGGCCCTCGAGTTGTCGCGCCATCGCCACCACCCGCGACTCGAGCGTGGCCTCGTCGGCCTGCTCGTCCCGCGGGCTGATCACGTCGATATCCACCGCCTTGTTGGCCCGCAGCCGGTTGAGGACGTCGAGCCCGCGGCGGCCGCGGGTCCGACGGGTGCGGTCCTGCGACTCGGCCGCCGCCTGGAGCTCGTCGAGCACGAAGGCGGGCACCACGAACCGGCTCTCGAAGATGCCCGCTTCGGCGAGGTCTGCCACGCGGCCGTCCACGATCGAGGTGGGGTCGAGCACGTTCGGCCGCAGGCCGCGGACATCGCGGGCGAACTCGACGAACGGGATCAGGAATCGGAAGTCGTCCCGGGTCTGGAGCAGGAGGCTGGTGCACAGGTAGCAGAGCACTGATCCGATGATCAGGGGCAGCCAGGACCAGAGCGGATCGGCCTGTTTGAGCGGCAGGACCGGCGTCAGGGCCAGCATCGTCACATAGGTCAAAAACACGCCCACCAGCAGCCCGAAGTAGACCGCGGTGATGATCGTGAGATCCTTGCGGCGAATCGCCCCGTCGATCCCGATCACCGTCAGCGGCAGGGCGATCATGCCGGCCAAGATGCCCCACGGCACCCAGGTCGGCGTGGACCGGAGGGCCGAGTCATTGATGATCAAGACGGCGATCCCCGCGGAGACCAGGATGAAGATCGCGCGGAGCAGGAAGAGGGCCATGCGTGCAGACCAGTCGCGGCAAGGGGGAACAAGCTTCCGCGATGATACCGCAGCCCGCCCCTCACGGCCAAAACGGCGAGCCACCGCGGGCGACTCACGCCCCCAGGCGGCGGGCGTGATCGAGCTCGAGGAACCGGTCGGTCATGCCGGCGATGTAGTCGGCCGTGCTCCGGGGGATGCCGCAGTCCGCCGCCCGCTCCTGAAACCGGGGTGGCAGCGACTCGGGATGGGCCAGGTACCAGCCGAACAGCGCTGAGAGTTTTTGTTGGGCCGGCACGCGGATCGCGAGCACCCGCTCGCTGCGATAGACCTTCTCGAACAAAAACCGCTCCAGTTCCCGCTTGGCGGCGGCGATGGCCGGGGCATGGGCCACCAGCCGTCGCGTGCCCCCGTCGGCCGGCCGAAATGCGGCCCGCACCTCGGCGACCGAGGCGATGCCGAGGCTGCGGATCGCCCCCAGGCTCGTGCGGACGAGCTCGGCCACCTGGTAATCCACCAGCTCGTGGATCACCGCCCGCTTGAGCTCGCCTCCGGCGAGCGGACCGAACCGGTCGCGGACCCGCGCCGCGGCTTCGGCCACCAGCGGCAGTTCGAGCAGCGCCTCCTGCGAGACGAGCCCGAGTTCGATCGCGTCATCGACGTCGTGGGTGTCGTAGGCGATCGAGTCGGCGGCATCGACCACCTGGGTCTCCAGCAGCGGCGCGGGTGCCGTGCCGTCCTTCTTGCGGGTCGCCTGGGCGTCGAGCACCTCGCGGGAAAGATTGAGCCCGGGAAACTCCGGATACCGCGTCTCGAGCAGCTCCATGATCCGCAGCGCCTGGGCGTTGTGGTTGAAGCCGCCATCCGCGCGGAGCAGCTCCGCGAGCACGTCCTCGCCCGCATGGCCCAGCGGCGGGTGGCCGATGTCGTGGGCCAAGGCCAGCGTCTCGACGAGGTCCTCATTGAGGGCCAGCGCCCTGGCCAGCGTGCGGGCGATGTTGGTCACCTCGAGGGTGTGCGTCAGCCGGCTACGGTGGTAGTCGCCGTGGTAGCCGGTGAAGACCTGGGTCTTGTGGGCGAGGCGGCGGAAGGCGGCCGAGTGGACGATCCGGTCGCGGTCCCGCTGGTAGGGGCTGCGAAAGGGGTGCGGCGGCTCAGGGTGCACGCGGCCCGCCGAGTCGGCCGCAGGCATGGCCCACGGGGCCAGGCAGGCCGCCTCGCGGGCCCGCCAGGCGGGGATCTCGAAGCTGCCGCGTGCCGTCATCGCTCCGCTCCTTCCGTCGCCTCCCTCAACTGCTCCCAGAGCGCGTCGAGCGACTGCGGCAACACGCGGACCCCGGCGATCGCGGGCATGAAGTTCACGTCGCCCGGCCAGCGGGGCACGATGTGCCAGTGGAGGTGGCCGGGCACTCCGGCGCCGGCCACGCGGCCGAGGTTCAAGCCGATGTTGAAGCCTTGGGCCTGCATGCACCGTTCCATCGTGGTGCACCAGCGGGCCAGGCACCGCTGGAGGTCGAGCAGGTCGTCGTCGGCGAGGCTCGCGAGCGTGGCCCGGTGGTCGAGCGGGGCGACGAGCAGGTGGCCGTTGGAGTAGGGGAAGCGGTTGATCACCACCACGCTCCGCTCCGTGCGGGCCACGACGCCCAGGGCCCGGTCGAGAGCGGCTGACGCCGCCGCGGCCCGACAGAGGAAGCAGTCGTGGTCGGCCCCCGGCCGCCAGTGGTCGATCGCGACCGCGGCCGCGGGGTCGCCCGAGTCATGGCCCTGCACGTAGCCCAGCCGCCAGGGCGCCCAGAGCCGCTCGATCTGCATGCCTCGCTCGCCGTCCATGCGAAGAGCCTACCGCGCCCGCTTCGTCCACCGGTGAGCCGGGGGTGAAAGCCTCCGTCGCTGTGGATATTTCGCTCTTCGCCGCTAGCCGCCGCCACGCTCTGGGGGCGAAATCTCCAAGGCTCCTCTGGCTTCCACCCCCGGCTCCGCGCCGCCGCTTGTCCAATGGCTGTGTGACGTGTTGACGAAAGGGCGGAAGACCCGTGCGATGGCGAGGCCGCCGGAATCGGCGAACGCTCGACGAGCCTCGGGGATTTCGCCCAGTTTAGGAAAGCGGTTTCAGTACGGGCGACGCGAAATACCCTGGCGAGGAGACTTTTGCCGTTCCGGCGGCCGGTGGTTCACGTATGCTGGCAGCCAACAGTTTGTGCCAGGCCGGACCTCGCCGCATGACCTTCAAAGTCTCCCTCGACGTCTTCGCCGGGCCGCTCGACCTCCTGCTCTACCTCGTGAAAAAGCACGAGGTGGACGTGACCGAGGTACCGATCGCGGTGATCACGAAGGAGTTCTGCGACCATCTCGCGGTGCTCGAGGAGCTGTCGATCGAGCAGGTGGGGGAGTTCGTCGAGCTCGCCAGCGTCCTGCTCGAGATCAAGGCCCGGGCGCTGGTGCCGCGGCCGGAGGAGCAGGAGGAGGAGGTTGAGCCGATTCGCGAGGACCTCGTCCAGCGGCTCCTCGAATACAAGCAATATCGCGACGCCGCGGCCCTGCTCGAAGATCGGGCCCGGCAGTGGGAGCTGCGGTTTCCGCGGATCCACGCCGAGGAGCCGCCGGCCAGCACGGGCCCGGCCGAGGTGACGATCGGCGACGCCCACGTCTGGGACCTGGTCGGGGCGCTGTCGCGGGTGCTCGCCAAGCGGGAGAAGCGGCGGCCGCGGCAGATCGTCCACGACGACACGCCGATCGAGGTCCACATCGAACGGATCGAATCGCTCGTGGCGGAGCAGGGCAGGGTGGCGTTTTCCTCGCTCTTCGATGACGATATACCGAGATCCCGGCTGGTGGGCATCTTCCTGGCGGCGCTCGAGCTCGTTCGCCGGGGCAGGCTCTCGACCAGCCAGGACGGTCTGTTCGAGGAGATCTGGCTCGAACCCCGCCCCGCGTCCGCCGCCGAGCCTCCAGCGCCCGCATGATCGACAACGCCCCGTTCCGCACGCTCACCCACAAGGGGCTCACCGTCGAGGGCTACTCGCGGGCCGCCGTCCAGAGCGTGTGGCGGATCCCCGAACTCAAGCTTGGATTCGACCTCGGTGCCCAGCCCTGGGGATTCATGGCCACGAGCACCTGGTTCGTGACCCACACCCACCTCGACCACATCGCGGCCCTGCCGGTCTACGTGGCCCGGCGACGGATGATGAAGATGGAGCCGCCCACCATCTACCTGCCCGAGTCGGCCATCGAGCCGATCGAGCGGCTCTTGAAGGCCGTCTCCCGGCTCGACCGCGGCCGGCTCCCGTGCACGCTCCTGCCGGCCCGCCCCGGTGACGAGATCGAACTCTCCCGCGAGCACGTGGTGACGGTCTCCGCCACGACCCACACCATCCCGAGCGTGGGCTTCGTGGTCTGGGACCGCCGCCGCAAGCTGAAGCACGAATACGCCCACCTCGCCGGCCACCAGATCCGGGATCTCAGGCTCTCGGGCGTGGACGTGACCCACGAGATCCGCTCGCCGCTGGTGGCCTACCTCGGCGACTCGTCGCCCGAGGGGCTCGACCGCTGCCCGGCGATGTTCGAGGCGATGATCCTGATCACGGAACTCACCTTCGTGGCCCACTCCCATCGCAAGGAGAAGATCCACAAGTACGGTCACATGCACCTGGACGACCTGCTCGCCCGCCGCGACCGGTTTCGCAACGAGGTGGTGATCGCGACCCACTTCTCAACCCGCTACACCGACGACCGCGTCCGCCGGGTGCTGGCCAAGAAGATCCCCGACATGCTCGACGGCCGGCTGCACGTCTGGCTATAGGGTGGTCGCGCGCGCGACCGCTCGGGGTGGCCCGTGCCATCTCGCCGGACGCTCGCTGCGGGCATCCTGCCCTCCGCTCGCTCCGTGCGAACGTCGCTTCGGCATCCTGCCTACGCTCGTTCGCAAGGCCGGCTCGATTGGCACGGGCCACCCCTCGCTGAGACCTCTTTTGGTGAAGAAGTGCAGCGGCGATCGGTCAGGGATACGCTGGGTGCATGAGTCCCCGTCATGCCTACGTGCACGTGCCCTTCTGCCGGCATCGGTGCGGGTATTGCGACTTCACGCTCGTGGCCGGCCGTGACGATCTGGTGGAGCGATACTTTGCGGCCCTGACCAGGGAACTCGAGCGGATCGCCTGTGGAACCGAGTCCCGGGATGAGTCGGTGTGCCTGGTTCTCGACACGCTCTATCTGGGCGGCGGCACCCCCTCCCACCTCGGGCCCGATGGGCTGCGACGCCTGTTCGCGATCCTCCACGAGCGGCTGCGGCCGGCGAGCGGCGCGGAGGTCTCGCTCGAGGCCAATCCGCTCGATGTGACACCGGCGTTCGTGGCGGCGGCGCGGGAGTGCGGTGTGACGCGGGTGAGCCTCGGCGGCCAGTCGCTCGACGCGGCCACGCTCCGGGCGCTCGATCGCGATCATGAGCCCGACGACGTGCGGCGGGCGGCGGGGCTCTTGCACGACGCGGGCCTCGTCGTCAGCCTCGACCTGATGACGGCCGCGCCAGGGCAGTCGCTCACGGCGGTCGAGCGGGACCTCGCCGCCGCGGTCGCGGTCGCCCCCGAGCACGTCTCCGTCTATTGCCTCACCTGGGAGCAGGGCACGGCCTTCGCGGCGGCCCGCCGCCGCGGGGAACTTGCCGCCGTGCCAGAGGACCTCGAGCGGGCCATGTTCGAGGCGGCGATCGACCGGCTGGAGGGGGCCGGCTACCAGCACTACGAGGTGAGCAACTTCGCCCGGCCCGGCCACCGCTGCCGCCACAACGAGGCCTACTGGGACTGCCGCCCTTGGGAGGCCTTCGGCCCCGGAGCCGCCCGGTTCGACGGCCGGACGCGGACCACGAACCACCGCAGCACCACCACCTGGATGACTCAGGTGCTCGCCGGCCAGGATTTTTCCGGCGATGTCGACGCGATGTCGGCCGAGGATGCCGCCCGCGAGCGGCTGGTCGTGGGCCTGCGGCGACGCGACGGCGTGGAGCGGGAAGCCTTCCGCGCCGCCAGCGGCTGCGACTTGGGCGAGGTGGCCGGCCCCGCCGTGGCCCGCTGGGTGCGGGCGGGCCTGGCCACCGACGACGGCCGCAGCGTGCGACTCACGCGGGCGGGCCTGCTCGTCTCCGACACACTCTGGGCCGACGTGCTCTAGT
>JBIIYH010000025.1:0-19709 GCA_044346905.1 Pirellulales bacterium
TTCAAGAGTTCGGGCACGGTGACCTCGGCTTCGGGGAGAGCCTTGAGATAGTCGGCCCCCAGGAGCTTGCCCCGCCGGTCCCCCGCGATGTAGTTCGTGATCCGGACCCGGGCCGGGTGGCGGCCGGTGATCAGGGCCGCCCGGGTCGGCGAGCAGACGGGGCAGGCGGCGTAGCCCCGCGTGAACATCATCCCGGCGGCGGCCAGGGCATCGATCGCGGGCGTGCGGTAGAAGCTGCTGCCGGTGCAGCCGAGGTCGCGGGCCCCGAGATCATCGGCCAGGAACACGAGCAGATTGGGGAGGGCCGTGGCGGCCGGCTGCTGCGGGCCGCCCGAGGCCGCCACGGACGCCGGCGTGGCTGGTTTCCACCAGGCATCGAGGCTCGCCTGCAGTCCGGTGACGACGCCCGCCTGAGCGGCGGCGAGATTCCTGGTCTCGCCCGGGTCGGCCGCCACGTCGAAGAGTTCCAGCTCGCCCCGCTCATAGCGGGCCTGATCCTCGGGAGCGACGTTGCGGCCCTCCCACGCGGAGAACTTTCCGCCGCGGCCGGCCGTGACCGGCTCGACGAGCTTCCAGAGGCGATCGCCCTCCTGGCGGATCGTCCACCGCCACATCAGGCTCCGCTCGGGCTGCTCGAGATCCACGATCGTGTGGGTGTAGCACTCCCCGAAGAGCTGCTTCCGCGCCGCCACTGCCGCTTGGTCGAGCAGGTTTACGCCCGGCAGCCCGGCCGGCGCCGCCACGCCGCAGGCGGCCAGCACGGTCGGCAGGATGTCGAGCGAGCTGGCGAGGGCCTCGCTCCTGGCTGGCGTGATCGTGCCCGGCCGGCGGAGCATGATCGGCGTCCGCAGGCCGCCATCGTAGGGCGAGAGCTTGGAGCGGGGGGCGAACCGCGGGCTGTCGGGCCGCTGGAGCCAGCCGTTGTCGGCGACATAGACGACGAGCGTGTCGGCCGAGAGTTTCTCGGCGTCGAGGAAGTCGAGCAGTTCGCCGACCGTGCGGTCGAACCGCTCGACGTTGCCCCAGTAGCGGGCCACGTGCACGCTCTCGGTCTTCGACGAGTAGTGCTCGACGAGCTCCTGCGGCGGGTCGTGGGGGTCGTGGGGCAGCATCGGGGCGTACCAGACGAAGAAGGGCTTGTCTGCTGCCCGGCACCGCCGCACGAAGTCTTGAATCGGCTCCAGCGTCTGGCGACCGATGGCCAGGCCCTCGTCGCCGTGCCGCTGCCCCTTGGTCATCCCCTCATCGAAGCCACCCCGGCGAAAATCCCCCTGCCACCACTTGCCGGTCTGGAGGCTCTTGTAGCCGTGCGACCCGAGGAGCTTGGGGAGCGTGGGCCAGGCCTCGAGCTGCCGGTTCATCCGCTCGCGGCCGGCCGCGAAGGCTGCTTGGCCGGCCGGTGAGCCGCGGGGAGCCTCGGGCGTATCGGGAGGATCGTTGCCCACGATCTTGTGCTCGTGCGGATAGCGGCCCGTGATCAGCGAGGCGAGGCTCGGGCAGCAGAGGCTCGACGGGACATACCCCCGGGTGAACACCAGGCTTTCCCGGGCCAGCCGATCGAGGGCCGGCGTCCGGAGCTGCTCGTGGCCCATGAAGCCATAGTCGCCCCAGTGCTGGTCGTCGGAGAGAATCAAGACGACGTTGGGCTGGGCGGCGGGGGCCGCCCCGGCGAGCAGCGCCGGCAGTAGGTACCAGAGCCAGACGGAAAGCTGCGAACGGGTCACCATCGGCGAAGCATCCTCTGGGAACTGGGGAGGCCGCCGACGGGTTGCGGCGGGTCATGCCAAAGCTCCATGATTGTGCCATGGCAAACGGATGAATCCCACCCCGCAGCCGCTTCCCCTTCGGGCACCCCCATGCGACGACTGCTGACGGCGACGATCGGTGGCATGCTCTGCGGGGCCATGCTCGCGGCCGTGCACCCGGCTGGCGGGGCCGCGGAGCCGACCGCCACTCCGCCGGATCTGCCCAACGTGATCGTGATCCTGGTGGACGACATGGGCTGGCGTGATCTTGGCTGCCAGGGGAGCGAGTTTTTCGAGACGCCGCACATCGACCGGCTGGCCGCCGCGGGGATGCGGTTCACCCAGGGCTATTCGGCCTGCACCGTCTGCTCGCCGACGCGGGCCGCGATCCTGACCGGGCAGTATCCGGCCCGGCTGCACATCACCGATTGGATCGCGGGTCACCAGCGGCCGCACGCCAAGCTGCTGCCGCCCGACTGGACCCAGCACCTGCCGCTCGAGACGGTGACCGTGGCCGAGCGGCTTTCGGCCGCGGGATATGCCACGGCCAGCATCGGCAAGTGGCACTTGGGCGGCCCGGCATTTCACCCCGAGCACCAGGGCTTCGACGAGAACAAAGGGGGCTGCGACCGCGGCCTGCCGCCGAGCTACTTCTCGCCCTACAAGATCCCCACGCTCACCGACGGGCCGGAGGGCGAATATCTGACCGACCGCGAGGCGGCCGAGGCCGTGGCCTTCATCACGGCCCACAAGGACGGGCCGTTCTTTCTCTATCTGCCTCACTACTGCGTCCATACGCCGATCCAGGCCAAGCCCGACGTGACGGCGAAGTACGCCGCCAAGGCCGCCCCGCGGCAAGCGCCGCGCAACGACGCCTACGCCGCGATGGTCGAGAGTGTGGACGACGCGCTCGGAAGGATCCTGGCCACGCTCGACGAGCTCGGCCTCCGCGACACGACGGCGATCTTCTTCACGAGCGACAACGGCGGCCTGGCGGAGGTCACCGACAACCGGCCGCTGCGGGCGGGCAAGGGCTCGGCCTACGAGGCGGGCGTGCGGGTGCCCTTCATCGTGCGCTGGCCCGGCGTGACCGAGCCGGGGAGCACGAGCGACGTGCCGGTGATCACGCCCGACATCCCGGCCACGATCCTGGCCGGCACGGGCGTGGGGGCGGATCCCGCAGCGCCGCTCGACGGCCGCGACCTCACGGCCGTGCTCGCAGGCGGCCCGCTCGACCGCGAGGCGCTCTACTGGCACTACCCCCACTACCATCCCGGCGGCGCCACGCCCTACTCGGCGATCCGCTCGGGGCCCTGGCGGCTCGTCCACTTCTACGAGGACGATCGCGACGAGCTCTACGACCTGGCGGCCGACCCAAGCGAGACCATCGACCTGGCGGCGAAGCAGCCCGAGCGGGCCGAGGCCCTGCGGGAGAAGCTCGACGCCTGGCTCACCGAAGTCGGGGCCCAGATGCCTCTGCCCAACCCCGACCACGACCCGGCCGCTCACGGCAAGCCGAAGCGGAAGCGGTGAGGAAAAGCGGTCGCAGACAACGCAGCGGTGGGCACAGGACCGGCGGACAAGATGCCCGCCGCTACGTGCATCAATGGACTGCGAGGGGCGAGGCCCATGCCAATCGAGCGGCGTAGAAAACCTCGCGCAGCCAGGATGGCGCAGCGAGGTTTTCTCCGAGCGAGCGAAGACAGGATGCCGTAGCGAGCGTCCGCGAGATGGCGTGGGCCTCGCCCCGAGCCTGTGCCCGCAAGCCCCCCCGAGCGTCCGGCGAGATGGCATGGGCCTAGCCCCGAGCCCGCGGCGTTGACGAGCGGTTTGCAGCCTGGCGGGCGATGCGGTTGAATACCGGCCCATCACGATCCTCTCCATCCAGCCCGGAGCCTCTCCCGATGCCCAAGCAGACCGTCGCCGCCCTCGATCCCGCCGGCAAGGCCGTCCTCGTCCGCGTGGATTTCAACGTGCCGCAGGACGATGCCGGGGCCATCACCGACGACCGCCGGATCCGGATGGCCCTGCCCACGATCCGGTCGATCATCGACCGCGGCGGCAGGGCGATCCTGATGTCGCACCTCGGCCGGCCCGGCGGCAAGGGTTTTGAGCCGGAGTTTTCGCTGGCCCCGGTCGCCAAGCGGCTCGGCGAGCTCCTGGGCAAGCCGGTCGAGCTCGCCGGTGACACCGGCGGCCCCGACTCCGCCGCCAAGGCCAAGGCGCTCCCGGCCGGCGGCGTGCTCGTGCTCGAAAACGTCCGGTTCAACAAGGGGGAAAAGAAGGGAGACGACACAGCCTACGTGGCCGGCCTGGCGGGCCTGGCCGACGCCTACGTCAACGACGCCTTCGGCACCTGCCACCGCACCGAGGCGAGCATGCACGCGGTGCCCGTCGCCATGAAGCAGCAGGGCAAGCCCGCCGTGAGCGGGTTCCTGGTGGAGAAGGAGATCCGGTATTTGGCCGACGCGATTGGCTCGCCGCAGCGGCCGTTCGTGGCGATCCTGGGGGGCAAGAAGGTGTCGGACAAGATCGCGGTGATCGAGAACCTGCTCTCGATCTGCGACCACGTGCTGATCGGCGGGGCGATGGCCTACACGTTTTCATTGGCCCAGGGGGGCAAGACGGGCAAGAGCTTGGTCGAGGCCGACAAGGTAGAACTCGCGAAGTCGCTCTTGGCCAAGGGCACGGGAAAACTCGTCCTGCCGGTCGATACGCACTGCGCCGACGACTTCTCCGGCAGTGCCACCAAGCGAATCGTGCCGGCCGGAGAGATCCCGGACGGCTTCGAGGGGCTCGACATCGGCCCGGAGACGGCCCGCCGCTACGCCGAGATCATCCGTGCGGCCGGGACGGTGGTCTGGAATGGCCCGATGGGGGTGTTCGAGATGCCCCCCTTCGACGCCGGCACGAAGGCCGTGGCCGACGCGGTGGCCGAGGCGACCACCCGGGGGGCCGTGACGATCATCGGCGGCGGCGACTCGGCCGCGGCCGTCGAGCAGCTCGGCTACGCCGAGAAGGTGAGCCATGTCTCGACCGGCGGCGGCGCGTCGCTCGAGATGCTCGAGGGCAAGGCCTTCGAGACGGTCGCGGTGCTCGACGACGCCTGAGTGTCAGAGCCCGGCAGTGTCGGTCGGGGCGGGAGCGGCCGCGGCGGTCTCGCCCGCCTTGTCCGCCCTCAGCTTCGCGAGCCGCACGCCGGCCTGCCGGACATAGGCGCGGTCGTGGGTGCTTAGGTTCTCGACCGGCACGGCGATCCGCCGGCCGCGGGTCTCGAGCACGCACCGGCCATCGGCACCGACCTCGATCAGCGTGGCCACCATGCTGGCAGTGCCGGTGGTGTCGATCCAGCGCCGCACAGGCTCGCTGCTGGCGAAGGGGTCGGCAGCTGCCGGCTCGTCCGCAGGAGCGGGCTCGTCCGCAGGAGCGGGCTCGTCCGCAGGAGCGGGCTCGTCCGCAGGCTCGGCATCGGCAGCCGGAGCGGCCGGCTCATCGGCCGGAGCAGGAGCAGCGTCGGCGAACGGATCGGCGGGCTCGTCACTCCCCGGGTCCGCCGCCGCCGGCTCGTCCTCGACCATCTCAGGCTCGGCGGCTGGCTCGTCACCAAAGGGATCGGCCGCGGGCTCGGCAGGCGCCTCGGGCTCGGGCTCTCCGGCAGCCTCGTCGTCAGCGGCGGCAGGCTCGTCAGCAGCAGGCTCAGCGGCCAAGCCTTCCTCGTCGCCGGCCGGGGCAGCCTCGCCCCCTTCGGCGTCGAGTTCCTCGAAGATGTTCGCGGGTTCAGGCGGGGCTTCTGTGACCGGCTCGGGCGTGACCGTTTCAGGGACCACCGGCTCAGGCTGGGCCGGCGGCTCGGCCGCGTCGGCATCCTCTTCCATCGGCGGCTCGGCCGGCGCGACGGCCTCGGCGCCGGGCACCGGCGCGTCCTCCTCCATCTCCGGCTCAGCGACCGGCGGCACCGCGGCCGGCTCGGCCGGGGCAACGGGTTCGGCCGGCTCGACGGCAGGCAACGCGGCCTCCTCGGCGGCGGGCTGCTTCAGCTCGGGTTCCGCCGCGAGCACACTGCTGGTGGCCGGTGCGTCCGCTGGCGACTCGGCGGTCGGCGCCGGAGCGGTCGGCTCCGCCACCGGCTCTTCGATCGACGTTGTCTGGACACCGCCCGCCTCGCCCGCGGGAGCGAGCGCCGGCGGAGGCGCGACAGGTTCGAGTCCCGCGGCGCGGGGTTCGGCGGCCACCACCGAAGACTCAGGCTCCGAGACCACCAGCGGCTGTGACTCGGCCGCCGGCTGCGGAGCAGAAGGCATGTCGATCACCGTCTCGACGACCGCCTCACTGGCCGGGCCGGCGACGATGCCGTCGGCCACGACGTGCTCCACGACATCCTCGACGACATCCTCGACGACAAGCTCACCCATGCCGCAGCAGGCCGGGGCCGGCGGGCAGGATCGCTCCACGACCACGACCGAGCCACCGCACGGATCGCAGCACTCGCTCCAGGCCGGGGGTGCAGGGGGCGTGCAGGCCACGACGACGGGGCGGCAGTGCCGCGCCTGCCGCGACCTCCAGCAGGCCTGGGCGGGACCACTGAGCAGCGAGAGCATGATCAGGCCGACGAGAAACGCACGCAGGCAGCGACGCACAAAGCACCTAGCGGAGGAGAAGAAGAAAACACGAAAGACCGTGCCAGAAGCATGGTTCATGCCCGGCCGCGAGTCAATCGGCCGGGACCGCCCGAGGAGGGACCGGCCGCCTGGTCCGCCTGCGCCGGCTGCAACGATTGCCCCGGCAAGGGGGCGGCGGGGGCATGGATGCCCCCGCCGCCGTGTCGTCAGCTGCAGCCCATGCTGTTGCCGCAGTTGTGGCAGAGGTAGCAGTTGCCGTTCCTGACCGTGATCGAGCCGCAGTTGTCGCAGGCCGGGGCGTCGATCTGGAACTTCGCGAACTGGCTCTGGCGGTCGTCGCCCGAGGCATGCGGAATCTCCGCCATCCGGAAGCCGGCCCGCTCCAGCACCGCCGCGGTGTCGGCGGCCGCCGCCGTGGTGGTTCGCACGGCCACGGGCTTCGGCGCCGCGGCGCCGTTGCCGCCGGGATGCCGGCCGCGGGCCGCCGTCGCTTCGACCTTCGGCTTGGGCTTTCCCTGCCCATCGGCCAGCCCGCTCGCCTTCATGGCGGCGGGCTTGGACTCACTTTCGGAGCCCTCCCCCGCGGCGGCCTCCCCGCCGCCGCCGTCCCCCGAGGGCCGGTTGGCCTCGCGATACCCCGGGATGAACTGCGTGCCCATCCAGCGGAAGAGGTAGTCCACCAGGCTCTTGGCCACCGGGATGTCGGGGTTCTTGGTGTAGCCCCAGGGCTCGAAGCGGGTGTGCGAAAACTTCTTCACATACACCTCGAGCGGCACGCCGTACTGCAGACTCATCGAGACGGCCGTGCCGAAGGCGTCCATCAGGCCGCCGATCGTGCTCCCCTCCTTGGCCATGGTGATGAAGAGCTCGCCCGGGCGGCCGTCGTCGTAGAGGCCCACGGTGATGTAGCCCTCGTGGCCCCCGACGCTGAACTTGTGGGTCACGCTCCGCCGCGTGTCGGGCAGCCGCTCCCGTCGCGGGGCCGCCGTGGCGGCCTTGGCCGCGGCCTTGTCACCCTCGGTGCTCGTCGAGAGCGGCTGGCTCTCCTTGGAGCCGTCGCGGTAGATCGCCAGGGCCTTGAGGCCCATCCGCCAGCCCTCCTGGTAGGCCCGGGCGACGTCGGCCGGCGTCGTCTCCCGCGGCATGTTGACCGTCTTGGAGATGGCGCCGGAGAGGAACGGCTGGGCGGCCGCCATCATCTTCACATGCGCCTCCCAGGCGATGCTCCGCTCCCCGAGCCGCGGCTTGAAGGCACAGTCGAAGACGGACAGGTGCTCGCTCTTGAGCCCGGGCGCCCCCTCGATCGTGTCCTTGTCGTTGATGAAGGCGAGGATCGCCTCCACCGCCGGCTCGTCGTAGCCGAGCGTCCGCAGGGCCAGGGGCACGGTCTGGTTGACGATCTTGAGCATCCCGCCGCCGGCGAGCTGCTTGTATTTCACAAGCGCGATATCGGGCTCGATGCCGGTCGTGTCGCAGTCCATCAGGAACGAGATCGTGCCGGTGGGCGCGAGCACGGTGGCCTGGGCGTTGCGATAGCCATTGGCCCGGCCGCCGGCCAGCACGTCGTCCCAGACCTTCCGGGCCGCCTCGTGGAGATACTCGGGGCAGGCCGGGTCGATCGCCTCGACCGCGTCGCGGTGCATCTGCATGACCTTCAGCATCGGCTCGCGGTTGGCGGCGAAGCCCTCGAACGGGCCCACCGCTCCGGCGAGCTCGGCGCTCGTGCGGTTGGCCGCCCCATGGAGGATCGCCGTCAGGGCCCCGCACAAGCCGCGGCCTGCGTCGCTGTCGTAGGCCAAGCCGTCGGCCATCAAGAGGCTGCCGAGGTTCGAGTAGCCCAGCCCCAGCGGCCGGTAGAGGTGGCTGTTCTTGGCGATCCGCGCCGTCGGGTAGCTGGCGTGGTCCACCAGGATCTCCTGGGCCACGAAGAAGATCCGGCAGGCCGTGGCGAACCGCTCGACTTCGAAGCTGCCGTCGGGCCGGCGGAACTTCATCAGGTTGATGCTCGCCAGGTTGCAGGCGGTGTCGTCCAAAAACATGTACTCGGAGCACGGATTGCTGGCGTTGATCCGGCCGGAGTTGGGGCAGGTGTGCCAGCGGTTGATCGTGGTGTCGTACTGCACGCCGGGGTCGCCGCACTGCCAGGCGCACTCGGCCATCCGGTCGAGCACCTCGCGGGCCTTGAAGCTCGGGCCGGCCTTGGAGGGATCGGTGACCCAGCGGGTCGTCCAGGTGTCGTCGCGATCGACCGCCTCCATGAACTCGTCGGAGAGCCGGACCGAGAGATTGGCGTTTTGAAACAGGATCGAGCTGTAGGCCTCGCCGTTGAAGTTGGCGTCGTAGCCCCCCTTCTCGATCAGCACCCGGGCCTTCTTTTCCTCCTTACTCTTGCACTCGATGAACTCCATGATGTCGGGGTGGTGGACTTTCAGCGACTGCATCTTGGCGGCCCGCCGCGTCTTGCCGCCGCTCTTCACCACCGCCGCCACCTGGTCGTAAACCCGCATGAAGGAGAGCGGCCCGGAGGGCTTGCCGCCGCCGGCGAGCTTCTCCCGCTGGCTGCGGATCGTGGAGAGATCCGTGCCCGTGCCCGAGCCGAACTTGAAGAGCATCGCCTCGCTGCGGGCGAGGTCCATGATGTCTTCCATGTTGTCGCGGACGCTCTGGATGAAGCAGGCGCTGCCCTGGGGATACTCGTAGGGGTTGTCGGGCATCACGACGTCCCGTTTGGCCTCGTCCCACCGCCAGTTGCAGGGGGCCCCCTTCACGCCGTACTGGTGGTGGAGGCCGACGTTGAACCAGACCGGCGAGTTGAAGGCTCCGTGCTGATGGACGCAGAGCCAGGCCAGGTCGCGGTAGAAGTTCTCGCCGTCCTGCTTGCTCTTGAAGTAGCCGTCCTTGATGCCCCAGTCGGCGATCGTGCGGGCCACGCGGTGGACGAGCTGCTTGACGGAGTGTTCCCGCTCGGGCGTGTGGATCTCGCCGTAGAAATACTTGCTGACCACGACGTTGGTGGCCAGCTGGCTCCAGGCGGCCGGGATCTCGCAGGCCGGCTGCTCGAAGAGCACCTTGCCGTCCTCCCCCTTGATGGCGGCCGTGCGGAGCTCCCACTCGGTCGTGTCGAACGGACTGTCCACCTCGGTTGGGCAGAAGGTGGGGCGGATTTCGAGGGCCGCGCGGCCCGCCGGCCGCTGGCTGGTGGCGGGGCTGGGTGCGGCGGTGCCGGAGAGCGTGGCCGAGTCGAAATCTGCCATGGGAAATGAAGCTCCTAAAGAGAAAACGGTCGAAAATCGAGGCCGCCGGGGCCGCTCTAAAAGTATACTTGCGTATAGTCCTGCTACAAGCCACCATCGGCCCGTACACGGGGCCGCATGAGGAAATCAGCCCGGGGGAACGGCCCTACAACCGGAAAATCGAGAAAGCAGGTCCATCTGCGTGCTATCGCAACATGTTGTGGTGGTCGATCCGCTGACCACTGCCGGTAGGCCGGGGCGTGAATGTAGCGTGAGGGTTCGGTGAGTCAAGCGAGTTTTCTGCCGGGTGCCTGAGGCCCCGGAAACCGGCCCTTCGGTAGCGGCCGGACCCGGGCGAGCCGCGATGGCGGAAACCACCCTCCCGGGTGGTTTTCTTCCAAGGGGCTCGCCGGCGGCTGGCGCGGGGGCGAGAATGGTGCCGCCGGGGACGGCAGCTGCGGGTAGTGCGGAAGCCCGGTCGCCTGTGTTTGCTCTTGCACCTTCTGCGCACCCTCTGGGAGACCCGCTATGACCCACCCTCTCCTGCCCCAGCGTCCGCTCGACGGCATCCGGATCCTCGTGCTCGTCGGCGACGACTACGAAGACCTCGAGCTCTGGTATCCCAAGCTCCGGATCGAGGAGGCCGGGGGCCACGTCGTCCTGGCCGGCTCGCTGCAGGGCCGCACCTACTCGGGCAAGCACGGCTATCCCTGCACCAGCGACGCCATGATCGCCGACATGGAGGCGGCCGACTTCCACGGGATCGTGATCCCCGGCGGCTGGATGCCCGACAAGCTGCGTCGCGACGAGAAGGTGCTGGATCTCGTGCGCGAGTTCGCCGCCCGCGGCAAGCTCGTGGCGGCGATCTGCCACGGGGGCTGGATCCCGATTTCGGCGGGCGTCTACCGCGGGGTTCGCGTCACCGGCAGCCCGGGCATCAAGGATGATCTCATGAACGCCGGGGCGATCTGGGAAGACACCCAGGTCGTCGTGGACCGCCACTTCGTCTCCAGCCGCAAGCCGGCCGATCTGCCCGCCTTCATGGGGGCGATCGTGGAACTGCTCGCCGGCGTGGAGGTGGTGTAGACTCTTCGCCATGGGTCGAGGCAAGCCGGTTCCGAAGCCGCTCCAGGACGACGTCGTGCGGAACCGCATCCGCGGGGCCGGGATGCGGTGCACGCCCGCCCGGGTGGCGGTGCTGCACCATCTCGAGACGGCCCCGGGGCCGCTGACCCATGCGGAGGTCTCCGAGTCGCTGCACCACCTGGGCTTCGATCGGGCCACGATCTATCGCAACCTGACCGAGCTCACGGAGGCGGGCCTCGCTTCGCGGGTCGAGCTCGGGGACCATGTTTGGCGGTTCGAGGCCAAGCGGGCCGGCGGCGGCCACAAGGGGGACGACCATCCCCACTTCGTCTGCACCACCTGCGGCGAGGTCTCCTGCCTCGACGACGTCGAGGTGGCGATCACGCCCCGGCCGGGTGCGGGCAAGCGGGCCAAGCGGGAGACCGGCGGCCGGATCGGATCGGTCACCGAGGTGCTGCTCAAAGGCCGCTGCGAGCAGTGCGAGTAGCCGCCGGGCCTCGTCACTCGCCGGGAGGCGTGACGGGGGCCGGGACTGGAGCCGGGGCGACGGGCTCGAGGAACGCCCGCAGATCCCGCTCGAGCTTCGCCAGATCTTCGAGCTTGAGATACATCATGTGGCCTGATTCGTAGCGGGCGTAGGTGACGTTCTTCCGCAGGTCGGGGTCGATGCCCAGGTGGTCGATCGAGTGGACCATCGAGAGGTAGGGTACCGCCAGGTCGCAGTCGCCCGTCTGCACGAGCACCCGCAGATGATGGTTGCGGCTCAGCGCCTCGCCGAGCTGCCGGGCCGTGCTCGAATAGCGGTTCTGGTCCTGGGGCCAGGGGCCCACGCCCGTCAGCACCCGGTAGGGCAGGTCGCTCTCGAACTTCAGTTCCTCGCGGACATACGCATTCATCGTGGCGGCCAAGGGGCCGAGCGCCGCGTCGTAGGAAGGATCGAACCGCGGGTCGCCGCCCCCCTGGTCGCCGTCGCGGCCGGTGATCCGGCCGTCGAACCGGCCCAGGATCAGCCGCTCGTCGGCCAGGAGCTTCTCCCGGAAGGTCGAGGGGTCGACCCGCAGATCGTGGTCGAGGACGAGTTTTTCAGGCAGCCCCGTGAAGCGGGCGATCTTTGCCGCGACCGCCTGCCGCGTCGCCTCCGGCAGCGCCGCTCCCGCGTAGAGCGCCATCAGATAGTCGCCCGCCGCGAAGGCCTCAGCCTCGGCCAGCGCTCTGGCCCGGTCGGCCTGGAACTCCGCGGGCAGCCGGCCGTGGGCATGGGCCACCGCCGTGAAGCTCGGCAGAAACAGCGAATAGGGCAGATCGTTCGACGGGCCGGGGATGATCGTGCCGTAGTCCACGAGACCCGAGACCAGCACCAGCCCGTTCAAGAACATGCCCTGGCGATCTTGCAACTCGGCCGCCAGGCCCGCCGCCCGGAACACGCCGTAGCTCTCGCCGCAGAGATACTTGGGGCTCCGCCAGCGGGCGTTCCTGGTGGTGTACAGCCGGACGAACTCCGCCATCGCGGCGATGTCGGGATCCTTGCCGAAGAACTGCTCGGGCTTCTCGTCCTTGGCGGCCCGGCTGTAGCCGGTCGAGACCGGGTCGATGAACACCAGGTCGCAGGCCGGCAGGATCGTGTGCTCGTTGGCCACGAGCTCGAACGGGGGCGGCGGCAGCGAGCCGTCGGGGTTGACCTTCGCCCGGCGGGGGCCGAGGCCGCCCAAGTGGAGCCACACGGCCGAGGCCCCGGGGCCGCCGTTGAAGCAGAACATGATCGGCCGGCGGGCGGCATCGGCCTCGGTCACGAGCGTGTAGGCGACGTAAAAGATGCTGGCCCGCGGGCCGCCGTCGTCCTTCAGCAAGGGCAGCATCCCGGCCTCGGCCTTGTAGGCGAGCTCCCGGCCGCCGATCGTGATCGCATGCTCGGTGACCACCGGCGGCTTGCTCGCATCGGGCAACGTCGCCACCGGCTGCTTGGCCGCCGGGGCCTTGTCGGGCTCCTTGGCGGCGGTGGGCTCATCGGCTCGGGCCGGGCCGAACGACAAACAGATGGCCAGGAGAGTCAGGACAGGGCGGCTCATGAACATGGGCGGCATGGGCGAGGCTCTGGCAGGAGGTTTTGGGAAACGAGGGGGAGCAACGAGGGAAGCGGGGCCCTGAGCGCCCCGGCCCGGGGGCGGCGGCGCCGTCACGGGAAGCATAGTTCACGGTTTCCGGGGGCATCGGACCCGAAAATCCGGTCAACTGCTCTCCCCCGCCCCGGCCGGCCGCCGCTACCGTCCGGCCATGCTTTCCGAGATCAATCCCTTCCGCGAGCTGGCCCGGTTCGTCCGCCGGCCGCACTTCGGCCGCTACGCGATCCTGCTCGTCCATCTCCTGCTCCTGCCCCTGCTTTCGGTGGTGACCGAGGGGCATCCGCGGGCGGAGCTGTTCGCACTGGTGGCCGAGCAACTCGTGTTCTTGGGGGCGGCCGCGGCGCTCGGGGGCCGGCGGATGCTCCTCTTCGGCCTGCCGCTGGTGATCCCCGGCGTGCTCACGCTCGCGGCCGCGGTCACGGCCGGATCCTTGCCAACGGAGCAATCGTGGCTCTGGCCGGCGGCCCGGGCGGTGACCTTCATCGTGCCGATCATGACGGTCGGCACCTTGATCCTGGTCGACGTGCTGGCGGCCAAGCAGATCGTGTTCGACATGATCTGCGGAGCGCTGTGCGTGTTCGTGCTGTTTGGGATGTGCTGGGCCAACGTCTACACGCTGCTCGAGCGGCTCGCCCCGGGCTCATTCGTGATCGACTTCGGCCGCTACCACGTCGATGCCGGTGCCGATCCGCTCGCCGCCGCCGGCGTGTTCACCTACTACTCGTTCGTGACGCTCACCACCGTCGGCTACGGCGACATCGTGCCCGCCTCGGCCACGGCCCGGTGGCTGGTGTGGCTCGAGGCGGTGTTCGGGCAGTTCTACATGGCGGTGTTCGTGTCGCGGCTGATCGGCCTGCAGGCGAGCCTGCCGGAGCGGGACGAAGCGGCGCCACCCGCCGCCGTGATCCGCCGGGCGGCCTGACGGCGACGGGCGGCGACCCAGCCGGCCAGGCCTGGCGCCACGAGCCAAGCCGCCGCCCCGGCCACCGGCTCGCTGACCACCACGATCGTGCTGTCGGGGGCGGTGCCGAGCCCGAATGTGAACCGCGGGACGATGTCGGCCTCGCTCCAGCCTTTTACACCAGAGAACGTGAACCGGGCCCGCTCGCGGACGAGCAACCGGCCGGGCAGGTTCCCCTTCGGCTCGAGGTCGTCACCGCGGACGATCGTGAAGTCGTTCTGGTCCACGATCCGGGGATCGAAGTTGGAGGGGTCGAGATCCGAGTTGCCGACCGTCCCCAGCCCGAAGCCGGCCAGCGGCTCGTAGCCAGGGTCGAGCTGGCGAAACTGCCAGGTGAAGTCGCCCCGCTTCGTGGCCATGAGGTCCGAGAGCCCGAGCCCGCTCACGACCGTCCCCTTGCCGCCGGCCTTGGCTGGCGGCGTGTAGATCACCGGCAGATCAGGGCCTCGGCTTCGCACCTCGACCACCTGCCCGGCGGCCGAGGCATAGGCGAGCGGCGGCCGCGATCCGCCCCGCACGATGTCGAAATAAAAGCTCGAGAGCACGTCGGCCGGCTCGCGGGTGACGACCGGCGAGACGTTCTCGAGGTCGATCGAGAGTTCGTCGCCCCAGATCGCGAGCGTGGCCCGGAAGGCCACGGGGTTGCCGGCGGCCGAGGTGCCCGCGGCCTCCACCACGACCGCCCCCAGGGCCGGCTGAGCCAAGCAGCCCGGCAGCGCGAGGCAGCCCGCCGCACAAACGGCCGCGGCCGTGGCGGCGGCCAGGGATTTCGAAAAGCAGGCAACGCGGCTAGGGGCCGGCTGCCGCAGGGTGGAAAAACGCATCGGTGGGTCTCCGCAGGCGGGGGCACGAAACGGCCTCCGTGCGCGGGGAACGCCCCGGCATGCCTGCGGTGCGCAGCGAAAGAAAGGCGGTCACTCACGGACGCACTGGTCGCGTCCGCTTCCGGCCTACGCTGCGCTTCCGAACTCCGCGCGAGACGCGGGAGCCGACAGCAACTCGTCTTCCGAACCAAAGGCACCCTGACGGCCGGCGGGCCGCGGCGACGCTCGAAGCGCTGCCCGCTGCCCGCGGCCCTCCCGGCGCGGCGGCAACCATGCTCCTCAGGCAATCGGCGGGCAAGCGGGAGAGCCAGGTGAGCCGGCCGTTTGCCGCTGGACACCTGTGTCGGCCACGCCGCCCAACTGGGCCGCCCCGCTATGAGGCGCTGGCGACCACGTCGGCGCCGCCTCCGGACCGCGACCGCGAAAAGCGGATGTCGAGGGTCCGCAGGAACGTGTGCAGGCCCGCGTCCTGGATCGGGAGGATGTGGGCCGGGTGGCCCGACTCGTTGTGGTGCGAGTGCCAGAGGCCCGGCGGCGTCACGAACACCGCGTGCGGCTCCCACTCGAACCGCTCCCCGTCGGCGATCCGGCCCTGGTCGTCGAGCCGGCTGCCGACCATCGTGTAGCAGCCGGGCCGGGCAGCGACGACGAGGTCCACGGCCACCGACTGGTGGCGGTGCGGAGCCTGCACGGCGGCCACCGGCAGGATCCCGAACATCGCCCACACCACGTGCGTGATCGTCATCGTCTGCGGCAGCGCCCGGTTGCCCAGGAGCACCGAGAGCCGGTTGGCCGTGGCGCTCGAGGGGTCGGCGATCACGGCGTCGAGCGCGGTCTTGATCTCGTCGCGGCGATAGAGCGTGGCGGGAAACTGCCGCACCGTGGCCTCGACGCCGAGGTAACGAAGCAGCGGCTCGTCGTGCACCCAGTACAGGGCCGCGTCGGCCGTGGCCGCATGCAGGACCCGGCTTTGGGCCGGGAGGGTAAACAGATCCCCGGCCTGCCAGGCAAACTCCTCCTCGCCCGAGAGCCTCGTGGTGCCTTCACCCCGCATCACGAAGAACAACTGGCTCGTGGCGTTGGCGTCGGTGAAGTGGCTCTCGCCGGGCCGGACATGCACGAAGTTGGCACACAAGCCCGGCGTCGTGGCCGGGCCCGGGCAGAGGAGCCGATCGCTCGCGTCGAGCGGGATCGTTCGCGTCGGCCCCTGCTCGTGGAGCGTGGCGGCAAACCGCACGCCCGGGATCGGCGGCAGCGTGCCGTCGGCGAGTGGATTGGAGGCGTAGCGGTAGTCGTGGAACCGGGCCGACTCGGCGAGGCGACTGGCGAAATCACCGGACATGGGGGCGAGCATCGGATGTTCTCCCGAGAGCGTGTGGCCGACGACATCCCAGTATCACCCCACGCTCCCGCAAAGGGTAGCGGCCGCCGCAGTTGCCAAAACGGGAATCGTCCCAGCAGGCGCTGCGACCCGCTCGGCGCACGAACACGGCCGCCCGGAGGTGCGGCCGCCGGGCGGAGGCCCGGCAAGGCTTTGCGGGCCAGGGATGGCCGCAAAGCCGTAAAGCTAGTACCAGAGCCCCCAGCGCACGAGGAACGTGTCGGCCGGGTGGTAATCGGCCGTATCGGTGAGGTAGTACTCGACGAGCCGGCCGGTCACCCAGCCGGTCTCGAGCCGCCAACTCGCGCCCAGATCGGCCGGCCTGCGCTCCCAGCCGACCAGCAGCCGGTAATCGTGGTAGACGACCACGTCGTCGGCACCGCTGTCTCGCCGGACCGCCCACTGGTTGCCACCGAACTCGCCGGCGAGATACACCCACTGGGCCGCACGGCCGCTCTCGGCCACCCGCCAGGCGAGCCGGGGGCGGGGAAAGATCAGTTCGTGCCGCTGGTCGTCGGAGGGCGTCCAGAGCAGACCGCCGGCCGGCAGCAGGTTGACGTCGTAGCGATCCAGGTAGATCACGCCCGCCACCACCCGCAGGTTCTCGTGGGCCTCCCAGGCGCCGAAGCCGTGGCCGGTGATCCGGAAGGCCTGGGGCGTGTCGTTGACGAAGTCGCTGTACCAGCCCGGCGCGACGGCCAGATCGACGCCGAACCGCTCGCCGATCTTCGTCAGCCAGCGTGCCTGGATCCAGGCGTCGTAGAGCTGCGCGGGCAGGCCCGGATCCATGGGACCGGGCACCTCGTCGACGAAGGAGGTGCCGAAGCCGGGCGTGACCAGGAGCGGCGAGTTGACCGTGGGCGCCGGCATCCCGATCGTGAGGCTCGTGTCGAGCGTGGTCAGGCCGAGGCCATTGTCGCCGAGCCTCGGCAGCTCGGTGACCGTAAAGATCGCCTGCTGAAGCGCTCCGGGCTTGGCCCCGGGGGGCAGCTTGCGGCCGGCGGGGGGCTCGAACTCCTGCCGCGGCTGCCCCGGCGGCGCGACGTCATCGGGCAGCAAGGGCTCGGTGAGGTCCTGCGGGTCGCCGAGCGCCGCCAGGCGGACCCGCTCGAAGAACGACTGCTCCACCGGCGGCAGCGGCACGACCGCCTCGTCGGCCCGCACCGCGATGCCGTATGACATCGCCGCCAGGAGCACCGGCAGCCGCCACGTCAACCGGAAGGTCGGGGCCGCCCCTGCCCCCTCGCCGGACGCTCGCTGCGGCCCTCCTGGCCTTCGCTCGCTCCATGCGAACTGCGCTCCGCCATCCCTGGCTCCGCTGGTTCGCAAGGCCGGCTCCGGGGCAGGGGCGGCCCCGACCCAAACGCGACGATTGAAGGCCTGAAATCCGCGCATCAGAGACCACCATTTCCAGCGGGCGCACGAGCACGGCCGCCGGGCGGAAGCCCGGCAGGGCTGGAGGGGGCAGGGATGCCCCTGCAGCCCTGAAGTCAATACGCCAAGCCCAGTCGGAACATGATCGTGTCGGGCAGGTCCTGGATCTGCGGCGGCCCCTCCACGTAGAAGAGCTGCCGGTAGAAGACGTAGCCCACCTCGAAGTTGCCGGCGAAGCCCATCTGTGACTTCGGCACCCACTCCGTCCCCAGGGCGATGCGGATGTCGTTGTAGTCGAAGCCGGTGATCATGTTGTAGTTCGAAGTGCTGCGGCGAAACGTCCAGGCACCGCCGCCGTACTCGCCCGAGACGTAGCCCCACCAGTTGTGGCGGGCCGTCGCCGCGAACCGCTTGGCGGCCCGCGGGGCGGGGAAGAAGATGTCGTAGCGGCTGTCGGCGTCGGGGGTCCACGTCATGCCCACGGCCGGGAGGAGCTTCACCTGATTCCGGTCGAGGTAGATGATGCCCACCTTGCCCTGCATCGTGGGCGTCATCTGGAGCGTGCCGATCGCGCGGCCCATGAGCCGCCAGCTTTCCCAGACGAGCACGTCCCAGTTGGTGTAGATGCCCACGCGGATTCCGAGCTCGGCCCCGAACACCGGCGTGAACTTCGGGTTCCAGGCCGTGTCGATGAACACGTCGTAGGTGTTCGGGGGCAGGTCGGCCAGGAGCGTGCTCGAGGTCTGGGGGCCGTCCCAGAGCTGGAGGCCGAAGCCGGGCGTGATCAAGAGCGGCGCGCGGTTCACGTTGACCGGCGAGTTGTGGAAGAAGGGCAGCGCGAAGGTGGCCGTCGTGTCGAGTTCGTTGACGCCGACATTCGTCCCCTGGCCGTCACCGAGCAGATACGCCCAGCTGCCCCGCACGCCCTGGAAGACGTGCATCGTCTGGGAGTAGGTCTGTTGCATGTTCTGCTGGAAGTTGGAGCTCGGGGCCGGGTAGCCGGCCGGGGTGAGCGTTCCTGGCGGAGGCTGCGTGCCGGGGGGCACGAGCGAGGGCGCAGCCGGGGAGTAGCCGGGGTAGCCGGGCTGGCCGCTGATCGCCGAGGGCGCCCAGGTGGACGTGCCCGGAGCCGTCTGCGGCATGAACTGAGCCTGCGGCGCGTAGGGATCCCAGGTCGGCGGGGGGGGCGACAGCGACGGCGCCTGCGCGAGCCGGTCGAGCGACGAGGCGGCCGGGGGAGGCAGCGACGCGGTCTGCGAGCGGGCGACCGCCGGCAGGGCGGCGCACACGATCGACGCGGCGAGGATCCTGATGAATGAGGCCATGCCGCGCACGCGGGGCCGGGAGGCCGAAGTCGGCCCGCCGGCGGAAGGAAGCCCGACCGTGGCCGACCGGCGGCACGATCGCCCCGGAACACGCCCCCGGAGCCGGCAGGAAGTACCGCGCGGCGAAGCGGCGAGGCAAGGCCGCAGGGGGGGCGAGCGGCCGGCGGGCCCCCGCACTACCATGCCCTCGTGCCCGCACCTGCCGAGGCCTGCCCATCTTGCCCGCTCGCCATCTGCCGCCGTCGCCCCCCGACGACCCGCTCGACCCCGCCACCCTCGTCGGCCCCGGCCGGCTGGCGAGTTTCGAGCGGCTGGCCGAAGCGGCCTCGACCATGGACCGGGCCCGGGAGGTGGCGGCCGACCCGGCGGCCGCGCTCCCCTACGCCGTGGTCGCCGACCGGCAACTCGCCGGACGTGGCCAGCGGGGCGCCGGCTGGTGGCAGCCACCCGGGAGCCTGGCCGTGAGTCTCGTCGTGGCTCCGGAGCGAACGCCCTTGCCGCCGCCGGCCTGGTCGCTCGCCTGCGGCGTGGCGGTGGCCGAGGCGATTGCGGCGCTCGAGCCGGCGG
Organism: Pirellulales bacterium; assembly: GCA_044346905.1. Classification (GTDB taxonomy): domain Bacteria; phylum Planctomycetota; class Planctomycetia; order Pirellulales; family UBA1268; genus QWPN01. The sequence continues at coordinate 19,236 of JBIIYH010000025.1, forward strand.
CGACGACCTCGGTCCGCTGGCCCAACGACGTCGAGATCGCTGGCCGCAAGCTCGCCGGGATCCTGGTCGAGACGGCGGCCGGGGGCCGCGCGATCTTCGGCATCGGGGTCAACACGACCGGCTCGGCGGCCGATGCGCCGGCCGCCATCGCCACCCGCGTCGCGACCCTGCCCGACATCACGGGCCGCGGGCTCTCCCGGCAGCGGCTGCTCGAGGCGGTCGTGCCCCGTCTGCTTTCGCTGTTGGCCGACGTCGCCCGCGACCCGGCCGTGCTCGCCGACCGCTACCGGCCGCTGTGCGGCCTGACCGGGCGAACGGTGACCGTGCATGTCGGCGGCACGGCGATCGAGGGCGTCTGCCGGGGCATCGCTGCCGACGGCCGGCTCGTGATCGACACCGCCGCGGGCCGGGAGCTGATCGCCTCCGGCAGCCTCACTCCGCCGGCCGACGTCTGGCGGGGCGAGCCCTGAGCGG
>JBIIYH010000080.1:0-11061 GCA_044346905.1 Pirellulales bacterium
GAGGGCGTCTGCCGGGGCATCGCTGCCGACGGCCGGCTCGTGATCGACACCGCCGCGGGCCGGGAGCTGATCGCCTCCGGCAGCCTCACTCCGCCGGCCGACGTCTGGCGGGGCGAGCCCTGAGCGGCCGCGCCACCACGCACACCTCCCGGCCGCCGCTCGAAAGCTGCCGGGCCCGCGGCTCGAAGCCCCAGCCGCGAAACGCGGCCAGCCAGGCGGGCAGTTCGGCCGCCCGCGACCAGTCCGGAATCTTGAGCGTGGCCACGATCCCGGCGAGCTTCACGCCCTTGGCGGTGGCGACCCGCCCCAGGCTCGCGAGCGTGCTTTGGGGATCGATGTTCATGTCGGCCAGAAGCCAGTTCACCCCGACGAACCGCTTGAGCGGCACCTCGCGGGCCCGCATCCGCCACTGGGTGAACCGCGGCTGGGCGGCGACCGTCGGATCGACGACCGCCGGATCGACCCCCACCACATCGAGCCCGTCCTCCAGGAGCCGCTGGCAGGCGCCGCCGGGCGCACTGCCGAGCTCGACCACCCGCGCCTCCGGCCCCCACTCGATCCCGAAGGTCGCGATCGCCTCGTCGAGCTTGAGCCAGGCCCGGGAAACCACCGCTTCGGGCAGCGGCCCGGTGGCCGGCGGATAGATGCCCCCCGGCCAGCGGGTCGCCGGCTCGGCCGCGACATGCCAGCCCACCCACCAGCGGTCCGGCGTATCCATCACCACGTCGAGCACGCGGTCGCCGATGCCAGCCACCGGATCGAGGTCGCTTGCGAGCCCGCAGGCGAAGAGCAGAATCCGTCTCGCTTCGGCCGCCGCCGCGACGGCCTCGGCCCCGCGCGGACCAGCCTCGAACTGCCGCGGCCAGGCGTGAACATTCGCGAAGCCCGCGCGGCCGGCAAGCTCGATCGCGGCGGTGGCGAGCGCCGCCGGATCGACGCCGGTCACCTGCCCCAGCGAGTGGACGGCGGTGCGGGCGAAGACGAGCCGCTCGAGCAGGTCGGCAGGCAGCGCAGCGGAGCCGGCCGCGGATGAGTCAGCGGCGGAGGGCAACTTGAAGCTCACGATCCCGCGCCGCCAGGCGGCGGGCTTGGCGGCGGGCAGCACCTCGGCCATCCGCGCCTTGAGCGCGGCCTCGGCGCCCCCCTGGCAGGCGCAGAGCAGAAACCCGCCCGGTGGAGGCGGGGGCGATGATGGGGAGCGGCTGGTCTGGCTGGTCATGGAATCGTCGAGCGTATCCTCTCGCCCCGTGCGGTGCGCCGTGGGTGACGCAGGCTCGGGGTCGCCCCTGCCGTCTCGCCGGACGCTCCCTGCGGGCATCCTGCCCTCCGGTCGCTCGATGCTGGCCTCGCTTCGCCATCCTGGCTGCGCTCGGCCATCAACGCCGCTCGATCGGCAGGGGCGACCCCGAGCAGTCCAACGTTTCGCCAGCCAGGGCAAAACTTCGTCTGAACGAACGCCGCGCGCCAGAACGCGCACGAGCACGGCCGCCCGGAGGTGCGGCCGCCGGGCGAAGGCCCGGCAAGGCAGCAATGGCCAGGGATGGCATTGCCGCCGTAAAGCGAGTGCGGCCGCCGGGCGGAGGCCCGGCAAGGCTGCAGAGGGCAGGGATGCCCCTGCAGCCGTAAATTAAATCAGGCCGGCCCGGGCGCCCAAGGGCCCGGGCCGGCCTTTCTCGTCTGAGCGTGGACGCCCCGACCGCACCCCGTCGAAGAGCCCGAGGGCTGTTCGCCGGAAGAAGGCCGGAGCGAAGGGATGGGTCGTTTCACCGACCCGACAGGCCCCCGCGAACGGGCGCCCGTGGCGAGAGCGTCCGTGCCGAAGTCACCCCGGAGGGCTTCCCGGCACGGAGGGCTCAGCCGTGGCCCTTCTTCTTCTTGGCGACCTTCTTGGCAGCCTTCTTCTTCTTCTTGGCCATGGAAATGGCTCCTTACCATGAGCATCCTGACACGCATCTCACGCCCGATCCCCCGGATGCTCTTGGGAAGGGAGCAGGCGACGTTTCGACATCACACGAGCGTGATTGCTCAACTCGTGCGATGCCGATGAAGAGAGTTGTGGAGGATGGCCACAAAAACTGTCAAGGGAAAAAATCAGATTTTTTCCCGGCCGGCGCGGCGGCGCGGCTTGCGATCCAGTCATGGAGCATCGCCATCTGGATGGCGAAGTCCTGCTCGGCAACTCCGAGCGGGCTCTTGAAGAACGCCGCGAGCCACGGAAGCGCACCTGATTCGCCGCCGCGATGCGCTCGCTCCACCAGCCTTATCAGATCGAGCACCAAGGGTGCAGCGAGGATCGAGTCGCAGCCCTGCCAGGTGAACTGGAGCGTCATCGGCGTGCCGAGGAAGCCGCGGAAGTGGATGTGATCCCAGGCTGTCTTCCAGTCCCCCATGCTCTCGATGTATTCGATCGAGACGAGCGTCTGGGGCGGGTAGCCGAGGATCGCAGACAGGAGGTGGTCCTTGCTTTTCACCTTGGCGGCCTTGTTCCGCGGATCGTCGAGGACCTTGCCGTCCAGGTTGCCGAAGATGTTGTGGCCCACCCAGCTCATGACCTCGAGGTTGCGGGCAGCGAACATCGGGGCCAAGACGCTCTTGAGGAGCGTCTCGCCCGTCTTGCCGTCGCAGCCGGCGTGGGCGACGCCGCGAACGCGGGCTAACTCTTGGAGGCAGGCGGGCCCGGAGCCGGCCGAGGGGGTGAAGTTGACGTACGAGGCCCCGGCCTCGATGGCCGCGAGAAAATAGAGGCTGCTCGCCGGCAGCGGGCAGGCGGCCGGGTCGTCCAGGAGCGGATCGAGTTCGGCATAGGCGAGCGGGATCGGCCGCTCCGGCGGGGGCTCGGTGGAGGCGAGGTTCACGACCACGACGTGGTCGAGCCGCTCGGCCGCCGCGAAGGCCTCGAGGTCGGCCCGGACGCGGGCCACGCCCTGCCGCGGCGTCTCGACCACGATCGCCGCGGCCGGGTCGGCGAGCGACCGGATCTTGTCTCCCGAGCCGACGAGCATCCCGGGCCGCAGCCGAGACTCGACCGCTGCGAAGAAGTCGGCCGCCGCCTCGAGTAGCTCCGGCGGGATCGCCCGGCTCTGGGTCCACATCCGCCAGGCCTCGCGGTCGAGCGGCCCCGAGCGGATGTCGTGGCCGCCCACGACGAGGTCGGGGAAGTCGACGAGGTCGAGGCCCGCGCAGGCCGGCGTGGCCGTGAACAGGCCGACCGGCGGAATCCCGCGGCGCTGGAGCGCCGCCAGCCCCGTCATCATCGTCGTCGCGACGCCCCCCTTGGCTCCGATGAGCCACACACCGACGCGGCGACCAGGCATGGATGAGAAGTTCCGGGGAGAGCGGCGGGGGCGAAGCGGGCCGGTCGCGCCGGCCGAGGCCGCCTGTGAAACCGTCCGCGGGGTGGTATCATTCAGCCCGCATTTGGCCGCGTCAAGGAAGCCGGCGACCGGCAAGCGGTGGCGGCGAGCAGTTCCCGCTGGGCCGGCTGCTCTTCCAGGTCATTCTTTTCCCTCCCACCTTTCCCCCTACCATCTTCATGGAGCCCGCAAGGTTGAAGCTGGCCGGCCGCATGGCGGCCCTCGAACCGTCCGCCACGCTGGCGATGGCCGCCCGGGCCGGGGCCCTCAAGGCCGCCGGCTGCGACGTGATCGATCTTTCGGTCGGCGAGCCCGACTTCCCCACGCCCGAGCACATCTGCCGGGCCGGGCAGGAGGCGATCACCGCCGGGTTCACGAAATACACCCCCGCGGCCGGCATTCCCGCCCTCCGCAAGGCCGTCGCCGAGGACTACACCCGCCGCACGGGGCTCGCCGTCACTCCCGCCCAGGTCGTGGTCTCGAGCGGGGCCAAGCACGCGCTCCACAACGTGTTCACGGCGCTGCTCGACGAGGGAGACGAGGTGGTCGTGCCCGCCCCCTACTGGGTCAGCTACGCCGAACTCGTCAAGCTCACCGGTGCCCGGCCGGTGCTCGTCGAGACGAGTATCGACGACGACTTCAAGCTGCGGCCAGAGGCGTTGCGGGCCGCCCTCTCGCCCAAGACCCGGATGCTGCTCATCTGCTCGCCGAGCAACCCCACGGGCGTGGTCTACCGGCCCGAGGAGCTCGCGGCCCTGGCCGACGTGGCGATCGAGGCCGATCTGGCAGTGGTGGCCGACGAGATCTACGACCAGCTCGTGTTCGACGGCCGCAAGAGCCCCTCCTTTCCGACGCTGCGGCCGGGGCTCGAAGGCCGCACCGTCGTCGTGGCGGGCGTGAGCAAGACCTACTCTATGACCGGCTGGCGGATCGGCTGGACGATCGCGCCGGAGCCGCTCTCCAAGGCGATCGGCAATCTCCAGAGCCAGGAGACGAGCAACCCGTCGAGCGTCAGCCAGCATGCGGCGCTCGCCGCCCTGACCGGCCCGCAGGACTGCGTGGCGGCGATGCGGGACGTGTTTCAAAAGCGGCGCGACCTGGTCGCCGGCCGGCTGCGGGCGTTGCCGGGCGTCCGGCTGCCCGACGTGGGCGGCGCCTTCTATGCCTTCTTCGACATCCGTGAGCCCTTGGCTGCGGCCCGCTCGGTCGGCATCACGACGAGCGGGCAGTGGTGCGAGGCACTCCTCGAGCGGCAGCAGGTGGCGCTCGTGGCCGGCAGCGCCTTCGGCGCCGAGGGGCACGTGCGGATGAGCTTCGCCGCCAGCGACGAGCAACTCGGCCGCGGCCTCGACCGGATCGCCGCCTTCCTGGCCGACCCCGGGGCCACCCGCGGCTAGCGACACCGGCCATGCCCGCTTCGCAACCGCCGGACGATCCCGTCTACCTCGACCATGCGGCCGCCACGCCGCTCGATCCCGAGGTCGCGGCAGTGGTGAACGAAGCCGCCCGCGTGGCCTATGGCAATCCGTCGAGCCCGCACGCGGCGGGCCGGGCGGCGAAGCGAATCCTGGAAGAGGCCCGCGAGCAGATTCTGGGGGCCCTCGGCGGGAGGGTCGGCGGCGCGATCCGCGACCGGCTCGTGTTCACCAGCGGTGCGACCGAGGCCAATCGACTCGCTGTCTTGGGACTGGCCGGTCCTCACGGCTCACGATCGACCGGGGGCACGGTCGCGATCTCGGCCCGCGATCACTCGAGCCTGCGGGCGGCGGCGGCGGAACTTGGAGCCCGCTGCTGGCAGGTCGTGGAGTTGCCTCTGGTTCGCGCCGGCGCGGTCGATTTCGTCCACGCTTGCTCGCTCCCTGCCTCGCCCGGTCCGCGGATCCTCGCCACGACGACCGTCTGCGGGCAGACGGGGATCCGCGACGACATCGAGGGGGCGGCGGCGGGTGCTGCCGCCGGCTGGCTCGTCCATGCCGATGCCACGCAGGGGGCGGCCTGGGACGAGCTCGCCTTCGCGACCAGCCCCTGGGCCACGCTGGCCCTTGCACCCCACAAGTTTGGCGGGCCGCGCGGGATCGGCGGGCTCGTGGTGAAAGGCGGCGTCGCGTTTGCGCCGGTCGCCCCCGGCCCGCAGGAACTCGGTTTGCGCGGCGGCACCGAGGCGGTGGCCCTGGCGGCTGGCTTCGCCCGGGCCTTCGAACGCGCCGCGGTCGGCCGTGCGGAGGCGGGGAACCGCGTTGCAGCCCTGCGTGAGCGGCTCGAGCGGGGCATCGTGTCCGCGGCCCGCGCGGCCGGTATCGACGCCGTCGTCGTCGGGGCGGAGGCGGCACGGGCGCCGCATGTCACGCTCGTCGCGCTCGCCGGCCTCGACCGCCAGGCCGTCGCGATGGCCGCCGACTTGGCGGGCGTGTGCCTGGCCACGGGCACCGCCTGCGCGAGCGGCTCAGCCGAGCCCCCCGCCATCCTCGCTCCGCTCGGCCTGCCGGAACTGTTTCGAAACGGGGGCCTCAGACTCAGCCTCGCCCGCACGACGACCGAGGCCGACGTCGAGCAAGCTGTGACGCGACTCGCGGTCGTATTCAGCCGCCTGGGCCCCAAGCCACAGCCATGAACCGCTGGCGAGAGCCTGTCGGAAACCTGGTGGGAGACCAACCGGTTGGCAGCCCGCGGCGACGATGACAATTCATCGCACCATGACCCGACGCGGCGTCAACCGGCAATCCACCCGCCAGATGCCGGCTCCTCACCAGACAATCGCCATCAAGCCGGCGCCGAGTTGCCGCCTTTGCGCCGCCGGTGTGGCTGGTAGCGGACAGGAATCCGACAGTGTTTCGACACCGCAGATCACGGTTTGAGGGAGTGGGTTCAGGAGCTCTTGATGCTTGTTTTCTAAGGCTCGTCGCCGCGGCGCGGCCAGCCGCGCCGCGAGGAGGGCGATCACGATCACGGTTGCGCTCCTAAGGGTCTCCTGCCGGTGGTCCGGAGATGAGTTCAGGGTTCTGTTCCTACCTCCTCCTTTCTTTCTGAAAAATAAAGAAAAATAGGAGCAAAATCCCGCCCTGACCACCGGGCAAGCCCGTTTCGAAGCGGGTGATTTTCGGGTACATTGACGGGTCTTCCGCACGAGCCTTTTCGGCGGCGGAACCTGGCCCAGGAACCGGTCTTGCGCATGAAGATTCGCTCGCCCAAGGAGCCGCTCTTGGCGGCCGTTCAGACCGCCGCAGCGGTGGTGCCTTCCCGCTCGCCCAAGCCGGTGCTCACCAACATCAAGTTCGAGGCCGATCCAGGGGGGGCGGTGGTTTCGGCGACCGATCTCGAGGTCGGGATCCGGGCGGCCGTCGAGGGCGTGGAGACGCTTGCCGCCGGCGCGGTGCTCCTGCCCAGCAGCCGGCTGGTGGCGATTCTTCGCGAGGCGGCCGCAGGCACGGTGTTCGAGATCGAGACCGACGGCACGGCGGCTGTCGTCAAGGCGCCCCGCAGCGAGTTCCGCCTGCCGGTCGAGGATCCGCTCGAGTTCCCCTCCGTGGCCGGCTTCCCCGACGGGCCCTGCTTCGAGCTCTCGACGCCTTTGGTCCACGAGCTCGTGCGGCGGACGGTGTTCGCCACCGACAATGAATCGAGCCGCTACGCCTTGGGTGGCGTGCTGCTAGAACTTTCCGGCACCGGTGTGATCGCGGTGGGCACCGATGGCCGACGGCTGGCGAAGATGGAGGGGCCCTGCCAGATCCAAGGGGGCGAGGCGGCCGAGGCTCAGCCGATCATTCCGGCTCGGGCGATGCAGCTCGTAGAGCGGTGCCTCGGCGGCCCGGACACGCCAGTCCAGATCGCGGTTCGGGGAAGCGAGATCCTCGTTCGCACCGCCGGCACGACGATCTCCGCCCGGCTCGTGGAGGGCCGCTTTCCGCGCTGGCGGGACGTGTTTCCCGAGCGGCCCGACGCGGCCCGCGTGCAGCTGGTGGCCGGCCCGCTCCTGGCGGCCGTGCGGCAGGCGGCGATCGTGACCAGCGAGCAGTCGAAGGGGGTTGATTTCTCGTTCGAGCCGGGGCAGCTCGTGCTTTCAGGCCGGTCGGCCGAGAGCGGCGAGAGCCGGGTGGAGCTGCCGATCGACTATTCGAGCGCGGCGGTCCGGATCAAGCTCGACCCACGGTTCATGTCCGATTTTCTCCGCGTGCTCGACGGCGGCACGAACGTTTCGGTGGAAATCACCGATCCGCAGAGCGCCTGCGTCTGCCGGACCGACGACGGCTACGGCTACGTGATCATGCCGCTGGCGGCCGACTGATGCACGCTGCGGGATGGAAGGGAATGCACGCGATGGCGATCGACGACCCGCGACGGCCCGGGGCGAAGGGCCAGCCGGCCGGCCCGCAGGCGATCGGCCGGATCATGTCGCGGCTCTTGGCCCGCACGGGCTACGACCGCGAGCAGGCTTCCGATTCGCTCGCGGCAGCCTGGACGGCCGCGGTGCCCGAGCCGCTTGCCGCCCACTGCCGGCCGGGCCGCGTCCGGCGGGGCGTGCTCGAGGTGTTTGTCAGCCACTCGGCCATCAGCCAGGAGTTTTCCTTTCAGAAGGCGGCGGTGCTCGAGCGGCTCAAGGCCGCGCTGCCATCCGCCGCGATCACCGACATCCGCTGCCGCCTGGCCGACACGCCGGCCGGCCCCTGAGCGGCCCGGCCGACTGCGGCCGCCACCCTGTTCACCACCGACCACCCCGACATCGGAGCATTGCCATGAGCGACGACGAATCCCGGCAGCCCGGCTACACCTCGGCCGACCTCAAACACCTCTCCGACCGCGACCACGTCCGCGAGCGGCCGAGCATGTATATCGGCGACACCACCACTCGCGGGCTGCACCATCTCGTCTACGAGGTCGTGGACAACTCGATCGACGAATGCATGGCCGGTCACGCCAAGCAGGTGAGCGTGACGGTGAACGTGGACGGCAGCGTGACGGTCGAGGACGACGGCCGCGGGATCCCGGTCGATCGTCACCCGCAGCTCTCCGAGGAGATGGACCGGGAAGTCTCCACGCTCGAGGGCGTGATGACGGTGCTCAAGTTCGGCGGCAAGTTCGAGAAGGGGGCCTACCAGACCACCGGCGGCCTCCACGGCGTGGGCGTGACGGTCGTCAACTTCCTCTCGGAATGGTGCGAGGTGGAGGTCTGCCGCGAGGGGCACGTCTGGCAGCAGGAGTACCAGCGGGGCGAGCCCACCGGGCCGGTCCGCAAGATGGGCACGACCACGCGGACGGGCACCAAGACCACCTTCAAGCCCGACGCCCAGATCTTCTCGCAGACGAAGTTCTCCTGGGACACGCTCGCCAGCCGGCTGCGGGAGCTGGCCTTCCTCAACTCGGGCGTGCGGATCCTGTTTCTCGACGCGGCCAGCGGCAACAACGAAAACTTCTACTACGAGCGGGGCGTGGAGGAGTTCGTCGAGCACCTGAACAAGGCGAGCGACGCGGTCCACCCCGACATCATCACGATCAAGGGGGATGCCGAGGGAGTCTCCTGGGACATCGCGCTGCAGTACACGAAGGAATACACCGAGAGCCTCCGCAGCTACGTCAACAACATCTCGACCACCGAGGGGGGCACCCACGTCTCCGGGTTCCGGGCGGCGCTGACGCGGGCGATCAACGCCTACGGCAAGAAGACCGGGATGTTCAAGGATCTCGTGCCCACCGGCGAGGATCTCCGCGAGGGGCTCACGGCCGTGATCAGCGTCCGCGTGCCCCATCCGCAGTTCGAGGGCCAGACCAAGACCAAGCTCGGCAACGGCGAGGTCGAGGGGATCATCAACTCGGCCGTGGGCGACCACCTGGCCAAGTATCTCGAGGAGAACCCCAAGAGCGCTAAGGAGATCGTCAAGAAGGGGGAACTCGCCGCCGAGGCCCGTGAGGCGGCCAAGAAGGCCCGCCAGCTCCTGCGGGAGCGGAAGGGGGCGCTCTCCGGCGGCGGCCTGCCCGGCAAGCTCCGCGACTGCACCAGCCGCGAGGTGGACAAGTGCGAGCTGTATCTCGTCGAGGGCGACAGTGCCGGCGGAAGTGCCGAGGGGGGCCGGCTCCGGGAATACCAGGCGATCCTGCCGCTGCGGGGCAAGATCATCAACGCCTACAAGAGCCGCGACGACAAGGTGCTCGCCAACGAGGAGGTCCGGAGCGTGATCTCGGCGATCGGGGCGGGCATCGGCCAGGAGGCCGACCTCGCCAAGCGACGGTATGACAAGGTCGTGATCATGACCGACGCCGACGTGGACGGTTCCCACATCCGCACGCTCCTGCTCACGTTCTTCTACCGGCAGATGTACCGGCTCGTGGCCGAGGGGCACGTCTACGTGGCCCAGCCGCCCTTGTTCCGCGTCCGCACCAAGAAGCAGACCTACTACGTGCAGACCGAGGAGGAGATGAAGAACCAGCTCCTCGACCAGGGTCTGGGCGAGGGGGTGTTCCTGCCGGGCGACGGTCGGGAGATCTCGGGCGACGAGATGCACAAGCTCTGCCGCACGCTCTCCGGCCTCGAGGACGCGCTCGTCGCGCTCGAGCGGCGGGGCGTGAGCCTCCGCGACCATGCCGCCCGCCGCGACAAGGCCACGGGCAAGCTGCCGATGTACCACGTGTATTACGGCGCCGAGGAGCACTGGTTCACCAGCCGCGATGCGCTCGAGGCCTTCATGAAGAGCAAGGAGCAGTCGGCTGGCGGTGAGCTCGAAGTGGGCCGGGCCGACGAGAACAAGCACGGCGGCGAGCCGGCGGCGGGCATCGCCGGCGGCCCGCAGCTGGTGGTGGTCGATCTGCACGAGGTGCGAAGCATCAACTCGGCGCTCCAGGCGCTCGAGGCGATGGGCTTCGGCATGGACGCGCTGCTGCCCCAGGATCGCACCGGTCGCGAGGAGTCCCGCTACACGCTCCGCCGCGGCGAGAACGAGATCGGCCTGGAGGATCTCCGCGGGCTGATCACGGCCGTGCGGCGGGCCGGCGAGAAGGGGCTCTCGATCACCCGCTTCAAGGGCCTCGGCGAGATGAACGCCGAGGAGCTCCGCGAGACCACGCTCGACCCGGCCAACCGCACGCTGTTGCGGGTCACGATGGCCGACGCGGCGGCGGCCGACGACCTGTTCCGCGTCTTGATGGGAGAAAAGGTGGAGCCGCGGCGGGAGTTCATCGAGAAGCACGCCCTCGACGTCAAGAACCTCGACGTCTGACCCGGTTTACACGTGAGTCTCGCTGCGATGTCACCCACGAGCTCATCCCTGCCGGCCACCGACGTGCTCGCGCGGGCGGCGGGCTTGCCGCCCTTGGTCACGGCCGTGGCCCACCCGTGTGACGAGCCGTCGCTCGCCGGCGTGATCGCGGCCCGCGACCGGGGGCTCGTCGCCCCGATCCTGATCGGTCCGGAAGAAAAAATTCGCCGCGTGGCGGCCGAGGCTGGGCTCGACCTGGCCGGCCTGCCGCTCGATCCGGTGCCCCACAGCCATGCCGCCGCCGCCCGGGCGGTGGAGCTCGTCCGCCGGGCCGAGGCCCGCGCGATCATGAAGGGCAGTCTCCATACCGACGAGCTCTTGGCAGCGGTGGTCAGCCGTGACGCGGGTCTCAGGACCGCCCGGCGGATCAGCCACGTGTTTGTGCTCCAGGTGCCGGGCTACGACCGGTTGCTGTTCGTCACCGACGGCGCGGTCAACATCGATCCCTGCCTCGAGGAGAAGGC
>JBIIYH010000346.1:0-2914 GCA_044346905.1 Pirellulales bacterium
CGGCCGCAGGCCACCTGGCCCCCGGCTTGGCCGGAACCCACGACCGTTTCCGTCCCGCATCCGCAGGTGACCCGATAACGCTTGGCCGAGACATTCATCCCAGGCAGGTTTCCCTCGGTGGGAGCGGGGGCGACGGAAATTTCCAGCGACCAAGACGAGCCCGAGTCGGAGGCGGTGAAACCGTCGGTCGGCCGACCCGGCCGATGGCCCTCGACGCCTCGGACGCCGGCAGAACTTCTCCTGCCGGACTGTTTTACCATTTCCGCGGCCGGAACCTGGAAAAAACCAGGTTTCTGCCAAAAAAAAACTGGCCTTCCGGGAGCGGCAGCGGCATAATGTTTCGTCCCCCGGAGAGCCCCCTTCATGCCGGCGAACTGCCCGCATTCTTCACGGCTTGCCCAGTTTCCGGGAGAAGCCAACGCTTGGGCAATCTGGCCTTGCCTCCCGCGCCTGCCGGTGGCTGCAAAAGCGTCGTCCTGCGGGGGATCCGCGGACCGCTGGACTTGCCCGCGCCTTGAATCACACTGTCGGCACCCCGAATGATGGATTGGTGTCGACCTGCCGCATGCCGGCTTTCGCCGGCCCATGGATTGGTCTGATCGAAGGAATCGCCAAGGAGCCCTGAGTTGTACGATTCGCTGCTGGATGAACTCGAGGATGACGTCGTCTCCAATCCCCAGGAGGTCGAGGAACTGACCGAGAAGGTCGTCGATGCCGAAGAGGCCGACGCCGAACTGCTCGGCGACGACACCGACGTCACGGTCATCGCCGAGACCGATGTCGAGACCGACGTCGAGGTCGAGGCGGAGTCGTCAGGTGATGGCGATGAGCCGCTCGTCGAGCAGGTCGAGAACTGGTCGGACGATCCCGTCCGCATGTACCTGACGCAGATGGGCGAGATCCCCCTGCTCACCCGGGCCCAGGAGATTTCGCTCGCCCGGCAGATCGAGACGACGCGGGCCCAGTTCCGGGCCAAGTTGCTCGAGTGCGAGTATGTGGCCCAACAGGCCTTCCGGGTGCTCTGCCGGGTGCATCGCGGCGAGCTGCCGTTCGACCGGACCGTCCAGGTCTCCGTGACCGACCGGCTGGAGAAGGAGCAGATCCTCGGCCGACTTCCCCACAACCTCAAGACGCTCGAGGTGCTGCTCAAGCAGAACAAGGCCGATTACCGGATCGCCCTCGCGAAGAAGCAGCGGATGGCCGACCGGCGACAGGCCTGGGCTCGGCTGGGCCGGCGGCGGAAGCGGGTCGTGCGGCTGATCGAGGAACTCGGGCTGCGGACCCAGCGGATCGAGGCCATGATCCCGAACCTCGAGGGCTTCGTGGATCGGATCCGCGAACTCAAGAGCAAGATCGACGCCCACAAGCGATCGAAGCAGCCCCCGTCCGCCCGGCAAAAGCTGGTGGACGAATATCGGGCGATCCTCAAGAACTGCCAGGAGACCCCCCGCAGCCTCAAGCGGCGGATGGACGAGATCCGGGGCATCTTCGCCAAGTATCAGCAGGCCAAGCGGGGCTTGTCGGAGGGCAACCTCCGGCTGGTGGTCTCGATCGCCAAGAAGTACCGCAACCGCGGCCTCTCCTTCCTCGACCTGATCCAGGAGGGCAATGCCGGTCTGATGCGGGCGGTGGACAAGTTCGAGTATCGCCGCGGCTTCAAGTTCTGCACCTATGCCACCTGGTGGATCCGGCAGGCGATCACCCGGGCGGTTGCCGACCAGAGCCGCACGATCCGGATTCCGGTGCACATGGTGGAGACCATGAGCCGCGTCCGGAACGTCGCCCGCCAGCTGCTCCAGGAATACGGCCGCGAGCCGACGATCGAGGAGATCGCCGCCCGGGCCGGCACGCCGGTGGACGAGACGCGGCGGGTGACGGCGATGAGCCGCTACCCGATCAGCCTCGACCGTCCGGTGGGCAACAGCGAGGACAGCCACTTCGGCGACCTCCTGCCCGACACCGGGGCCGAGAACCCGGCAGTGGGCGCCGCCCAGGAGATGCTCCGCAACCGGATCGCAAAGGTCCTGAAGAGCCTCTCCTACCGCGAGCGGGAGATCATCAAGCTCCGCTACGGCCTCGGCGACGGCTATAGCTACACGCTCGAGGAAGTGGGCCACATCTTCAAGGTGACCCGCGAGCGGATCCGGCAGATCGAGGCCAAGGCCGTCCGCAAGCTGCAGGCCCCGGCCCGCAGCGAGGAACTGAGCGGCTTCATCGACTGACTTCACGGCTGCAGGGGCATCCATGCCCCTGCAGCCCTCGTCGGCGGTGTGATCCGATGCGGTAAGTCACCCTCCCGGAAAGGACCCCCATGCGTCTCCTGCTCATTCTGTCGCTCGCCCTGCCCTGCCTTGCCGCCGCGGCGGAGCCGGAGGCGTTTCCCCGGACCACGATCGACCTGGGGTGCGTCGTCACCGACCTCGACAAGAGCGTGCGGTTCTACACCGAGGGGATCGGCTTTCGCGAACTGAAGGGATTCGAGGTGCCGGCGAGCCTGGCGACCGACGCCGGGCTCACCGATGCCCGGCCGCTTTCCATCCGCGTGCTCGCGCTGGGCGACGACGCGACCGCCACGAAGCTCAAGCTGATGCAAGTGGCCGGCACCTTGCCCCGGACCGGCGACACCGACTTCATTCATTCCCACACCGGGTTTCGCTACCTCACCATCATGGTGGCCGACACCGACGCGACCCTCGCCCGGCTGGAGAAACTCGGCGTCAAGCCGATCGCCAAGAGCCCCATCGCCCTGCCCGACTCACTCGCGCCCGGGCTGCACCTGACGTGCGTCCGCGATCCCGACGGCAACCTCGTCGAGCTGATCGGGCCCCGGAAGTGATCGCTTTTGTTGACCGGCCGGACCGCCGCCCTTAGGCTGTGGCTCGCGCGAGGGGGTCAAGCCCCCGTGCGATTCAGG
>JBIIYH010000347.1:0-2911 GCA_044346905.1 Pirellulales bacterium
GGCAGCGGGCGACCTCCTCGAGCCAGGCGGCCACGTCGAACTTCGCGTAGCTCTCGGCGATGCTCGTCCGCACGCCGCCGATCCCGAGCACGACCAGCAGGAACACGACGGCCCCGGCCATCACCAGAGCGAAGGTGAGCAGGGCGGGATGGTAGAAGGCGAGGACGATCAGGCCCACGAGCGTCATCATGATGATGCCGACCCCCTCGACGAGCAGGGTGGCGATCGACTTCTGGCCCGAGGAGACCTCGAAGAACCGGTTGACGATGTCGGCCCGGTTGGCCCCGTCGAAGGAGCTGATCCCCGTGCGCGCGAGCCGGTCGGCGAAGCCGAGGGCCGTGCGGACGAACAGCCGCCGCTGCAGGCACTCCGCCACGTAGGTCTGCAGCGCCCGGAGCACCGCCGAGACCAACAACAGCGTGAACATCACGAGCGCCAGGACCACCACCGGCCAGAGCAGGATCCCGAAGGCGACCGTATTGACGAGCGCCTCGATCGCGGCCGGGGCGACGAGCGAGAGCAGGCCCACGCCGAGGGCGAAGGCCAGCAGGGTGAAGACGTCGCCCCACTCCAGCCGCGCGAGGTCGATCAGCCGCTGGGCGGGGCTCTTGCCGTGCGCGTGCAGCGGCCCATGCCCGTCGGCGTGGCTTTCGTCGTGCGGCGGGTGGGCGACCGCGGTCACCATGCAGCGGCTCCGGGTGGTCCGCCGGCGGGGCGGGGCTGAGGCCGGCCGATCCGCCGCCCGGCCCGACGACGGGCCAGTTCCCGCCCGGTCGAATGGCCGATCCGCGTGGTTGCCCGATCCACGGCGACTTCCCAGTCCACGTCGCTCACCTCAGCCACGACATCCCCCCCGTCGCGGAGGCGGACGACGATCCGGCAGGTCTTGTCGATCCCTCCCCGCGGGCCGTTCTGGTCGGCGAGGAACACGTTCACGCGGCCGATCCGGCCGCTAAAGCGGGTCAGGGCGAAGCGGAGCCGCCGCTCAACGTGGGCCGAGAGTTCAGGGGTCGGCTTGCCGCCGGGGGCTTTCATGGTCCAGGTCATTGGAACACCTCCGAGAGACGCACGGTCGGAGCCTCCCGACCGTTGTTATCGTCACATTTAGGAAGGTCGAATCACTTCGACAAACAAGAATGTTTCGATACAATCCATCGAAAAAAACGATGGATTGAGGTGCGGTGAACTGGCTCAACTACCACCACCTGCTTTACTTCTGGACCGTGGCCCGCGAGGGCAGCATTGCGGCGGCCTGCCGCCGGCTCCACCTGACGCAGCCGACCGTGAGCGGACAGATCAAGGCCTTGGAGCGGGCCCTCAAGGCCAAGCTCTTCGAGCGGCGTGGCCGTTCGATCGTCCTCACGGAGACGGGCCGGCTCGTGTACCGCTATGCAGACGAGATCTTCTCGCTCGGTCGCGAGCTCGAGGACGCGGTTGCGGGGCGGGCGACCGGGGGCGGCCTGCGGTTCACCGTCGGCGTGGCTGACACGCTGTCCAAGCTGGTGGTGCACCGGCTCCTCGAGCCGGCCCTGCACCTTCCGGAAGACGTGCAGGTTTCCTGCGTGGACGGGGATCCCGACCGGCTGCTGGCCCAGCTCACGCTCCACGAACTGGACCTTGTGATCAGCGACTATCCGGCCAATCCGCGGCTGGGACTGCGGGTGTTCAACCATCCGCTCGGCGACTGCGGGGTGACCCTGTTCGGCACCGCCGAGTTGGCGGGGCGGTATCGCCCAGGGTTTCCCGGCTCCCTCGACGGCGCGCCGCTGCTCGTGCCCGCCGGTAACGCGGCCCTGCGGCGGGCCATGGATCAGTGGTTCGACGAGCTCGGCGTCCGGCCGCTGATCCGCGGCGAGTTTTCCGATAGCGGGCTCTTGAAGGCCTTCGGCGGCCGCGGTGAGGGCTTGTTTATGGCCCCGAGCGTGGTCGAGGACGACGTGCGGCGGATGTACGGGGTCGAGGTGGTGGGCCGCGAGGAAAGGCTCCGGGAGCGGGTCTACGCCATTTCCATGGAGAAGCGGCTGGCTCACCCGGCCGTGGTGGCCATCACCCGGGCCGCCCGGTCGAGTCTGGCCGGACCCGCCTGACCGGCTTTTTCTCGGCGGTCGCAAGCATGGCCGACCCGGCCGCCGAAAACCTGGGTGGGGGGCGAGGCAACCATGCTCGCGATCACGGCCAACTGGGGAATCGGCGACGGCTCGCTCGCAGACTCGCGGGCGAAGGCGGCCACCCGTTGGCTGGATGCGATTCGGCGGGCGGTCGTCCGGGCCGGATGGACCCGGGACGGCCGCTATCGCCCAATCGAGGAGGTCACGCTCCTGTTCGCCGGCGACACCTTCGATTGGCTCCTCTCCGACAGGTGGTCGAGCCGGGATCGTCCCTGGCACGGCGGTGCCCGGGGTGATGAGGCGAGGGGCCGCGTCGCGCTTGAATCACTCCGCGCCGCCCGTCCGGTGCTCCGCACGCTGGCCCGCTGGGCGGGCAAGGGAATGCCGGTGCCGGCCGCCACTCCGCGGGGTCGGCCGTCGGAGTGGGCGGAGCAGGTGACGCGGATCCGGCTCGTGCTGCTGGCGGGCGATCGGGATGCGTGGCTTCCCGATCATGCCCCCTTTGCCGCACGGTTCGGGATCGCCACCGGCGAGGAGTGGGCCGATGGCCGGCGGGAGGTGCGGCACGGTCACGATCTCGATCCGCTCTCCCATCGTGAGGCTGCCGCGATCGGGCCGAGCGGGCGACAGCCAACACTCACCGAGAGCCTGGCGGCCGACCTGGTGGTGCCCTTCGCACTGGCGGCGCGGGGCGACGCGAGTCTCTGGCCGCAGGTGCGACCGCGGCTGGCGGCGATGTCGGCGGCGCGGCCGGCGGGCTGGCCGGCGCTCGTCAGCGGCATGGCTGGAGAGGGCCGAGACGA
>JBIIYH010000348.1:0-2893 GCA_044346905.1 Pirellulales bacterium
TCCGGCGGGCCCACTCGGCCACGCATCTGCTCCATGCGGCGCTGCAGCATTATCTGGGTGGCCACGCCGTGCAGCAGGGCTCCAAGGTGGATGCCGATCTGCTGCGGTTCGATTTCTCCCACGCGAGCTCGATCGACGCCGAGACGCTGGCCGCGATCGAGGGCATGGTCAACGACCGCGTGCTCGAGGCGGTGCCCGTCTCGGCCCGGCTCCTGCCCTTGGCCGAGGCCCGCCATGCCGGCGCGATGATGCTCTTCGGTGAGAAGTATCCCGACGTGGTGCGGATGGTGACCATGGACGGCGTGAGCCGCGAGCTTTGCGGCGGCACGCACGTCTCCAGCACGGGCCAGATCGGTCTGGTGCGGATCGTGGCGGAGGAGAGCGTGTCGGCGGGCACGCGGCGAATCTCGGCCGTGACCGGCGGGCGAGCCCTCGAGCGGTTGCGGGCGGCGGAGCGGACGCTCGCCGAGGCCGCCGGCGTGCTCAAGGTGCCCGCGGCCGAGGTGCCGCAGCGGCTGGCCACGGTCGTCAGGGAGCTCAAGGAACTGAAAAAAGCCAAGCCCGCGGCGGCCGCCGCCGGCGTGACCCCCGAGACGCTCCTGGCCGCGGCCGTGGACGTGGGCGGCGCCCGCGTGGTGGTGGCCGACATGCAGGGGGGCGATGCCGGCGCGATGCGGCAGGCCATCGACCAGTTGCGGCGGAAGGCCAGCCCGATCGCCGTGCTCCTGGGGAGCGTGGAGGGCGACAAGGTCACCCTCGTGGCCGGCATCTCCAAGGAGCTCGAGGCCCGCGGCCTGTCCGCAGGCAACTGGATCCGCGACGTGGCGACGGTCGTGGGAGGCAAGGGGGGCGGCCGGCCCGATCTCGCCCAGGCTGGCGGCAAGCTCGTGGCCAAGCTCCCCGAGGCCCTCGAGACGGCCAGGCAGCAAATCCAGACGCTGCTCTCGGGTTGAGCCTGGGGAATCGCCACGTTCAACGGAGTGGGACGCCGGGGGTGAAAGCCTCCGTCGCTGGGATATTTCGCACCGACCTCAGCTGCGCTCCCGAGTCAACTCGGCGAAATCTCCAGGCTCCTCCGCCTTCCACCCCCGGCTTCCCGTTCCACCGGCCGCGATGCGGCCCAACCGTTGGGCTGCGAGGGGTTGCCCGTGCCAATCGAGCGGCGTTGATAGCGAGCGCAGGCAGGATGCCGAAGCGGATGCGGGATAGCAGCCGAGCTAGCATCGAGCGACCGGAGGGCAGGATGCCCGCAGGGAGCGTCCGGCGAAATGGCATGGGCAGCCCCGAGCCTGCAGCGTCAGGGTAAGCCTGCATCGATCCTCGTGATCACGCCAGCTTTTGGAGCGCGGCCAAGGCCGCGTCGTAGTTCGGCTCCTCGGCCACTTCCTTCACGACCTGGGCGTAGCGCACGACGCCGTCCTTGTCGAGCACGAACACGGCCCGGGCGAGGATTTTGAGCTCCTCGATCAGCACGCCCCAGGCCGTGCCAAAGTCGCGGTTCATGTAGTCGCTGCCCACCTTAATCGCGGTGATGCCCTCGGCACCGCAGAACCGGCTCATCGCGAAGGGGAGGTCGAGGCTGACGGTCAGGGCGTTGATCGTGTCGCCCATCGCGGCGAGCCGCTGGTTGAAGGTCTTGGTCTGCACCTGGCAGACCGGAGTGTCGAGCGAGGGCACGACGCTGATGATCGAGGGCTTGCCGAGCAGGTCAGCCTTGCGGACGTGGTGCATGCCGTCCTTGTAAAAAGTGAGGTCGAAATCGGGGGCCGGAGTCCCGACCTTCACTTCCTCGCCCGCGAGCGTGAGCGGATTGCCCTTGAACGTGACCGCGCCGTGCCGAGCCATCGAGTCGTCTCCTTCGGGATGAGGTCGCAGGGTCCCGGAACCGAGTCCGGGAACGTGGGCAGTATGGACGGCCGGGCCGTGGCGGCAAGCCCGGGGGCCACGGGGGCCATGACAGCACGGCCGGCGGGGGGCCAGGGGCCCGGTCGGCGGGTGATTTGCCGGCGTGGGCGGCGGGGCCCACTCCCCGGAAAACCCGGCTTGATCGCCGGGGGGGGTGGGGCCGTACCATTTCCAGGAGCGGGGGCTTTCGCGCGGCACGCAAGACGTGAAACGGAGTTCACGGCCCCGGCGGACACGAAGGAGCGGTGAGATGACCACGAAGATCGAGGCGCTGCCGGCGCAGGCCGGACGGGAGCAGGAACGGTTGCCCCTGGAGGTGGAACGGGGGCCCGATTGGCTGTTCGTGAGGGTGGCCGGCCAGGCGGCCGGCCCAGCCGATGACCTGACGACCTCCGTCTGGGAGACGATCCGCGAGCATGGCGCGTCGCGGGTGATCCTGGAGCTCGACCGGGTCGAGACGGTGGACGAGGCGCTTGGCGGCGTGATCGGCGAGCTCGGCACGCGGGTTCGTGATGCCGGCGGGCTGATCCGGATCTGTGGCTTGAGCGAGCCCGGGCTCTCACGGTTGCGGCGGGTCGCCGCGGCGGCGAGCGTGCCCCACTTCGGCAGCCGCTCCGACGCCGTCGGCGGTCGCGGGCGCGGCTCATGAAGGCGATCGGCCGCCTGGGGCAGCTCGCGGGCCTCGTCCTGCCGGCGCTGGCCGTCGTGCTCGAGCTCAACGGCAGCATCACCTCCGGGCCGATGCTCGTGATGCTCGTGTTCGCCGCCTGCTGCTTCTGGCTGGGGAGGATCCTGGAAGGGTACGCTGGGCCCTGATCGTCCGACGCTTCGCCCTCCGCCCAGACCCCGGCCCCGGTTCATCCCATGTTGCCGCCGCTCTGTTTCAGCCCGATCTACCGCCGCTACATCTGGGGCGGTCGCCGGTTCGCCTCCGCCTTCGGCCGTCCGCTGCCCGCGGGAGACGACTACGCCGAATCGTGGGAGCTCG
>JBIIYH010000349.1:0-2888 GCA_044346905.1 Pirellulales bacterium
GTGCTCCATCCGGCGGCTGGCCGGCCGCCGGCCGCGGGCGGTGAGCTCTCGGCGGGCGACCGGCGGCTGCTCGTCGCGGGCCAGGCCCGCGACGACGACAACGCGGCGAGTCTCGTGCTCTCGGTGGAGTCCGCCGGCCGCCGGCTCTTGCTCACCGGCGACCTCGAGGGGCCGGCCCTCGCGGCCTTCGCCCGCTCGCTGCCGGGCGGTTGCGACGTGCTCGTGGCCCCGCACCATGGCAGCGTCACGAGCCTGCCGGCCGACATCGCCCGGGTCACCGCGCCGAGCCTCGTGCTCGTGAGCGGCCGCGGCGGCCGGGCCTGGCCCGAGGTCCACGCCGCCTACGCCGCCGCCTCCGGCGCCCGGCCGGCCACCGTGCTCAAGACCGGGGGCGACGGGGCCGTCGCGGTCACGCTCTCGGCCAGCGGCATCTCCGCCGAGCAGTTCGTGGCCGGCCGCTGGCGGGCGATCGAAACGTCAACGCCTCAGGCCGCCGCGGACCGCGGCCTGGTCAGGAGCCAGCCGCCGGCGAGCAGCAGGAGCTGGCTCGCGACATACGCTCCGAGCAGCATGAGCACGCCGCTGGTGAAGCCGTAGCTGTGCAGGCCGATCCCGAGCTGGTTGGTGCCGAACCAGCTCCAGGCTGTCACGATGTTGCCGCCGATCGTGAAGAGCGCGAAGCCCCGGGGGCCGATCCATTTGTCCCAGCGGGCGTGAAGCACGGCGGCGTTCCAGAGCACGATCATCAAGGCGCCGTTCTCCTTGGGATCCCAGCCCCAGAACCGGCCCCAGCTGTCGTCGGCCCAGAGGCCGCCGAGCACCGTGCCGATGAAGCTGAAGAAGAGCGCGAAGCAGACCACGCCGTAGTTCATCCGGTAGAGGAGATCCTGGACCCGCCGCGCGGCCGGGGTCGCGGCTGTTCCCTGCCACCGGCTCCAGCCGCCGTGGACCACGGCGAAGGTGCCCAAGAGCCCGGCGAGGAACGTCGCCCCGTAGCCGAGCGTGACGGTGATCACGTGGGTGGTGAGCCAAAACTGCGTGTCGAGCACCGCCTGGAGGACGTGCATCGTGTCGCCCGAGTCGAGGCCGTAGGCCACGCCGAGCGTGAGCCCGCCGGCGATCGCGGCCACGAGCGTGCCCACGCCGATCCGGTGCAGCCGCTCGAGCAGCAGGCCCGCGAGCACGCAGGCCCAGCCGATGAACACCGCCGACGAATAGAGGTTCACCACCGGCGGCCGGCCCGTGAGCCAGACCCGCATCCCGAGGGCGAAGGTGTGGAGCACGAAGGTGCCGGCCAAGAGCCACCAGGTGAAGCCGCCGAGCGGCTCCCGCCAGACCAGGAAGCTCGCGAAGCAGAGCAGGATCGCCATCACATACAGCCACTTGGCCAGATCGGTGGGGTTGAAGGCGTTGAACCAGGCCTCGGCGGCGGCCTTCTCCTGGCTGGTCGCGAACTCGGGCAGTCTGTCGGCCGCGGTCCGGTAGGCGGTGACGGCCCGGGAAACCTCGGCCGGCCCCCGGTCGGCGGCCTCGAGCAGTTGGGCAAAGGGCACGAGCGCCGGGTTGGCCTGATAGGCCGGCTGGCCGGGGCGACCGGCGAGCATCTTGGCCACGAGCGCATCGACGAGCGCGGGCTGCAGGGCCTGCCACCGCGGCCCGGCCGTGGCATCGACCGCGGCGCGGCCGACCGGCGGGATCGCCGCCGGCGGATGATTTTGCTCGATCAGCCGCGCGCCTTGCATCATCCGCTTCACTTGTTCGAGAAACGCCGCCCGGGCCGCGTCGTCATCTCCCTCGATCGTGGGCATGGCCGGCGCGTCATAGGCGAACCGGATCAGGTCGTAGGCCATCAGCTTCTGTTCGAGCTCCAGCAGCTTCTTCTGGCCGAACGACCGCTGCTCCTGCGGCAGATTCCGCAGCTTGGCGACCTGCTCCCGGGCCGCAGACCGCTTCGGCTCGAGCTCCGCATACGAGTAGCGATGGCCTTGCCTCCGGCTGAGGTCGTAGAGATCGACCACCTCCTGGGCGTCGATCCGGAACACGGGAGCCCGGGCGGCCCACTCGCTGCCGGCCATCAGGCCGAGCAGCCACTGCGTGGCGGAGACCCGCCCCTGCGGATCGCCCGGCTTGGCGTCGGCTCCGGAGGGCATCTTGACCCTGGTTTGGTTGCCGACGAGTTGAAGCGTGTTGCGGGCGACGCTGTCGAGCGGCTTGATCCGGCCCTCGTGCAGCACGGCCAGCCGGCCGGCCGCCGTCCAGGCGGCGGCCTCACCCCCCGGCTGCCGGGCCGCCATGAGCGCCATGACGGCCACGCACGTGAGCGCCGCCAGCGATGTCAGATAGTCCCGCGGGTCGAACTCCCGGGCCACCGGCGCGGCGGCGTTGATGACGGCTCGGCGTGGCCGGCGGCCGCGGCGCGGGCTCGCGTCGGCCGAGGTATCCGCGGCTCCCGCCTCACGGGCCGCCTCCCGCTCGCGGCGATCCGCGAATCGGAGGAACGTGCCGCCGAAGTGGACGAGCATGCCCCAGAAGGCGAGCACGCACGCCACGTAGGGGACGAGCCAGCCGGCGTTCTCCACCACCTGCAGGCCGGTCATCTCGGCCGGCTCACCGTCGCCCAGGTCGACCTGCGAATAGGTGCTCTGGTAGAAGGTCTCGCCGCGGTAGCGGACGGGATTGTTCATCCAGATCCGCCCCTGCTGCTCGACGCCCGTGGCCGGGTCGGTGAAGGTCACATACGACGAGTAGTCGCGGGGAGTCTCGCTGGCCGAATAGTTGATCCGCCGCACGTCGTCGAGCCGGACGGTGTAGGGCTTGTAGCCGCGGCGAAACCGGAGCTGGAGCCGCCAGTCGCGGCCGTCGGCCGCCACGGTGTCGCAGTCGTCGCG
>JBIIYH010000350.1:0-2877 GCA_044346905.1 Pirellulales bacterium
CCCGGCGGCGACTCGATCGGCGACGGCCGCAGGAAGAAGAGCCGCGGCCGGTCGATCCGCAGTCCCAAGCCGCCGCTGCTGCAGATCCTGTGATGATCCAGCCCCGCACGCTCAAAGGCTTCCGCGACCATCTCCCGGCCCAGGCCCTCGCCCGGGAGCGGGTGCTCGACATCGCCCGCCGCGTCTACCGCTCCTACGGCTTCGCGCCGATCGACACGCCGGCGCTCGAATACCTCGAGATCCTCACCGGCAAGGGGAGCGAGGAGACCGACAAGCAGCTCTACCGGTTCACCGACCACGGTGGCCGCGAGGTGGGGATGCGGTTCGACCTGACCGTGCCCTTCGCCCGGTTCGCCGCCCAACACGTCAACGAACTCGGCCTGCCGTTCAAGCGGTATCACATGGCCATGGTCTGGCGGGGCGAGAACACCCAGCGGGGCCGGTATCGCGAGTTCATGCAGTGCGACTTCGACACGATCGGCACCACGAGCCCCGTGGCCGACCTGGAGATGGTGCTCGTGGTCCACGACCTCCTGGCGGCGATCGGCGTGGAGCGGTTCACGATCAGGGTCAACGACCGCCGCGTGCTCGGCGGCGTGCTCGGGCGGCTCGGCCTGGCCGGCCAGGCCACCGGCGTGCTTCGCAGCCTCGACAAGCTCGGCAAGGCCAGCCCCGAGGCGGTGGCGGCCGAACTCGCGGCACAGGGCGTGAGCGGGTCGGCCGCGGCCACGCTCCTGGAAATGGCCGCGCTCTCCGGGCCCGCCGAGCAGGTGCTCGGGCGGCTCGCTGAGCTCGTGGGCGAGGAGGGGCCGGGCGCGGCGGGCGTGGCAGCGCTGCGGGGAATCGTCGCCGGTGCCGCGGCCGCGGGCGTGCCGGCCGGCCGCGTGGTGATCGATCCGGGTATCGCCCGCGGGCTCGACTACTACACCGGGATCGTGCTCGAGAGCTTCCTCGACGACCTGCCGAGCCTCGGCAGTATCTGCTCGGGCGGCCGCTACGACGACCTCGCCGGCCTGTACACCAAGCAGCCGCTGCCGGGGGTGGGCGCGTCGCTGGGCATCGACCGGCTCTTGGCCGGCCTCGAGGAACTGGGGCAGGGGGGTGGCCCCGAGACCCCGGCCGAGGTGTTTCTGGCGCACTTCGATCCGGCTCACCTGGCCGACTATCTCAAGATCGCCGCGGCCCTGCGGCGGGCCGGGATCGCCGTCGAGTTCTTCCCCGAGCCCAAGAAGCTCGGCCAGCAGCTCAAGCTCGCGAGCAAGCGGGGCATTCCCGCGGCGCTTGTGATCGGTGGCGACGAGTTTGCCGCCGGCACGGCCCAGCTCAAGGACATGGCGGCCGAGACGGCCACGACCGTCGCCTGGCAGGGCGACGAGCAGGTGCTGGTCGAGGCGGTGCGGGCGTTGCTGGCAGGCAGAGCCAAACCCCGCTAGCGTCGCTCGTCGCGGTCGGCAAACTTCCGCTCCAGCCGGCCCAAGTCGACCGCAACGGAGGCGGCGGAGGGCGGACGGTCCTCCTTGTGGTGGGCCAAGAGCCGCATCACGAGATCGCAGACCTCGGGGGGTGTGCTCGGCGCGGCCTTCGCCAGCGGCACGGGTGTGCCCTTGGCGATCGAGGCCAGCATGGCCACCATCGAGAGGCCCTCGAACGGGAGCCGGCCGGCGAGCAGCTCGTACAGCATCACGCCCAGGCCGAACAGGTCGCTCTGGGCGTCGAGCGACTCCTCCCCGATCCGCTCGGGCGGCATGTAGGCCGGCGTGCCCACCACGGATCCTTCGACGGTGAGCCTGGCGGAGCCGTCGGCCGCGGCGCGGGCCAGGCCGAAGTCGATGATCCGCACGCTCTCGAGCGGGCCCTCCAGAAACACGTTGTCGGGCTTGATGTCGCGGTGCACGAGGCCGCGGGCATGGGCGGCGGCCAATCCCTCGGCGATCTCCCGGCCGATCCGGAGGACCTCGGCCACGGGCAGCGAGCCTCGAGCGGCCCGATGGGCTCCGAGCGTCTGCCCCTCCAGCAGTTGCATCACGATGTAGGGCAGCCCTTCGTGCTCGCCGACCGCATGGATCGTGAGGAGATGCGGGTGCTCGACCGCCGCGGCGGCCCGGCCCTCCCGGAGAAACCGCCGCCGGGCATCCGGATCACGGGCCCGGTCGCGGTTCATCACCTTGATCGCCACCCGCCGGTCGAGCCGGTCGTCGTGCGCGAGGTAGACCCGGCCCATCGCCCCGGAGCCGATCAGGCCCAGGATCCGGTAGCCGCCGATCACGGCCGGCAGCGGATCGTCTGCCACGCCGCCGTCGGTCGGCATCAGGCCCGAATCGGAGGCGAACACGGCGGCTGCCCCGGCTGGAGTCCCCGGCGGCAGGACGACCGTTTCCGAGAAAGGTGACCCCGAGGCCCGGGTCTCGCCACCGGCCACCCTGACCACGAACGAGCAGAACGGGTCGCCGCGGAGCATGCAGCCCGGCTCTTCGATCTCGACGTTTTCGCCGAAGTGCCGGGCCAAGCCTCGCATCAGCCCGGTGGCCAGCCGGCACAGCCGGCGCCGCGAGCTGTAGACGAGATGCAGTTCCTGCTCATCGATGCGCACGACCTCGAGCACGGGAGGCTCCGCCCCGGGCTTCTCGACCCGGACCATGGCATGGATCAGCTCCTCGGTGTGTTCCACCAGGTCGAGCGTCCGCCAGGCGGGATTGACCAGTGAGCCGGCCACCTTGACCAGATGCGGCGCCAGGAACTCACCGAACTCGGCGACCGTCTCGGCGAGTGGCTGCCCGCGGGTGTCGGCGACCGCCTGCAGCAGCGCGACCGCGTCACCATCGGGATACGTGCCGGAGGGGAGGTAAGAGCCCGCCGGCCGCAGCATGCTCGACCGGC
>JBIIYH010000351.1:0-2875 GCA_044346905.1 Pirellulales bacterium
ACGACGAGAGGGCCGCAGCCTGAAGCTCCGGTAGGCTGGCGGCCGCACTCGCCCCGAACCGGCTCTTTTCCGGGTTTTCGGCCGCGGGCACAGACGCGGCGGGGGCTCCGCCGTAGAATGCCGGCGGTCATTTGGCGTGCGGTTTGCACTGGCTATTGGCCAGGGGCTGGCCTGCCGTCCTGGCAGGCTTCCCGAGCCTGCGAACCCGCGTCCGAGCAGCCCTCAGAGGAGCAGCGATGTACGAGCGTTTTACGGACCGTGCCCGGAAGGTGATGCAGCTGGCCAACCAGGAGGCCCAGCGGTTCAACCACGAATACATCGGCACCGAGCACGTGCTCCTCGGGCTCATCAAGGAGGGCAGCGGCGTCGCTGCCAATGTGCTCAAGAACCTCGACATCGACCTCCGCAAGATCCGGATGGAGGTCGAGAAGCTCGTCCAGAGCGGACCCGACATGGTCACGATGGGCAAGCTTCCGCAGACGCCGCGGGCCAAGAAGGTGATCGAGTATTCGATGGAGGAGGCCCGCAACCTCAACCACAACTACGTGGGCACCGAGCACATCCTGCTGGGGCTGTTGCGGGAGCAGGAGGGAGTGGCGGCCCAGGTGCTCATGAACCTCGGGCTCAAGCTCGAGGATGTCCGCGAGGAGGTCTTGAACCTGCTGGGCCACGGCATGGAGGAGGGGGGCGAGCGGGCCGGGATGGGCGGTCGCCAGCCGGCCGGGGCCGGCGGCGGCGGTGGCGGCGAGGGGAGCCCCAAGGGGGGCAAGAGCAAGACGCCCGCCCTCGACAGTTTCGGCCGCGACCTCACGGAACTCGCCCGGCAGGGCAAGCTCGACCCGGTGATCGGCCGCGAGAAGGAGATCGAGCGGGCGATCCAGATCCTCTGCCGCCGCACCAAGAACAACCCCGTGCTCTTGGGCGAGGCGGGCGTGGGCAAGACGGCGATCGTCGAGGGCTTCGCCCAGCGGGTGATCGACGGCAACGTGCCCGAGCTCTTGGCCGACCGGCGAATCGTCGTGCTCGACCTCGCGATGATGGTCGCGGGCACGAAGTACCGCGGCCAGTTCGAGGAGCGAATCAAGGCCGTGATGAACGAGGTCCGCCGGGCCAAGAACACGATCCTGTTCATCGACGAGCTGCACACGCTCGTGGGGGCCGGCGGCGCCGAGGGGGCGATCGACGCCTCCAACGTCTTGAAGCCGGCGCTGGCCCGCGGCGAGATCCAGTGCATCGGAGCCACCACGCTCGACGAGTACCGCAAGTACATCGAGAAGGATTCGGCCCTCGATCGCCGGTTCCAGATCATCATGGTCGAGCCGGCCACCAAGGACGAGGCGGTGGAGATCCTGAAGGGGCTGCGGGACCGCTACGAGAGCCATCACCGGGTGACGATCTCCGATGCGGCCCTCGAGTCCGCCGTCGATCTTTCGAGCCGCTACATCACCGGCCGCTGCCTCCCCGACAAGGCGATCGACGTGATCGACGAGGCGGGCGCCCGGGTCCGCCTCAAGGCGATGACCAAGCCGCCAGACCTCAAGGAGATTGACGACGAGGTCGAGAAGCTCAACAAGGAGAAGGAGGAGGCGGTCGCCAACCAGGACTTCGAGAAGGCGGCAGCGCTCCGCGACCAGGCCGACAAGCTCAAGAAGAAGAAGCAGCAGATGACCCGCGACTGGCGGGACAAGAGCCGCGAGACCGACGGCGTGGTGGACGAGGAGGTGATCGCCGAGGTCGTCTCCAAGATGACCGGCATCCCGCTGACCCGGATGAGCACCGAGGACCAGGCCCGGTTGATGGGCATGGAGGGCGAGCTCCACAAGAAGGTGATCGGCCAGGAGACCGCGATCAAGAGCGTGTCGAAGGCCGTCCGCCGCAGCCGCTCCGGGCTCAAGGACCCGAAGCGGCCGATCGGGTCGTTCGTGTTCGCCGGACCGACGGGCGTGGGCAAGACGCTGCTCGCCAAGGCGCTGGCGCAGTTCATGTTCGGCGACGCCGACGCGCTCATCCAGATCGACATGAGCGAATACATGGAGAAGCACAACGTCAGCCGGCTGATCGGTGCCCCGCCGGGCTACGTGGGCTTCGAGGAGGGGGGACAGCTGACGGAGAAGATCCGCCGCCGCCCCTACGCCGTGGTCCTGCTCGACGAGATCGAGAAGGCCCATCCCGACGTGTTCAACATGCTCTTGCAGGTGATGGAAGAGGGGCGGCTGACCGATTCCTTCGGCCGGAACGTCGACTTCCGCAACACGATCCTGATCATGACGACCAACGCGGGGGCCGAGGCGATCAAGAACGAGGCCGCCTTCGGCTTCCAGAAGCCTGACGGCGACGCGTCGTACGACAGCATGAAGGGGCGGGTCAACGAGCGGATCGAGAAGGTCTTCAGGCCGGAGTTCTTGAACCGGCTCGACGACGTGATCGTGTTCCACCACCTCACGGTCGAGGACCTCAAGCAGGTGATCGACATCGAGCTGGAGAAGGTCCGCGAGCGGCTCCTGGAGCGGGGCCTGAAGCTCGAGCTGACCGACGAGGCCAAGCAGTTCCTGATCAAGAAGGGCTCCGACACCGACTTCGGCGCCCGGCCGCTGCGGCGGGCGCTGGAGAACTACATCGAGGATCCCGTCAGCGAGGAACTGCTCAAGGGCGAGTTCGAGGGCAAGGACACGATTCGCGTGGACTGCACCGAAGTGGCCGGCAAGAAGCGGCTTTCCTTCACGGGGCTTGCGACCGCCGAGCCGGTGGCCGTGGCGCCCGCCGAGGGATCGACCTCCTGAGGCCGCGAGCCGGGTCAGGCTGAGGTGTTCGACGCCGCCGGCAACATTTACGCGGCGTCTTGGAATGCGATCGTCAAGTTCACGCCCCAGGGTGT
>JBIIYH010000352.1:0-2874 GCA_044346905.1 Pirellulales bacterium
TGGAGCTTGTCCACCCCCGGAAGCAGCCAGGCGGCGAGCGCGTGGCCGGCCTCGTGGTAGGCCGTCATCGTCTTTTCGCGGCCGGCGAGCACCTCCTCCCGCTTGGGCCCCATCAAGACCTTGTCGCGGGCGTAGTCGAAGTCGGAGGCATCGACGGCCGTCTTGTCGTGGCGGGTGGCCCAGAGGGCGGCCTCGTTGACGAGGTTCCTGATGTCGGCGCCGGTCAGGCCCACGGTGGCGCCCGCGAGCCGCTCGAGATCGACGTCGGGGGAGAGCGGCACGTTTCGGGTGTGCACCTTGAAGAGCTCGAGGCGGGCCTTCTGGTTGGGGCGATCGACCGTCACATGGCGGTCGAAGCGGCCGGGCCGCAGGAGGGCCGGGTCGAGCACGTCGGGCCGGTTGGTGGCCGCGAGCACGATCACGCTCTCGGTGGGGCTGAAGCCGTCCATTTCGGAGAGGATCTGGTTGAGCGTCTGCTCCCGCTCGTCGTGGCCGCCGCCGAGGCCGGCGCCGCGAACCCGGCCCACGGCGTCGATTTCATCCACGAACAGGATCGCCGGCGAGGCGTCTTTCGCGGTCTTGAACATGTCGCGGACCCGCGAGGCCCCCACGCCCACGAACATCTGGATGAACTCGCTGCCCGAGATCGAGAAGAAGGGCACGCCCGCCTCGCCGGCCACGGCCCGGGCCAGGAGCGTCTTGCCGGTGCCCGGCGGGCCCATCAGGAGCACCCCCTTGGGCACGCGGCCGCCGAGCCGCTGAAACTTCTTGGGATCTTTGAGAAACTCCACGATTTCCTGGAGATCCGCCTTCACCTGGTCGAGGCCGGCCACGTCGGCGAAGGTCACCTGCTTGTCGCCGGCGGCATACCGCTTGGCGGGCGACTTCGAGAAGCCGCCCAGGAAGCCCGTGCCCCCGAGCGGGTCGCGGGCCCGGCGGAGCGTCATCCAGAAGCCGGCCATCAAGAGCAGCGGCACGAGCAGGTAGAGGCCGAGCAGGAAGCCCGTGCCGTCGGAGGGCGTGACGACCTCGGTGCGGATCGCCGACTGCTCCTGCATCAGCTTGTCGAAGCCCTCGCGGAGGTAGGGCGTGAGGGTGACGCGGAAGGTCTTCTGGGGCTTGCGGCCGATCGCGTCGTCGCCGGGAAGTTCCTTGGCAAACTCCCCCTGCACCTGGTCGCCGCTGATCGTGACCGCCGTGACGTTGCCCGCCCGGGCCTGCTTCACGAACTCGTCGTAGGAGATTGCGGTGCGGCCGGCGGTGGCGTTGCCGGTGATGAAGGTGGCCAGGGCGACCGCCGCGAGGATCAGGAGCACCACCATCGGCAGGCCGAGCGGCTTGCCGAGGATGGGGGGCTTGCCGGACTGGCCTTGCGGCGACGAAGGAGCGGTGCTCATGGGTTCGAGAGGCTCTGGGGTCGGCGGGGGGCCAGGCAGGCAGGCGTGCCCCGAGATGGTCGGTTTCAGGAAGCCCTATAGTGTAGTAGATGACCGGGCGGCCGGCAGGCCGAGCCGTCCCCGGAGCCGGCGGCGGATCGCCGAGCCGGCGAGCGAGGAGTCGTGCATGGAACGCGTGGATGGAGAGCCGCGGAAGCGGGGCGTGATCGCGGTCACGCGGCGGGAGGAGAAGTTTCTCGTGATCCGCCGCGGGCTCACCGTGGCCGCCGGCGGCACGATCTGTTTTCCAGGCGGCCACATCGAGCCCGGCGAGGCGGAGCACGAGGCGGTGGTGCGGGAATGCCACGAGGAGCTGGCGGCGGTCGTCGAGCCGGCCGAGTGCATCTGGCGGAGCGTGTCGCCCTGGGGCACGCCGCTGGCCTGGTGGACGGTGCGGCTCGTGGAGACCGGCGAACTCGTGCCCCACCCGGTGGAGGTGGCGGAGATCCTCTGGCTCTCGGTCGAGGAGATGCTCGCCGACGCGACGCTGCTCGAAGGCAATCGGCCGTTTTTGGAGGCGATCCGCGACGGGCGGGTGGCGGTGTAGCCGCCGCGTCTGCCTCACTCCGCCGGCGGTGCGTCCTTGGGGAAGATAACCCCCTTCGGCTCTTCCGGCGGCGGAAACTCAGGCGGATTGGCGGCCGTGTCGAGCAGAGCCTTGAAGCGGTTGGGAGCGGGCGGCGGCGCGGGGGCCGCCGGCACCGTCGCCGCCGCCGGCTGCACGGCGTAGTCCACGATCGGCCCGCGGCCCGACTGCCTCACGCCCACAAGCCAGCGTTCGAGCGAGATCCGTTCCTGGGGCGAGAGCGGCGCGGCGACGAGCCGCTGGTTGGCCGGCTTGGCCGGGTGACCGGCCGCGAGCAGGGCGGCGAGCTTGGCGGCGTCGGGCTCGGGCCCGAGGGCCACGAGAAAAGCCCGGAGGTTGGCCTGGGTGGTGCGGTGGTCGATTCCGCCCCGCGGGTCGCTGCGGGTGAACTGGGGCTCGGGGCCGGTCGGGCTGCCGTGGCAGGCCCCGGAGGCGCAGCGGTTGAGCACCAGCGGCTGCACGCGGCGGGTGAAGTCGGCCACGACGTGCGGCGGCAGGTCGAGGGGGGCGGCCGGGGCCGGGGTCGCCGGGACGACCGGTTTCGGCTCGGGGAAGATCTCGACGGCGGGTGCCCGACCGGTTGCGAGCAGGAGCCAGGCCAACGCGAGCAGCCGCTGGCCCGTGCCGCGGGAGCTGGTCGGCTGGCGGATCATCGTGATGCGGCAGGCCATTGGTGAGCGGCTCCGGCACGCGGCCGATTCACATGATCGAAATCGCGCGAACGGGAAGGTAGGGATCGAGCCAGCGCCCGGCAAGGCGGATCCCTCGGAATCTCTTGTGAAATCGCGACCGTGGGCCCTAGACTCCGGCAGTTTTCCTGGCTTCATTTCCAGCCTCGCAGCCCCTCCCCCC
>JBIIYH010000353.1:0-2872 GCA_044346905.1 Pirellulales bacterium
GGCGAGGTGACGGCCATCGAGGCCCGGCGGCTCGCCCCCTTCACGTTCCGCTCGCTCGACGCGGGCGTGATCCACGATCTCATGATCCACGACATCGATCTGGTGCTCTCGCTCGACCCCGGCCGACTCGAACGGGTCGAGGCCCATGGGCTCGTGGCCACGGGCGGCCATGAAGATCTCGTTCGCGCCCGGTTGGTGTTCGAAAGCGGGCTCGTCGCCGACCTCGCCGCCTCGCGGATCAGTCCGCGGGCCGAGCGGACCGTGTCGATGTGGGGCGCCGGGGGCATGGTCGCGGCCGACCTGACGGCCAAGACGGTCGAGCTGGTCGCCCCCTCGGCCGCCGTCCGCGGTGGCAGCTTTGTCGCGGCCGCCGTCCCGGCCGCCGAGCGGATGCCGCTCAAGGACCGGTTCTTCACGGAGATCCTTCCGCGGGAGACGGTGACCGTGCCCGACGCCAACGCGATCGCCGCCGAACACGACGATCTGCTGGCGGCGATCCGCGGGACCGTCGCGCCGCTCGTGCCGGCCACGGCCGGGGCCGCGGCGGTCGAGGTGGCCGAGCGGGTGCTCGCGGCGCTCGACTGCAGCCGCTTTGGCGGCGGCCGGCATGCGGGCCATCCCCGCCCCGCCACAATCCCCCTGTTTCCCCACCGCAAGACCGGCTGAGCCGCTCAATCCCCCCAGCCGGTCCGGTCGGCTCGCAACTCGGTAGCCGGATCCTGTCGATAGAGAGAGATCGCGATGTTGCTCGCCTCGACACACATTCCCGCCCGCGGCAGTCGGCTCGCCGGTCTTCCGGCGGTGCTCGGCTGGGCGTTGGCCGTGGCCTTGCCGGCCGCGCCGGCCCTGGCAATCGACCCGCCGCCGGTGGTGTTCGAAGACCTGGGGCTGGCCGGCTTTCAGGGAGCTGGCTCGGTGGCAGCGGCCCTGCGGAGAGTGGGCACCGAGCCCACCGATCCGCTACGGGCCCCGGTCGAGTTCAAGGGCATCTCCGTCAAGGGGCCGAGCGGCCGCGACGCCGCGCCCGGCCCGGTGGCCGCCGAGCTCCGCAGCCGGATCGACCGGTTCGATGTGGCCGCGGGCATGCTGGCCGACCCGGCCGAGATCACCTCGGGCCCGTCCCGCTGGACCGGCCGCATCGGCCTGGCTCAGGCCCGCGACACGGGTCGCGAGTCGCTCGAGCTGCGGACGATGCTCGCGCCCGGTCCGGAGTCGAGCCTGATCGGCGTGGCCGTCGGGCCGCGGGTGGAGCGGCGGTTCGGCAAGGGCATGACCTTCTTCATCGACGGCCAGGCCGAGGCCCAGGCCGTGCGGGGCGCCGACGCCGGCTGGTGGTCGCTGCCCGGCTCGTCCACGGCCGACCTGACGATGCTCGGCGTCACCGCCCGCACGGGACTCGTCCGCTGAGCGGTCAGGCGAGGTCGCGGTGCTGGAAGAGCACCAGGGCCACGAGGATCGCGACGGCGGAATAGACCACCGCGTAGAGCCCGGCCCAGCCGAGGTATTCCCAGGGCACTGGCACCCCGCCGACCACCGCCGCCTCCACGGTGAAGTGGTCGAGCACCGGCAGGATGGTGGCGAACAGCCGCCCGGTGAACCGCACGATCGCGAACTTGCCCACGCTCGACTGCACCACCAGCGGCACGAGGTGGCCGAGCGCGTAGACGGCGAAGCAGAGAATCAGGTTGGCCATCGTGCCCAGCCGCGTCGAGGCCGCCAGAGCGATCGCCGCCATCACCATCGTCTCCAGGAAGGCCAGGGCCAGCCCGGGCACGACCGTCACCATCTCGTCGGCGCAGTCCCACCAGACGGGATCGACCTTGGCCCCCTCGCGGGCGTCGTAGACCACCTTGAAGTTGGTCATCGCCAACAGCACGCCCCCGAGGATCAGGAACACGAGCAGGGCCACGAGCACCAGCCCCGCGAACTTCCCCAGCACGAACTGCCAGCGGGTCAGCGGCTTGGAGAGCACCGTCAGCGCGGTGCGGCCCTCGATCTCCTCCGACACGGCCACCCCCGCCGACCAGGCCACGAGCAGCAGCGCCAGCACCTTGATCAGCGTCAGGCCGCTGTCCTTGTACATCTTCACGTCTTCGCCGAACGTGTTGTAGGGGATCACGACGAAGGCCACGAGCAGCGCGATCCCGGCCACGATCACGACCGCGAACAGGGGCTGGCCGATCGCCTCCTTGGTGGTGGCCGCGGCGATCGCCGCCACCCGGCCGCAGGCCAGTCGAAACACGGCGTAGGCCGCGACGATGGCGGCCAAGACGACGAAGGCCCAGGGGAGGATCGCCGCCTGGGGATGCTCGGGCACCAGTTGCCAGCGGGCGTCGAGCCGGGCGGGCGCGGAGGTCTCGTTGGTGGCCTCGAGTTTCGCGGTCGCGCCGAGGAAGGGATTCGTGGCTCCTTCCGTCCGCTGCCAGGTCCACGGCTTGCCCGCCTCGAGCACGAGGTCGGTGTCTTTGGCGAGCGCGAAGCCCGCCACGGGCTGCTGGGTCCGCACCACCAGCGGCTGGTCGCTCTCGAGCTCGATCCGGGCGAGCTCCTGCGGCCGCAGCGGCAACGGGATCCCCTCGAGCTTCGCGCCGGGGGCGACGGTGACCGATTGGCGAAAATCGTTGGCCGAGGTCATCCGCCCGAGCGACCGCGTGAACTGGGCCAGCGGCGCCGATTCCGAGAGCGTGAAGTCGGGGGGCAGCGGCAGGCCGACCAGCGGCGTGAAGGCGACCGTGACCGCGGCGAAGGCCACGAACAGCCAGGCCAGCGGCCCGAGAAAGCCGTCGCCGAGCGAGGCCCGCGCTTCGGCGGCCAGCCGCGGGGCGACCAGCCGGAGGATGCCCCAGCCAGCGAGGGCGGCGAGCATCACGAG
>JBIIYH010000391.1:0-10197 GCA_044346905.1 Pirellulales bacterium
TGCCGTTGGTCGCCGCGGTATTCACCGCGAACTTGTCGGCCGCGAAGCCCGTGATCCCGCCGGCGGCCGAGGCGATCTTCCAGGAGCCGTTCTGGGCCGAGTTGAAGTTCACGGCCGAGCCGTTCACATCGGGGCCCACGCCCGACAGGCTCCAGAGGTTGATGTTGAACCGGCTGCCCGAGGTGGCCGCGATGTCGAGCCCGCCCCCGACGGAGAGCAGGTCCCAGCCGGTCGTGCTCCCGGCCGTGCCGGCCGCGTCGTAGACCTGCCAGTTGTAGTTGCCGCCCGAGCCGAGCGTCACGTTGCTTGACACCGTCAGCGTGCCCGGGCTCGCCCCGGGCGCGAGCGTGGCAGCCGTGCCGATGACCACGCTCCCATCCACGGTGCCGCTGCCGGCGAGCGTCTGCCCCGCGGGCACCGCGTAGCCGCCGGCCTTGGCCGAGACGTCGAAGCTGGCCCCTTCGCCCACGGCCACCAGCGGGCTTGCGGCCACCGAGCCCGCGGCAGCCAGTGACAGCCGGCCGGTGTCGATTCGCGTCGGCCCCGTGTAGCCGTTGCTAGCGGCCAAGACGAGCGTGCCGCCGCCGCTCTTGGTGATCCCGCCGGTCCCGGTGACGGCGCCTGAGAGCGTCAGCGTGCTGCCGCCGGCCGCATGGATATCGGCGGCGGCCGGCAGGGCCAGGGCGTTTGACACCACCGCCTGCGACGCGACCGCCGGCTCGTATCGCAGGGCGCCCCGCACGCCCAAGCCGCTGTCGTCCGCCACGCCCGACCGGCCGCTGCCGGCCAGGGAGATCGTGCCGGAGCCGACCGCATACGCGAACGGCGTAGCGCCCGTGGCCGCCCCGGCCAGCCGCAGCTGGCCGCCGTTGGCCACGCTCACGGAGGCCACCGACGGCAGCGTCACCTGGTCGCCGAGCGTCAACACGCCCTGCTCCACGACGATGGCTCCCGTCAGGCCGGTGGCGTTAAACAGATTCGCCCCAGACGTCTCATCGAACGTGGCCGTGAACCGCAGCTCGCCAGGGCCGGCCTTGGTGAGCGTGTCGCTGCCGCTGACCGTGCCGCGGATGTCCACCCGGCCCGCTGTGTTGTCGGCCTCGACCCGCACGTCGTTGGCGAACGCGAGCCGCTCGCCGAGAGCGTCGAACCGAAACTCGAGCCGGCCGTTGCCGGTGCCAGAATAGGTCACGAGGCTCTCGGAGCCGTCGCCCGTGTCGAGCGTGAGCACGCCGCCGCGAAACCGCACCCCGCCATTGGTCTGGGCGTTTTCGTTGCCATCAACGGTGCTGGCGATGTCGCCCACGGCCTGCGGCCCGCCCAGATCCACGTTCCGCCGGCCTTCGGTCAGCTTGTTGACCGTGATCGAGTCGCCGGCCCGCGGGGTCTCGACGGTGAGTCCCTCGGTCGGTCCCGTCGGCTGCCAGGCGGCGACGGTGCCCCAGGGGATGTCCTCGTTGTCGCCCACGGCGGGATTGACGATGAACCCGCCCGTGTAGAGCGGCCCCGGGGGGGGCGGGGCGTTGCCGTCCAGCGACAGTTCCATCACGTAGCCGGAAGTCGTCGTGACGCCGTCGAACATCGCGTCCACCGCCACCATCGAGATCGCCCCGCCGTAGTCGGTGCTGTTGGCGGCGTTCCAGTTGGCCAGCGACAGGTAGTTCACGCCGCTCACCGTCAGGTCGGGAGTCATCGCCGCGTCGTCCCGAACGAAGACGGAATAGGTCGCGGCCGCGATCGCGGTCGAGAGGTCGGTGGTCGAGAAGAAGCCGCCGCGGAAGGTGTCAGTCTCCGCGAGCGAGAAGACATCGAGCAGGAGTTGCACCTCGTTGGCGGCCGATAGCGCCGCCCCGCCGAAGGGCTCCGATCCGGTCAGCCGCAAGACGTCGTTGCCGCTGAAGTCGGGCGTGGACCAGAAGGGGTCGAGGTTCGGGTTTTGAAACTCGAACTGATAGCTAAAGCCCGCAGCCGTGAGCGTGCTGGTCGTCAGGATCCCGATCCCGGGGGCCAGGTCTCCGTCCGGCAGACCCGGGGCCACGGTGCCCGAACCGGTCACGCCGCC
Organism: Pirellulales bacterium; assembly: GCA_044346905.1. Taxonomy (GTDB): domain Bacteria; phylum Planctomycetota; class Planctomycetia; order Pirellulales; family UBA1268; genus QWPN01. Next base: position 2,063 of record JBIIYH010000391.1, read on the forward strand.
GACGCTGCCGGCCCCCTCGAGCGTGCCGCCGGCCATCGTCACGCGGGCGGCCGAGTAGTCGCCGGCAAACCGGGCCGACATGTTGACGCCGGCCGCGATCGTGCCGGCGAACGTGTTGCCCGTCGGGGAGGCGAACTCGACCAGCGCCCGGTCCTGCCCCGGCGTGGTGTTGGAGGCGGTGAGCGAAAGCGTCCGCTCGGCGGCCCCGGCGAGCGGCCCGGTAAGCCGGATGAACTCGATCGTGGGGTTGAGCACGTCGGGGGTGCTGCTGTTGGCCACGGCGATCGTGCTGTCGGCGGTGACGTTGATCGCGTTGGTGAGCGTGACGTCTTCGCCCGCTTCCTGGCCGAGCGTGCCGCCGGCGAGCGTGACCACCGTGGCCGCGGTCGGGCCCATCTGGTAGGTCGCGGCGTCGCTCGTGAGTTCGAGCCGGCCGCCCGTCTCGATCGTCACACCGCTGGTGCCGATCGGCTGGGCGGTCTCGTTGATCGCCAAGGTGCCGCGGCGAACGGTGGTGGCCCCGGTGTAGTTCTTGACGGCAAAATCCTGGTTCAGCGTCTGCGTGGTCGTCCGGAGCACCTGCCGTCCGCTGCCGGCCGAGTCGATCACGAGGCCACCCGAGCCGCTCAAGAACCCGTTTAACTCGGCGTCGGCGGCATCGGTGATGTTTACCGTCAAGACGCCATCGGTGCGGACGGTGCCGAGCCCCGCGACCCCCGCCACCGTGTCGGAGAAGCCGGCGAAGTCGTAGGTCGCGAACCGGGCGACGGTGAGCCGGGAGACGTCGGGGATCACGTTCGACGCCCCGCTCCTGACGGTGCCCTCGGCCACGCTCGTGAGGCCCGTGTAGTCGTTGGCGGAGTTCGTGAGCACGAGCGTGCCGCCCCCGGAGATGCCGATCGTCTGATCGCCCGTCAACCGGGCACCGATCGTGGCCGTTCCGGTCGTGACCAGGATCGAGGAGGTGGCGATCGAGCCGGAGCCGGCCGCCAGCACGTAGCCGTCCTTGAGAATGTTGAGCCCCAGCGGCCGGACGTGGGCGTTGACCGTCACAGTGCCGCCAGTCGCCGTGTTGCTGTCGAAGATTGCGGAGGCGCCGTCGGTCCAGGTCGTGGCCGACCCCACCGGAATACCGCCGCCAACCGTCAGCGCGGGCGCCCAGCGGTTCGACGACGTGTCCCACACGCCCGTACCGCCGAGCGACGTGCCGCTGGCCGTCCAATAGAGCGGCTCGACGTCGGCGGCGACCACGGCCACGCCGGGCGAGCCTGTGTTGTTGAGGCCGCCGGTCGAGGCATAGGCATCGGCCGAGCCGACGACGCTGACGGTGCCGAGTCGCGCGGTCGCCAACTCGCCCTCCGCGTCATAGGACCAATAGAACGAACTACCCGTAGTCGCCGCCCCGAAGTTGACCCGGGTCACTTCCGTCCTTGTCGCCGCAGGCCCCGAGAAGAGCACGACCGCGTCACCGCCGGAACTGAGGCTGGACCCGCTGCCGGAGTAGTAACCGAGCTTGGGATTGCGAATATTTTCGGGCTCCGGGCCGAGATTCCAAAACGTCTGGAAGTCCGGCAGGGCCGTGCTGAACGGGCTGTTTGTCGTGCTCTCCAGAAACACCGCCGACTCGCCGGGATTGAGTAAGAAGCTGGTGCCCCAGGGGTTGCCCAAAGGGCCGGTCGTGTAGGCGAACAGCTCGAGCGACGCTGCGATAGAAAACGAGTTGTCGTCCATCCTCCAACCGGTGAGATCGGCGGCCGTTGTGCCGTAGTTCGTGATCTCGAACCAGTCTTGCGTCGGATCGTCGTCGCCGGCCTTGCTCATGACCTCCGTGATCCGAACCAGCGGATCCGCGGAAACCGAGCCGCTCCAGGCCACAAGTGCCAAGCCGGCGAAAAGTCGGGAGGCTCGCAGCGATGACAGCATGACGGGAGTTCTCCGGAAAAGGGATTCGTGGAGCGTGTCTTAGCGTTCGGCCGTGAGGCCCGTGTGAGCCGGTCCGGCAGGCAGCGGAGCGGGCAGCCCGACCACCCAGAGGCAGTTCCTGGCGGCCTGGGTGCCCGCGGCCTCGGGCACGGCGAAGTCGTTGTCGTTGATCAGGAGCACCCGGCCCGCGTCGAGCACAGCCAGGCCCTCGATCTTGAGCGTCGGACCGCCGCGGCCCGCGTCCTCCGCGCCAAACACGTCCTGCCGCAGCCGGGGCACGAGCGGCGCGAAATCCGCGATCAGCGTCTTGGCCAGCGGAGTGATCCCGGCGGCGGCCAGGTCGGCGATCGTTTCGACCGCGGGAGCGTCGCCGCGGCGGGTGCGGGGGAGGGTGTCGGTGGCGGCCCGCGGGTCAACGCGATAGAGCCGCAACAGGCCGGTCTCATCCTGCTCGAGCACCGCGAGCGAGCCGTCGGCGAGGGCGGCCAGGCAGCAGAGTTTGCCGTCTGCCGGCGGGGCGCCGACCGTGGCCCAGGCCGGATCGGTCGGATCGCCGAGCCGGTACACATGCTCGGCCACGGGGCTGCCGGTGGCGGCGTCGGCCACGAGTAGGCGGACATTGCCAGTCTGCTTCCCGGCCTTCTTCACCGGGTGGTCGAGCGGGCTCTGCAGGATCACGTACAGCCGCGTCTTGTCGGGCGAAAGGGCCAGCCCCTCGAAACCGCGGTTGTCTCGCCGCTTGCCATAGACCGCCGGCAGGTCGGCGATCACCCGCGTGTCGGCTCCGTCGAGGGCCACTCCTTCGGGCACGTGCCGCTCGACGACTCGGCCCTCGGCTGAGACCCTCATGAGCGAGGGGCGATATTCCTCGCAGACCCAGAGCGACCCGTCGGGCAAGGCGACGAGGCCCTCGGTATCCACGCCGTTGGGATCCGCGGCCACCTCCCCACCCGTCGCGGCGTCGAGGATCGGCTCGTCGCGGCCCACGCCGTTGGGGCGGCCGGAGAAGGGCTTGCCCGACACGCCGGCCAGCGGAAGCACGGCCTCGACGCTCGGGCCGCCCTCGGCAGGGAGCCGCAGCCGGATCGCGGTCGGAGCGAAGTCGGCCGCGATTAATGTTCGCCGCTTCGGCGGCCCGGGAGAGATGCCGTTGGGTCCGCGGTCGGTGATCGACCAGGCCACGATGGCTTCGGCGTCGGCCGCCGTCACGAACAGATCGCTGAGGCCGCCGAGGGCCACGCCCGATCCGCCGGGCAGTGGCTGGGCGGGCAGGACGTGGGTCGCGAGGATCGCGGGCTCGACGACCGCCTCGGCCCCGCGGCCGCTCGCCGCCACGGCCAGCCAGCAACAGGCCGCGAGCGCGGCCGTCCGCCACGCCGTCTCACTTCGCACCGCCGCTTCCGCCATCCTGGCTTGCATCACTGCGCCCCTGTCTCACCGCCGGCCCGGGTGATCATGCCGCAGAACGTCCTGAGATCGACGTCTTCTGCCAAGAACCGGGTAGACGTGTCGCCGAACACGGCCACCATGCCGCCGTCATGGAACGAATAGGCCTCACCCTCGTTGGTCGCGTTGAACGGCACGCCGCTGCCGGCGGCGGCCCCCTTGGTGCCGTCGGGCCTGATCGAGTCGAGCTTGAACGGGCCCAGACTGTCGGACCAGCCGGCCCCCTGCTCGTACTTGATCGGACCCAGGGGATTGGTCTGCAGCGCGCGGTTGCGGTAGGTGAGCGGCCGGCCGGCGCTCTCGACCACGAGCAGCGTCTTGGAAAGCCCGTCGGAAATCTGCCGGATCCGGGTGATGTCGTCCTTGACGAGAAATCCGTCGCCCGCGGCCCCTGCGTAGGGCTCGGGCGTGATCCCCACCACGGCCGACTTGACGCCAGTCATCGTCTCGTAGTCGGTGAAGCCCAGCGGCACGCGCAGCGAGTTGATCGCCGGGCGGGCGCTGTCCTTGCTGTCAGGCGAGGCGCTGATCCGGTTGTCGATACCCGTTCTGGGCGGCGCGCTCGGGCAGAGGTAGACGCTCACCGGGCGGGTCGCGAGCGCGAGGTTCGAGTCGGGCCGCACGCCGAGCGCGGGCGTCGCCGGCTGCGTGCCGGACGTGTCCCACCAGTTCCGCTTCCAGTCATACGCCTCAGCGGTCGCCTTCTCCTCCAGGAACGGCATCACGAGCACCCGCCAGGAGTGCTCGGCCCCGGTCGGGTTGCCCGGCTTCGGCTTGGGGCTCGTGGCGGGATTGGCGTTGGCCGAATACATCGCCGAAGGGAAATACTTGCGGGCGTCGTGACAGACCTGGAAGGCGAGGCCGATCTGCCGCAGGTTGCTCATGCACATCGTGCGGCGGGAACTCTCCCGGGCCCCCTGCACCGCCGGCAACAAAAGGCCGATCAGCGTGGCGATGATCGCGATCACCACCAAGAGCTCGACGAGCGTGAAGGCTCGACGGTTTTCGGCTCGGGCGGGGGGGTCGCCGTCGGGAGAGGCCGCGGGCGGCTCGCCGCGCGGTGAAAGCAGTAGCGGCATCGAATCCTTTCACCTGCATAAGGGGGAGGCGGGAGACTGCACCGCCCTCGTGGCAGCGAGTCCGTCGAGACCGCAGGCGACGCGGAGACCGACGGCACAGTTCTACGCTCACAAAATGAGGATTTGATGAGGCCGTCAATGTTTGGATTCTGTGAGATTCACTGGCGCAGGGAGGTTTCACCGGGGTGGTGACACACGTTTGGTGAAACTCGGATCTCGAGCAGCTTGAAGGCCCCATGCTGAGGATGCTGGTCGATCGCGATTGCCCTTGAAATCCAGGCCTCGAGTGCACCAACCAACTTGCTCATCAAAAACTCACTGACCGCGGCGCCGGATTCGCTGCGTGTGTCATCGCCTGGAGAAGTCTGTGCATTTCCCGCTCCGTCGAACTTATTGCAAACCCCGCCTCGCGAAAGGAACCTCATGCGTATCAATCTGGTGCCCCGATTCTTCTTCGGCCGCGTTGCGCTCGCCGCCCTGGCCTGCCTCGCGACGGCCGCACCGGCCTCGGCGACGATCCTGATCTCGGAGGTCAACTCCAACGGCACGGGCGGCGACTTCTTCGAGCTGTATAACTACGGCGGCTCAGCGATCGACCTCGCGGGTTATCTTTGGACGGACAACTCCGTTCCCGCCTACAACGGAGCAAGCACCTACACGCTGGGTTCGTATTCCCTCGCCCCGGGCAAAGCGGTGGTGATCGTCGCTGACGCCGGCCAAAACGGCGTCGGAAATGCAGCCTTTGCAACGAACTGGGGCAGCCCGCTGACGACCTCCGCCATGGGCGGATTCTCGGGGCCGATTCCGCCCAATCCCGCGTTGACTGGCCGGGGTTTTGGCCAGAACGACTCGGTCCTCCTCTGGGATCCGACGGGCAACTTCGTGTCGGGCGTGAACTACGGCACGTCCAACCTCACGGTCACGAGCGTTGGCGGGACGAGCACGCTTACCCCGTTCAACCGAGTCGGCGGCGGCACGAGCGCCGGCGGCCACGCGGGCGTTGCCGGCGGCGGTACGGCCACCCAGTCGCTGATCTGGGATCCTGACTCCAGCCCGACTTCCCCGCTCTACACTGCAGCCACGTCGGTGGGCCTGTACGGCTCGTTCGAGAGCGCCGCGTCGGTGACCACGATCGGCTCGCCGAGCATCGTGCCCGAGCCCTCGACCGTGGGCCTTGGAGTCGCGGCGGGCCTCGGCCTCGCCGGCCTCGCCGCCCGCCGCAAGCTGCGGAGGGCCTGAGCTGCCGATGGAGCCAGACCGGTTCCTACTGCCGCCGAGCATCGAGAGCCACGCGCCGCCTTTGCGGCGCGTGGCTTTTTTTCTTGCCAGGCCGGCGACGGTGCTAGGACGTGCACGCCATCAAAGCCCCCTTGCGCGAGCAAGGGGGATGCCGCCCGCCACTCCAACAGTTGATGGGGCTTTTGCCTGCTGCAGCCCAAGATTTTCCCGGCGTCGGCGGGCCGAAAACGGGGAATGCCCCCATTTGCGTCGCGGCCGATTCCCGAATGTGGTGAAACAGGTTTCACCCCGATTGGGAACCGGTTCACCGAAACGCACAACACCCGATCGGCTCTCACCCGACCAACACCGTGAGCATGCTGGAAAAATAGCCCTTTTGGCGTCGTTCGGTTCGGCTTTTGTTAACCGACGCCTCCCGGCACCGGATTTGCCTCTCTTTTCGCCGCTGGCCAGTACACCAACCAGCCTTCCGTCGATCCCCCCGCCTGTTGGTCATCTCCAGAAACGGAGCCTTGCGATGATTCGAGCAGTGAAAAGTTCTTTGAATGCGACCCTTTGGCCTGCGGTCGTCGCCATGGTGTGGGCCGCCGCCAGCGGTGCCGGGAGCGCTTTTGCCGGTGCCTTCACTGCGGGCAACCTGCTCGTCGAGCGGTTAGGAGATGGCTCGACAACGCTAAGTGGTACCGCCGCTCCGGTGAACCTGCTTGAGGTCACCACCTCGGGATCGCTCGTTCAGACGCTTTCTTCTCAGTTCACCGGGGACAACCTCCAGACTGACTCGGGGAGCGCCACTTCCAACGGCTATCTCGGCACTGGCGGCGGCCAGTATCTGGCCGTCCCGGGGCACAACGCGGCGGTCGGCACCGCGAGCGTGGCGAGCCAAAACAACAAGGTCGCCCAGATCATCGACGCGACGACCGGCGCCGTAGTGAGCCGCGTTACGTTCCCCACGGGTGGGCCGTCGGGCACGCCGCCGTCTCCCTACTCAGGCAACAACTTCCGCAGCATCATTCCCACTGGCAGCAACACGTTCTACACGGCAGGCACTTCGAGTGGGTCGCCTGGCACCGGCGGCATCTGGTACTACAACGGAACTGATTTTACGCAGGTGAGCACGACTGTGAACAATGCTCGGAATGTCGAGATCTACGGGAACCGGTTGTTTTTCTCGACCGGTTCCGGCACGAACGGCATCTACGCCGTGGGCACCGGCCTCCCGACCTCCGGACCGCAGACCGCTACGCTCGTGCCCGGGCTGACCGCCCCGACACCCTACGGCTTCGTGATGTTCGACACGAACTCCGATGACGTGCTCGACCTCGCGTATGTCGCCAGCGATCAAATCACGACCGGTGGTGGATTGAACAAGTACACTTTTGATGGAACGACGTGGTCCAATCAGTGGTCGCTCTTGCAGAACGCGAACGGGACCCTGTCACCGACCACGGCAGCAAATTTCGCCGGCATTCGCGGTCTCGCCGGCACGTTCTCCAACGGCACGGCCACGCTCTTCGCCACGACCTTGGAGTCCAGCAACAACCGGTTGATTTCGATCACTGACGCAGGCACGACTCCCACGACGTTCACCACGCTTCAGTCAGCCGGCACGAACTACGTGTTTCGCGGTGTGGACGTCGCGGCCGTCCCCGAGCCCTCCACGGTCGTGCTCGCCGCGGCTGGCGTCGGCCTCGCCAGCCTCGCCGCCCGGCGTCGGCGTCTGCTGCGGGCCACCGCCTGAGTCGCTCTGATGCGGGAACCCGGCCTCGCTGCGGATCAGAATAGAAGTCAACGCCCTGCCCCCGCCTGATCGGCGGGGGCAGGGTTTTTTTGTGGATAACCACCGTCTCACGAAAAACCCATGTGCGGCTCATCGTTTCCTCACACGGTCCGGTTATGATGCCTCCATCGCAGGGCGGCGTCTCCCGATGCCGATGAGAGATCCGGTGAGGATCCCTCGCCTGCGACCCCACCTTGAAGTCGCCGCTCGATTCCGCCTGTAGAGGTTCTGCAGGCGGCCCCACCTGTCGGGCGGCGCGACAACAGGAGCAGTTCGACCGAAGGCCCCGCCCGGGGTCCAGGAAGAACTTCCATCGATGCGTATGCGTCCCTTCGGCCGCGGCTGCGGCTTTGGTTCCCCGGTTCCTTCGACCCGCGACCGAATAGGTTTCACCATCGTGGAGCTGTTGGTCGTGGTCGCCATCATCGCCACGCTCGTGGCCCTGCTCCTGCCGGCGGTGCAGGGAGCCCGTGAGGCCGCCCGCCGCACGCAGTGCGGTAATCACCTCAAGCAACTGGCCACGGCCGTGCTCGCCTACGAGACCCAGATGGGCCACTTCCCGGCCGCCACGGTCACCACCGAGAAAGACACCTGCCTCGGCTGCTACGACCCGTGGAAGGAGGCCCGGCTCACGCCTGGTTCGTTCACCCCGGGCACTCGCCAGGGCACGA
>JBIIYH010000387.1:0-30397 GCA_044346905.1 Pirellulales bacterium
CAGTTGACGGCCGGTCAGCGACACGGCGTTGATGGTGGCCAGGGCGTCGAGCGCGGCGAGGTGCTCCTCGACCGGCAGCGCCGGATCGTCCATCAACTCCGCCCGTCGGTCGGGCTCGACCTGCCAAATGCTCATGCCAGTCGCCTCCGCCAAAGGTCGCGGCGGAAACAGCCAACGCCGACCAATCCATCATAGACGGGGCCGCTGGGAGACGTGCGATCCGGCCGGGGGTGAGGACCGAGCGTTCGGCTGTGGGCTACGGCCCCGGCGGGCAGGGCACGGTCTGCACGGCCCCCGCGTGCATGACCGGCAGGCCGCCGGCGGTCTGACAGGGAGGGCAGGAGCCGTCGGGCAGGGCTGGGATCTCGGCCGAGGTGGGCATCACGGGCATCGCCGGCGCGGCTGGCACCCCGCCGGGCGGCGCGAAGACCGGGGCCGCCGCGGGCGGCGCGGGAAACACGACCGGCTGGCCCACCGTCTGCGGCTGCGGATAGACCGGCGGCGCGAGCGGCGGAGCGTAGGAGTATTGATTCGCCTTGTGGTGGGCGCATCCGCAGGCGGCGAGTGCCGCGGCCAGGCACACGGTTCTCTTCACGAAGGCTGTCCTCGATCCGGCGCCACCCTGCCGAGGGGCGAGAGGATAGAGATCACCCTGCCCGGAGCACAACGCCAGCTACGCCCGGTTCAACGCTCGGATGTCTCTACCTGCTCGCAGATCTGTCGCCACCGCCGCGAAGGCGGGTGACACGCGGGGGCCGGGCAATACCCGCGGCTGACAACGGCACGAGGCCAGATCTCGACCATCATCTGCGGCGGGCGATTCGGAGGGCTATCAGCCCGGCCAAGCCGACCGACAACAAGCCGATCACCCCCGGCTCGGGCACCGGGGCGATGGTGCCGCCGGCGGTCGGGGCCGTCACGGCCGGCAGGCTGGCGAGTTGGGTGCCCAGGGCGGAGGTCAGCTGGGCCCGGGTCTGGCTGATGTCGGCCGAGCTCAGGCTGTTCGAGCCGTTGATGTCGAGCCGGTAGTTCGAGCTGTCGGCCGCCAGCGGTGTGTTCAGGGGCGAGGTCAGGGCGTTGCGGACCGCGCTCAAGTCACTCACGTTCATCACCCCGTCGCCGTTCACGTCTCCCACGAGCGAGTTGAAGAAGAAGTTGAAGGTGCCGCCGGCCTCCCCGTCGCCGGAACCTTGGGCGAAGGTGCTCACGCCGGTGATCCAGTCGCCATCGAGGATCGTCGTGCCTGCGGTGTTGGTGATTCCGTCGGCCGCGATCGAGAGCACGTACTTGCCCCGCTCGAGGGCCGAGAAGCCCGCGGGCAGAGTCCACTGGGCCACCGAGCCGTCACCCAGGAGCGTGGGATCGAGCGTCGGCACGATCGTTTGGTTGCCCGAAGCCGTGCCCCGCACCAGCTGCAGGGCCGCCGCGTCGGGCTGGGCGATCGGCTGGTCGAATTCGACGGTGATCGTGTTGACGTTGTTCCAGGCCACGTTCGAGGCGTTGGCCAGTTGGGCCGGCCCGTCCGGCAGCTCCCAGCCCACCGTCTCCCCCTGGACGTTCGAGAACGGCGAGCGGGCCAGGTAACTGGCATTCCAACCGCTGCCCTTCACATAGACGCCGGTGATCTTCACTGGCGCGGGCGTGGGCCCACCCGCAGCCGTAAACTGGAGCACGAGGTCGTTGTCCTGCTGCACGACCGCGAAGCTGCCACCGGCCAGGTCGTTGGCGAAGCCCGCGGTGCCGCTCGTCGCCGCGGTGTTCACCGTGAAGGCATCGCTCGAAAAGCCCGTGATCCCGCCGGCTGCCGAGGCGATCTTCCAGGAGCCGTTCTGGGCCGAGTTGAAGTTCAGGGCCGAGCCGTTCACGTCGGGCCCGACCCCGGAGAGACTCCAGAGGTTGATATTGAACCGGCTGCCCGAGGTGGCCGCGATGTCGAGGCCACCCCCGACGGAGAGCAGGTCCCAGCCGGTCGTGCTCCCGGCCGTGCCGGACGCGTCGTAGACCTGCCAGTTGTAGTTGCCACCGCCCGAGAGCGTCACGTTCTGCGTGACCGTGAGCGTGCCGGGGCTCGCCCCGGGGGAAAGGGTGGCGGCCGTGCCCACGGCGACCGCCCCGACGACGGAGCCCGAGCCGGCGAGCGTCTGGCCTGGCGACACCGCGAAGCCGCCGGAGACGGCCGAGACATTGAAGGTCGCGCCGGCGGCGACTTCCACCAGCGCGGAACTCCCGATCGCCCCCGTGGCCGCCAGGGTGAGCGTGCCACCCTGGATCCTCGTCGCGCCGGAGTAGCCGTTGCTCGCCGAAAGCGTCAGCCCGCCGGAGAGCACGCGGACCTCGCCCGAGCCGCCAATGGCGTTGGCGACGCTGCCGCCGTAGGTGTCGGAGCGGTTGAAGGCCAGCGTGCCGCCGGCGGCGACGGTGATCGAGGTCGAGGCCGCCAGGCGGCCGGCGGTGCCGCCGCTGCCCACCTGCAGCGTGCCCGCGTCGATCTGGATCCCGCCGGTGAGGCCCGTCGCCGTGCCGGCGATCGCGAGCGTGCCGCTGCCGGTCTTCAAGAGGCCGGTCGAGCCGGTGAGCTGCGATGAGACCGTCGTCGTCACCCCCGCGGCGATCGTGAGGCGGTTGTCGGCCCGGGCGACGCCCCGGAGGTCGAGCGTGCCGCCGCTGAGCGTGTAGCCGGAGGTGCGGAAGTCGAGCCCCCGCTCGGCCATGACGCTGCCGGAGATGGTCACGGTGCCCCCGGCGCCGTCGAAGATGCCCTCCGCCGACGAGACCCAGATCGTGGAGCGGTCCTTCCACTGGCTGCCGAGCAGGCTCCACGTGCCGCTGCCGCCGTTGCCGGTCGCGCCGGCCCAGCGCACGGATTGGAAGTGGGGATTGGGGGCGATGCCGTTGGTGGCGACGTCGTAGTAGGCGGCCAGATTTTGCGAGACGCTCCAGACGGGGGCCGTCCCCGACCCGGAGATGCCGTCGCTGTACCAGATGCTGTGGCCGAGCGTTTCCCTGCTCCGCGTGTAGTCGAGCTGCCGCTCGAGGACATCCCAGGGCGTCGCCGGGATGCTGCCGGGGGCGAGCTTGAGGCCGAAACCCATCTCGTCGGTGTTCGCGCCGGCGGCCGTCAGCTGGGCGGAGACGCTCGACTCGAACCCCGAGTAGACGTTGGTGTAGGTCTGGGGCAGCACCTCGTCGGTCTTCGCCATCGACTGCGTCCAGTCGAAGCACCAGTTGTTCGAGCTCGAGCTGATCACCGACGGGGAAAGCGACACGACCACCGACGGCTTGACCGCCTTGATGGCATCGGAGAGCTCCGCGAAGAAGGCCTGGGTCTTGCCCTGCCGCCAAGCGAGAAACCGCGAGTCGGTCGTCGAGGAGGGCAGGTTGCGGCCGGTCTCCTGCTTGTAGACGGCCGCGGTGTAGGAATCCCAGCCGAAGGCCACCGGCCAGGAGAGGTGGTCGTCGAACTGGATGATCTGCAGGTCGAACTGCGTGACCGCGTCGATCGCGATCCCCTTGATCAGGTTTCGCACCTCGGGCGCGAGCGGGTTCATCCACACGAATCCGTTGCTCGAGGTCGTGTAGTTGCCCGATTGGTCGCGGAGCAGCCAGCCGGTGCCGCTGGTGGTGCCGACGGTCCAGGTGGCGTCCCGCAGCGTTCGCGACAGCGGATTGAAGGAGCTGGTCGACGTGCCCGTGTTGCCGAGAAACTGCGACATCAGCCCGTACTCGAACCAGGCCCCCATCACGAGCCCCGCGGAGGCCGCGGCCTGACGGGCGTCCGCGACCAGCGTCGGGGAGGTCACGCCGCTGTTGGTCGAGGATGTGCCCGTGAAAGCCGCCAGCGTCGGCGAGGTGAAGTTGGTGTAACCGTTCTTCCAGGCCTGCACGTAGACCGTGTTGAGGCCCACCGACTTCAGCGACGTCATCGTCGAGCCGATGTTGTCGGTCGTCCAGTCGTCGTTGCCCGTGGTGGTGATCCACGTCCCGCGAATCTCGGGAGTGGCGGCGATCGCCGGGGCCGGCCTCAGGCACGGCAAAACAACGCCGACCACCCCCGAGCCAATGAACGCTGTCAGGAACGACAGAATCGTGTCGGTGCGGACACCGAACCCATGCCGCTGTGCTCGAAACATGGCCCGCCGCCCGGGAAATATTTTATTGATGCGAGCCTACCCTCGGCCCGAGGAGTTGGGCAAGGAACGGGTTGGGCCGGCTGGCCTCAGCGGCCGTCCGGCAGCGTCCAGTCGATCGGGGTCTGACGCCGCACGAGTTCCTGGACCTCGGCGATCGACTCGGAGGCCTGCCGCGAGGTGAGGCCGGCCTTCGCCATGTGGGCGGCGGCCACGCCCGCCGCCGTGCCCGTGGACCATTCGATCGGGTGCAGCCGGGTGGCGGAGTTGGCCAGGAACGACTGGGCCATCGTCTTACCGGCGACGAGCAGGTTGTCGAGCTGCCCGTGGGTGAGCGCCCGAAACGGGATGCAGAAGGGCAGCGTATCGTGGGCCGCCGTGAGGTAGGCCGGCATCGTGCAGCCGGAGATCGGATGAATGTCGGCCGGATAGGCACCCAGCGCGATCCGGTCGGGAAACACGGTGCCCGTCCGCTGGGCAGCCGGGCCCGTGAGGTCGGCGAACCGCAGGACGAAGCCGTCGAGCCCGATGGCCCGGCGGGTGTCGCGAATGTAGGGCAGCTTGGCGAGGCCGTGGCCCGTGCCGAGCACGGAGGGGGCCAGCGCGATCCGCGCGGGATCGATGCCCTGCGGGGCCTGGCTGCGAAACCACTGGTGCCAGCCGAAGGCCCGGTCTTCGGCAGCCGCGAGCGAATCGAGGTCGATGCCCCCCTGCCAGTCGGCCGTCTCGGCGGCGGTGTCGGCCCGCGACTTGAAGAGATAGCCGAAGGGATAGTCGTTGCCCCCTTCGCGGTCCTTGGCCGAATAACCCCAGTTCTGCAGGCAGATGTCGCCGGTAGCGGGCGGGCCCTTGCCGCGAAGGCGTCGGTAGGTCCAGATCTTGGTCCAGGCGTCGGGCCGGTCGCGGTAGGCGCCGTAGCCGAGTTCCGCAGCCTTGACCGGCCGGTCGGGCTCGGCGACGGGCTCCGGGTGCAGCTCCTGGGCGAAGCAGAATACGGTGGCCTGACCGCAGCGGTCGCTCCCTTCCAGGGCCCCGTCGGCCTCCTCGGCGCCTTGCAGGTACGGATGGCCTGAGAGCGCGAGCAGCTCGCCCCACTCGGTGGCGTCGAGAAACACGGTGGTGCCCTTCGCGGCGGCCTCGAAGCGGATCGTCCGCTTCGTGAACCGCGGGGAATCCGCGGGCGAATACCAGTCGGCGAGGTCGGCCGAGGGCAGCCGGTCGTAGCCGCGGTCGGCCACGCCCGGCCGGGGCGTGCGGCTAATGCACTCGAGGGCCACCACGCGGCGGCGGTCGGCGGAGAGTTCCACCCGCTTCACGACCGTGTCGAGGAACACGACGAGGTTCTCGCCGGCCGCCGCCTCGAGGGGGAGCAGCTGCTGTTCCAGGAACCGGTCGGGGCAGAAGCAAAACCGGCTCACCCAGCAGCCGCCGGGGTTGCCCACGGCCTGGAGGAGCGCGAGGAAGTTAGGCGTGATGTTCGCGGGGGTCCGGGCGATCGCCGAGACGTTGTAGGGCTCGCCGCCGCCCGGGGGCGTGATCTTGTGCCAGGCCTCGTCGATAGCGGGCACGCCGCTGGAGGTGAGCTGACCGCCCACCCAGTCGGTCGGCTCGATAAGCGCCACCCGGGCGCCGTCGGCAGCCGCCGAAAGGGCCGCGGCGAACGCGGCGGTCGAGCCGCCGGCGATCACGACGTCGAAGTCGTCGTGCACGCTGTCGCCGGCCACCGGCCCCCGTCCACCGTCATCAGCAGCAGCTCCGGCAGCTCGTGGACCTGCCCCCCCGAGGAGCAGGATGAGGATCGCAAAAGACGCAACCATCTCGCGGCGTGAAGAAGACCTGCGCAACAACACATATCCCCCAGATCGAGACGAATCTTTTATTCCATCAGTTCCCGCAGTCGCTTGCTTCTCGCAGTCGTTCGGGAGCCTCGCTGGCAGCTCATCCGGCGTCACGACCCTAGCTCGGCTCGAGCGACGACCTGCCTCACGGAGATCGTACCCGATCGTGATTGGCCGGCGATGGCAGCCCAAAAATGCGATCTACAGAGGGATCTGGCGGGTGAAATCCAGAGCCAATCGCTGGCCGGGTCGCGAGTCGATCACAACGAAACCAACGGAGTGTCGACCAGGGCATGAGAACGCTCTTTCACCATTCAAGTGAACCTGTGATTCCCACAAATAGTGAACCTTCACTATTTATGGCATAAAAAATCGGGCCTTTTGGCCGTCTGAATCAACACGAAAAAACTTTTTTACCATGGAAAATAGAGTGTTTTTCATTCTCGGTCGACAAATTATTTGAGCGCGGCATGCCGTTTGCAGATCCCCGTTCGGGACAGGGTTTCTCCAATCGCAACGAGACCTTTTTTGAGGGGAGGCTTCCGGTATGGGCGCGTTCGTCACTGTTCGGAAATATCTGGGCGCGGCTGCCCTGACCGGCGTGTGCCTGGCTTGCGGATTCGCCGCACAGCCGACGCATGCCCAGACCGTCGGCCTCTATGAGCTAGCCCGGTTCAGCCTGAGTTCGACGGCCACTTCCTCGAATCCGGAGTTCATCGGCAGCAATCCGATCGCCGTCGGCTGGAACGGCTCGAAACTCTATGTCGCCGGATTCAACGGCAGCGGTTCCACCGCCAACACATCGATCGTGGAGATCACGAATGCCTCGGGCGTGACCACCGGAACGCTTTCGGGCGTCGTCACGCCGACCTACTCGAGTACCTTCGGAGGCATCTCGACTGCTACAACGCGGGGCTACACCGGGTTGTCCATGAAGGGCAGTCAACTCGCAGCCTCATATGACGGCGGCTCCAACACCCCGACGGCCATCCAGGTGTTCGATGCCGCCAGTTCCAACGCGAAGTCGTGGGACCTTGCGAACTCGGGTTCTGCGACCGCCAACATCGGCACGAGTCGCGGCATGTCGGGCCCAGCCTTCGATCCTGGCTACCAGGGGAACGCTGCCCAGGGGAGCGGCGTGGCGTGGGTTACGCAGGGCCAGGGCAGGCGGTTCCTCAACAATGCCAGCACGGGGGCCGGCATCTATACGACGACGGCGGGCACTCCCGCAGGTGCCGCTCAGGGCATGATCATCAACACGAATCCGGTATCGAGCACGTGGCGAGACTTCGCCTTCGATCCCGCAACCGGAGACCTGTACACGCGGAATCAAGTCGGCGTCACGCGAACCGTTCGAACTGGGGCAAACACGAGCCAAAATCCGCTCACTGACCCCCCGACTGCGGGGCAATCGGGTGTGATTTGGACCCAACCGGTGGCTGCCAATAACGTCGCGACGAACGTCGCCTACGCGAGCGGGGTCGCGGCGGCGACCGTTGGAAGTTTCACGAACCCATACGCGGGCGATCTGCTCGTGTTCAACGACCGTTCCTCGACGGCTGCGGGGCAGGCCTGGACCAGCGTGATCAAGTTCGCGACTCCCACGGGAACGCTGCTCACTCCGGACTACACCTTCATCTCAGCCCCGCTCAACGGCAACTCGGCCTACGATTTCGAGTGGGATTCGACCACCCAGACCCTGGCGGTGCTGGACTATGCAAACCGGAACGTCCACATCTTCACCACCGCCGTGCCCGAGCCCACGACCTGGGCCTTGCTGGGCACGGTTGGCATCAGCACGGGCGGGGCCATGCTCCGCCGGAGGTGGAAACGGCGGGGTTGAGCCAAGGTTTCGCTGAGCAGGTCCGTCGTTCGTCCGGGCAGGCCCTGGGAATGGCCCGGAGGGGAGGCGTGGGCCTCGCGAGATTGTGCCGCGGCTGTGACAGCGTGCTGCCAGCCCGGGGCCGGGAAGCGGCGGGGGGCCAAGGCAGGAAGCTTCCCGCCGCTTGAAACCCGGTTGGGATCAACTAGGGCATCCCCCGGCCGGGATGCCCTCAGGTGGGGTTGTTGGCCGGAGGGGGGTGCCTGCTAATATTTTATTCGAGGCGGGAGTTGTTCGCTTAGGAGGCGTTTCGAGACTCCTCGACGGATTGGCACGGCGGCGAACCGTCGGGGGTGTTTTTCTTGTGGTGCCGCCGGCAATCGTGGCTCTATGACGAAAGGCAACTGACCATGCTTCACGCCGCTCGCAGAGAATTTCATGGCGACCGTTCTGGACGGCCGCCGGCAGCGTTCACCCTCGTCGAACTCTTGGTGGTGATCGCGATCATTGCGACCTTGATCGGCCTGCTTTTGCCGGCCGTGCAATCGGCCCGCGAGTCGGCGCGGCGGGTCTCGTGTTCGAACAATGTGCGGCAGGTTTGCCTTGCCTTTCACATGGTCCACGACGTATCGAGGGCACTGCCGGCGAGCGACTACGGCAACGCGGGAAGCTTCGGCACCTGGCAGGTCGCCGTGCTTCCTCAAATCAGTGAGCAGAAGCTTTTCGATTCCTACAAGGGCTTCCAGACGGGTACGACCCCCGACGGAACAGTGGCTCAATACTCCAGTGCCATCAACAATCCCGTGACGAGGGCGGTGATCCCGGGGCTGCGGTGCGCGAGCGACAGTGCCGGAAGTGAGAACGGGGTGACAGGGTCCAATCATGGCACCCGCACCAAGCACAACTACGTGGTCAACGCGGGCAATACCAATCGGATGCAGAACATGCCCGCTCGTGGCACACCGCTCAACGGCGTGACCTTTGGCGGCGCCCCGTTCGTCCGTCATGGCCGATCGACCGTGCATGCGGATCGGCCGATCGTGCGATTCAAAAATATCACGGACGGGCTTTCGAAAACGCTGATGGTTTCCGAAACGATTCTCGGCATCAACCAAAGCGGCGCGTCAGGCGACCTGCGGGGCTTCACCTGGTGGGGCCCAGGCGCGGTGTTTCACGGCTTTTACCAGCCCAATGCGACTCAGCCCGACGCCCACCAGTTTGCATCCGACTGCACCAACCGGCCTGAACAAGGCCTTCCTTGCCTGACACCCTCGGGCGACGTGCAGCTCGCCGCCCGGAGCCGACATCGCGGCGGCGTGACGGCGGGCATGTGTGACACCTCGGTCCGGTTCATCGACGACGGAATCACGATTCAGGTCTGGCAAGCCCTGTCCACGGCGCAGATGGGAGACGTGATTCCGCCGCTGTGACGAGGTCCCCGCGACGGAGAACAGAGCGTGTGTGAACCCGATTCCTGCGCCGCTACTTAAGATCGACCGTGAACTCGTTGACGGTCTCGCCTTCCACCTTTTCGATCGTGACTTGGGCCGGAGGCTTGGCGAGAAATTTGGCCGGCAAGATTTCCTTCGGTGGCGGGATTTCCCTGCCGTCAGCCGGCCGCTCGCCCGCATGGTCATAGGCGTGCAGCCACACGTTGTATTTGCCCGGGCACGGTCCGGCTTGGCGGGGGATGTCGAAAGCCCCTTCCCGAATCGGAGCAAACGCACCCGCGGGTTGGCCTTCGGCGGGCTCCAAGGCGATCGTTCCGAATTGGATCGGCTTTCCCTCCCAGGTCACGAATCCCTTGAGCGGCTGCCGGCCGAAGGGATCCCGCTTGCCGCACCCGATGACTACGGCCAGCACGGCGACCATGCCCACCGCCGCCAGACGTCGAAACAATCTGCTCCAACTCATGATTCCCGTCCTCCGCTCGGTGCAAATCCTTGGAGTCCCATCGCCTCCACGGAAGCCTAGCCGATCCGGAATATTTTATCACTCGCGGCGGACATTGGTCGCGCAGTGGACGTTGCCGCTCCGGCGATGATAGGCGGAATCGTCGATGAAGACGACCTCCCTAGCCCCGGCGGCGAGAAACCTTTCGCGGCACTTCTGCCGCACGGCCTCTGGCATGTCGGCCGACCCACAGACCACCGTGCCGTTCAGATACACGGCGTTGACGGGATTGCTCCAGATCGGCACGGCGTCGGTCGGATCGCCGGTGGCCGGGCCGTCGGCCCGCACGCGAAAGGCCAGCGGGAGGCGGATCACGCGGCGCTCATCCCAGCCGAGATGAGCGAGCAGGCCAGCGGCCGGTCGAGCCCCGGTGCCCGCCCGATCGCCACTCCCGGCGGCAGCCCCGGCCCGCTCACCCGAGCGTGGCGGCCCCGCCCCCCCGGCGAGTGTCACGGCGATGATGCGGGCGATTCGTTGGTTGGCCTCGAAGATGGCCGCCACGTCGGCACGCGGCTCGCCCGCCGCGTGAAGCCGTTCCAGGCCGCCGAGCCTGAGGCCCTCCTCCGGGTCGGGCACGAGGATGACGCCGCGGCCGTCCGGCCCGGGCATGAAGGCCACGATCTCGTCCACGTGCTTGATCAGGAGCCACGAGGTGTCGATCCAAAGCGGAGCCTGTGCCCCCTGGGCCGCCAGGAACCTGATCACGTCCGGATGAAAGCCCTCGCCCGTCGCTGTGTTGCGGCCATGGATCACGCGGCCCTGCGGATGGGCGGCGAGCGGCGGCGAGGCTTCGAGATTGCCGTGCCAATCGGCCCAGGCGTCGCCGCCGGCCAATCTCCGCGGTGCGGCCACGCGAGCCACCGCCGTGTCGGGGGCCAGGAGCGTGTCCGGGAAGCGATCGCAGTCGCGCAGCCCCGCCAGCACGACGTGCATCCGGCTGTCGGGAATCTCGGCCGTCGCGATCTCGAATGCGTCCTGCATCCACATCTCCCGCCAGTCGTCGGCCTCGTGAACCACCAGCGGCAGGCCGAGCGGCTCGAGGGCCGACCGGAGCGCCGCTAGAAACCCATGGTTGTCGTAACGACCCGTCGCGACGAACACCTCCCGCGCCCGGGCCGTGGCCGGCCGCAGGATCACCGGGGCCACCCGACACTCAACCTGCCCGCCGCCGAGCCGGCCGCCGGCCGCATCCAGCGCCTCCACCTCGAGCCGCGCGAACCCGTCCCAGCCGTCGAGTCCTGCCCACGTGCCGGCCTCGACGTGGAGCGTCGCGCCGATCGCCCCATCCGCCAGGACCCCGACGGGCACCGTCGCCTCCCGCAGCCCCGCGTGATGCCAGCCGTCGCCGCGGCGGTCGAAAAACCGCAGCGGTGCCTGACCGCTCGAGATCGCCAGCCTGACCGCCCGCGGGTCGGCCACCGTCACGTGCAGGGCCGCGAGATCACGCTCGTCGGCCGGCCCGTTCACGCGGTCGTCGTCGGCATCCGCCACGCCGTCGCCGTCGTCGTCGTCGCGGTTGGCAAGCACCGTGACCGGCGGCCGGCCAACGACAGGCCGGGCCTCACCCGCCGTGATCTCGATCACCACCGGGTCCTGGGAGCCGGGGTCAGCGGCAGCCCAAGCGGGGGCCGCGAGGACGGCCAGCCATCCGACCGCCCCGAGCCCCACCCCTGCCTGGCGGAACAACCGAATCGCCGGCTGGGTCGCTCCCATGATCTTTGCCCACGTCATGCGTTCGGTTCTATCATCGTGGCATGAACGGGTCATCCTGTGCCAGGATCGCGGTGCTCGGTCTCGTCGCCTTGCTCGGCCTGGGCCCGGCGGCGGCCGCCGACGACGCCGAGCGACAGGCGGAGGCCTGGGCCGCCCGCTGCCGCGATGCCGACCGGGTGATGCTCGACGCCGCCGGGGTCGCTGCCTTCAACCGTCGGCTGCTCGACGTCGATGCGTCCCTCCGCGATCTCGCCGCCCTGCCGGAGACGCTCGCCGCGGCAGAGGTGGCCGCCCTCGTCGGCGGCTGCTCCCGGCTGCCCGAACACCCGCTCAGCCGGAGCGACGGCGGCTCGCCCGACTCGGCCGTCGGCCCCGCCGACCGCGACCGCTGGATCGCCGCCCTCGACCTGGGCTCGATTCCCGCCCAGGTCACCCCGCGGTTCGCCCTCGTGACGCGGCGGGCCGCCTTGCGGCGGTTTCCCACGACCGAGCGGGTCCACCGCCCCGACGGCCCGGCCGATATCGACCTCTTCCAGGAGTCGGCCTTCTTCCCCGGCACACCCGTCGCCGCCGTGCATGCCACTGCCGACGATCGCTGGAGCTTCGTCCTGGGCACGACCTACGCCGCCTGGATCGACTCGGCGGCGCTCGCCTTCACCGATCGCGACAAGGCCCTCGACTTCGCCCGCCGCAGCACGCTCGTGGTCACGGCGGCCCAGGCGACGGCCGTGCCGCTCGCCGCCGGGCCAGGGGCCGTCGGCGTCGTGCTCGACATGGGCACGGCACTGCCAGCGGGTGAAGCCGGTGAGGCCGGCGGCCGCTCGGTCGAGCTGCCCGTCCGCTCGGCCGCCGGCACGCTCGCCCTCGCCGCGGCCCGGGCTGAACCGGCCGACGCGTTCGCCGAGGGCCCGCTGCCGGCCAGCCGCCGCCAGCTCCTCCGCCAGGCCTTCCGGCTTCTCGGCGAGCCCTACGGCTGGGGCCATGACAACGGCGCCCGCGACTGCAGCGGCTTCGTCTGCGAGGTCTACCGCAGCCTCGGCCTCCTCCTGCCGCGGAACACCCGCGACCAGGCCGTGTCGCCCGCCCTCGACCGCACGCTGGTGCCCCGTGACTGGCCCCGCGACCGCCGCCTGGCCGCTCTGGGCCGGCTCGAGCCCGGCGACCTTGTCTCCATGCCGCGGCACGTCATGATGATCGTGGGGCACGACGCGGCGGGGCCGTGGGTCATCCACGACACGCATGCCGGCCGCCTGGCAGGCGCATCGGCTCCGGTCCACGGCGTCGTGGTGGCTCCGCTCGCCCGGATGCTGGATGATGCCGGCGGCCCCGTCGTGGATGCAGTCACGGTCCTGATCCGCGTTCTCCCGTCCTCCGTCGAGCCGCTCCCATGAAGATCACCGGCGTCCGTTGCGGCCGCCTGAGGGTGCCGCTTGCGACCCCGTTCAAGACCACCGCCCACGAGGTCGAGGCGATCGACGACATCGTGGTCATGCTGGACACCGACGACGGCCGGGTCGGCTACGGCAGTGCGCCGGCCAGCGCCCTGATCACCGGCGACACTCGCGGAGCCATCCTCGACGCCGTCCACGGTCACCTCGGGCCGCAGATCGTGGGCGGCGACGTGGCCGACTTCAACCGGCTCATCTCGCGGGTGCAGATGGCGATGGAGCACAACACGAGCGCCAAGGCCGCGATCGACATCGCCCTTCACGACCTGTTCGGCCAGTGCCACGGGGCCCCGCTCTACCGGATGCTCGGTGGTGGTGATCCCGCGATCACCACCGACATCACGATCAGTGTCGATTACATCGACAAGATGATCGCCGACGCGACGGCCGCGGTCGACCGCGGCTTCGTCGCGCTCAAGCTCAAGGTGGGCAAGGATGCCGGCCTCGACGTCGAGCGGGTGAAGGCCGTTCACGCGGCGATCGCCGGCCGGGCGTTGCTGCGGCTCGACGCCAACGAGGGCTGGACCCCGAAGCAGGCGGTGCGGGCGATCCACCAGCTCGAGGAGGCGGGGGTGCAACTCGACTGCGTCGAGCAGCCGGTCAAGGCCTGGGACGTGAGCGGCATGGCCTATGTGACCGAGCGGGTGGGCACGCCGATCGTCGCCGACGAGAGCGTCACCGCCACCACCGACGTGGTGCAGCTGATCCAGCGGCGGGCCGCCGACATGATCAACATCAAGCTGATGAAGCTCGGCGGGCTCTCGCGGGCGCTGCGGGTGATCGACGTGGCGGCCATGTACGGCGTCGAGTGCATCGTGGGCTGCATGCTCGAAAGCGCCGTCGCCGTGGCCGCCGCCGCCCACCTGGCCGTGGCCCGGGCCGACGTCGTCACCCGCGTGGACCTCGACCCGCCGGCCCTCGGCCGGTTCAACCCCGTGGCCGGCAACGTGACCTTCAGCGACGCGGAGATCACGATCGGCGACACGCCGGGGCTCGGGATCACGGCGATCGCCGGCCTCGAGCCGATCGCTCCCTGAGCCGCCCTCGACGGAGATCACATGTCGGCCCTGAACCGGATGCGAACCGAACGGCCGCAGCTCTCCGCGATCGAGCGGCGGATCGCCGACTACGTCCTCGGCAACGCCCCGCTGATCCGCGACTATTCCTCACAACAGCTCGCCGACACGCTCAAGGTGAGCCAGTCGAGCGTCGTGAAGTTCGCCCAGCGGCTCGGTTACAAGGGCTATCCCGACCTGAAGCTCTCGATCGCCGAGGCCCTGGCGCTGGCCGCGGCGGGGGGCGCCGACGCCGCGGTTGAGGTGGCTGCCGCCGCCGACCCGGACACCGCCCGGGCCGAGTCGCTCTGGCGGCAGAAGTGCGCGGCCGAGCGGGAGACCCGGGGGGCCGTCCCGGCGGAGACGGTGGCCCTCGCCGCCCGCCTGATCGCCGCCGCCGACACGCTGTTCGTCACCGGCGGCGACGGCGACGTCCGCCGCGGCTTTGCGATCCGGATGGCGAAGCTCGGCCTGCGGTGCCTCGAGTTGGGCGACCAGATCACGCTCGCCGCGAATGCCGCCACGGCCCGCGACCGCGACACGCTTCTGGTGATCGGCGAACCGGACCGGCCCGACTGCCCCGATGCCTGCCGGACCCTGCGGGCCGCCGGCGGCCGGGTCGTGGTGGTCGCACACGCCCGTGGCGGGCCCCCGGACTGGGTCGACGCCTGGCTCGGCGTGGTCGTGACCGAGGCCGATCCCCATCTCGAGGATCTCGTCCACGAGACCGTGCTGCGGCACCTGCTCGACGACCTCTTCCTCCGGGTGCTCGCGACGCGGCCGGGCGCGGCGGCCACGTTCCGCGGCCGCCGGGGATAACGCCGGCGAGTGAGCCGGCCGCTCAGGGCACGTCGAGCGTTCGCCAGGCGTGGCGAAACAGGTTTCGGGCGTCGGCATAGCGGCTCTCGGTCGACGCGGCCCCGAGCACCACGACGACGAGCTCTCGCCCGCCCCGCCGGCCGACCGCCGCCAGGCAGCAGCCGGCGGCATGCGTCGTGCCGGTCTTGACGCCACAGTAGCCCTCGATCCCGAGCAGGCGGTTGGTGTTCCGCCACACGACCTCGCGGCGGTAGCCGGCAGCGTTGGCGAGCGTGGCGGTCCGCTCCCGTGTGGCCACGATCTCGCGGAACGATTTCGACCCGAGCGCCGCGGCAACCAGCCGCAAGGTGTCGCGGGCGGTCGAGCCGGCGCCGGGAGCGGTCTTGCCGTGGGGGTTGGCGTAGGTGGTGTGGGCGAGGCCGAGCGCTGCGGCCCGGCGGTTCATCGCCGCAACGAACGCTGCCAGCGGGTCGCCGTCGCCGAGCCGCCGCCCGACGTGCTCCGCGAGTGCCACCGCGGCATCGTTGCCCGAGGGGAGCATGAGCCCGTAGAGCAGTTCCCGAACGGTCGCCGAATCACCGGGCCGCAGACCCGCGGACGAGCCCGTCTCGGTGCCGGCTCGATCCGAGACTGCGACCGTCTCCTCGAGGCCGCCCGCCCGCCCCGCGGCGTGCTCGAGCACGACGACCGCCGTCATCACCTTGATGATGCTCGCCGGCGACCGCGGCGCGTCGGGCTCGTGGGCGAAGAGCACCTCGCCCGTGGCGGCGTCGGCCACCCCCCAGGCGGCGCTCGTGACGGCCGGCGGGCCGGCGGGATCGTCGGCGGGGGCGAGCGGCGGGGCCGCCGCGGCGGGGCCGGTGGCCGTGACCAAGGGTCCAAGCGCCCGCCAGGTCGCGGCGTCGACCGCGCCAGAGACCGGCAGCGACGCCTGTCGCTGGAACAGCCGCACAGCCGAGGCCGTGCCCGGGCCGAACTCGCCGTCGACGGCCGGGGCCGCGGCCGGGAGCCGGCTGCCGAGCGTTCGCTGCAGCTCCGCGACGAGTTCGCCCGACGCCCCCTCCGCCAGCGGCGCAGCATCCCGGGCCTCCGCCGCGACCGCCTCGAAGTGACCGACGAGTTCGCGGGCGAACCGGGCCGCCAGGGCGTCGGCCTCGCCGCCGGGCCCGCGGCGATCGCGGTTGTCTGCGGTGAGCAGGCAGAAGGCGATCGGGCCGGCCGGCCCGAGGATGATGCCGGCATCGGTCCGCACGCCAGAGACCAGGCCGGTCTTGTGGGCCACGCGGTAGCCCCGCGGCAGGTCGCGGGGCGACATGCTCCGATCCTCGCAGGCCAGAAGATGGGCGAGCATGGCCGCCGAGTCCCCTGCCCCGACGACGCCCCGCCGCTCGAGCTCGCCCGAGTGCAGCAGCGCGAGCAGCTCCACGAACTGGGCAGCCGTGCCGCAGCCCAGGCCGCAGGCACGGCTACGGTCGGGGTCGAGGCTGGCGTCGCGGCGGTAGACGAACGAGTTGAGCCGGATGCCGCCCAGCCCGAGCCGGTCGAGCAGGGCGTTGGTGGACGGAAGGCCGATCCGGCCGAGCACCAGGTTGGTCGCCGTGTTGTCGGAGGCCGCGATCATCATCCGGGTCGCGTCCCGCAGCGTGAAACTCGCCCCCGGCGAGAGCTTGTCGAGTACCGTCGATCCCGGCACGAGGTCGCCCGCGGCGAGCGTGAGCCGGTCGGAAAGATCGACCGTGCCCGCGTGGGCCGCGGCGTAGGCGGCGACCATCACCGGCAGTTTGACGAGGCTTGCGGTCGGCATTCGCTCGCTGGCGTGGAAGGCGAAGGCCGCGCCCGACTCCAGGTGCCGCGCGGCCGCCGCCACCCGGCCCGCGTGCGGCTCGAGCAGCGGCAAGAGCAGGTCGTCGAGCGAGTCGGCCGACTCAGCCGCGGCCAGGCCGGGCACGAGCACCAGGCAGGCGAAGACGACCCTCCGGAGCCGTCGCGCCGCGCGGGTCTCGTGCAACATGCGTGGTGCCTCCATGGTGGCTCCAGGGACAGGCTTTAGCAGCCGACCGGCGAGCATGGCGGCAGCGGACCGCCGAGCAGTTCGACGGCGGTGCCCGGTCGGTCAGGATACCGCCGCCGGCCCGCCTCCACCACGACACCGGTGGCGATGTCGGCGGCCAACAGCGCGGCCCCGTCGATGTCGACAACGTCGAGCTCGGGCACGATCTGGGCGAGGGCCGAAATCCCTACCGTCGATTCGGTCATGCAGCCGCACATCACCCGCAGGCCGAACCCGCGGGCTCGGGCGATCATCCGGCGGGCCGGTGCGAGGCCGCCGCACTTGACGAGCTTGATGTTGATCCCGTGGAACAGCTCGGCACAGCGATCGACGTCCTCCTCGGCGGCGCAGCTCTCGTCGGCGAAGACCGGCAGCACGCTCCACCGCCGCACCTCGGCCATCCCGGGATCCCCGGGGGGCAGCGGCTGCTCGATGAACTCCACCCCCAGCTCGGCCAGCGGCCCCGAGAGCTCGATCGCCTGCCGGGCCGTCCAGCTGCAGTTGGCATCCACCCTGAAGGGCCGCGGCGTGTGGCGGCGGAGCTCCCGCACGATCCCGAGGTCGTCCGCCGTGCCGAGCTTGATCTTGTAGATCGGCCAGTCCGCCGCCTCGGCGAGCTTCCGCACCATCTCGGCGGGCTCGGCGATCCCGATCGTGAAGTTCGAGAGCGGGCCGGCCGCCGGGTCGAGGCCCCAGCAGGCGTGGAGCGGGAGCCCGCGGCGGCGGGCCCAGAGGTCGTGCAGAGCCATGTCGAAGGCCGAGCGGGCGAACGAATCGTCGCCCAGGAGCGTCGCGGCCTCGCCGAGCAGCGGCTCGGGACGGTCGGCCGTCGCCCGGCCCAAGGCCGGCCCCAGCCGGGCGAGCGACCGCGTCATGCTCTTGATGGTCGCCCCGTAGAACGGATTCGTGGTCGCCTCGCCGTAGCCGAACACGCCCCCCTCGTGCAGTTGCACGACGAGGGTGTCCTGCACGGCGATCGTGCCGCGGGCGATCGTGAAGGGATGGGCCAGCGGCAGGGCGAAGGCCCGCGATGACAGGTCGATCACGGTCCCCCTCCCGCCGGCCCGGCCGCCCGGCGATCGTCACGGAGGGCCAGGACGGCTTCGAGGAGCTCGTCGCAGCCGTCGCGAACAGGATCGGCCGCGGGGAGCCGTAGCTCCCGCCGCACCCGGTCGCGTTCCGCCGCCGCGGCCGCCGGTGACACGAGCCGGCTGTTGAGGGCGATGCCGATCACGCGGCCGCCGCCGCCGAACTCGGCCATGTGCTCGTAGGCGGCGATCACCCGCTCGAGGGCGGGCAGCGGCACGTGGGGCATTCCCATATGGTGGGTCCGCCCGACCTCGTAGACGAGGATCATGCCGTGGGGCAGGCACCCGTGGAGCAGGCCCATCGAGACGGCCGAGTAGCGCGGGTGCGTGATCGAGGCCTGGCCCTCGACGACGAGCACGTCGTGGTGCTGGTGCGCGAGCACCTGCTTCTCGACGGCGCCGTTGACGAAGTCGGAGATCACGCGATCGATCGGGCAGCCGTCCCCCTCGACCATGATGCCGGTTTGTCCGGTGGCCAGAAACTTCGCGTCGATCCCGCGCCTGACGAGCCCCTGGGTCAGCTCGAGGGCGGCCACCATCTTGCCCACGGAGCAGTCCTGGCCGATCGTCAGGAGCCGCAGGCAGTCCTCCCGCAGCCCCGCCCGCGCGGCGACGTCGAACTCTTGGTTGCGCCGCACGTCCACGAGCTCGACGCCATGGACTGCCGCCGCGGCCACCAGGTCTGGATCGTCGCCAAGAAATTCGTGGAGGCCCGACACGATTCCGAGGCCGCGGTCGATCGCCTCCCGGAGCACAGGCCGCCAGGCGGCGGGGATTTTGCCGCCGGGAGGCGCGATGCCGATCACGAGCGCGTCGGCCGGGCCCGCGTCGGCGAGCCGGGCGACCACCGGGATCGCCCCGCCCACGCCGAACAGCTCGGCGGCCGTCCGGCCCGCCTGCGTCGAGTCGAGCAGGGCAACGACCCGGTCGCCGCGATAGCGGAGCAGACAGGAGGCGGTCTTGCCCGTCACGGGGTCGCTGTGGCCCTCGGTGAGGAGGATGATCCGGCGGCGGGCGGCGGGGTGGTTGTTCATGGGGTTCGTGCGACCAGTTACGGCCGAGAGGCCGCGGGTCGGGAGTGTACCGAGCCGCCCGCTCCCGGGTTGCCCCGGCCGATGCCCCCCAGCCCGAGCCGCTTGCTCCGCCGGCGACGAGCGAGCCTCGACCGGGCTGGTCCGGCCGGGTACAACCCCGCAGGCTGGCGGCGGCTATCCTCCTGGAGGCAGCATGGCGGGACGACGGGTTTCGCGGCATGTGCCGCCGCTCCTGATGGCCACGATCATGATCCTGGCCCGGACTTCCCCCGCCGCTGACAGTCCCGCCGCCGGGAGCCTGGTCGCGGATTCGCGGCAACTGGTGTTCGTCGTTGTGCCCGGCTGGGATGCGCCGCGGGGCACGCTCACCACCTTCGAACGCGACGCGGCCGGCAGCTGGCGGCGCCGCGCCGCGAGCCACGCGGTGCTCATCGGCCGCAACGGCTCGGCGTGGGGCCGCGGCCTCCAACCGCTGCCGGACGACGGCCCGCAGAAGCGGGAGGGGGACGGCCGGTCGCCCGCCGGCATCTTCGCGATCGGCCCGGCCTTCGGTGCCAGGCCGACCTGCGAGACCGGTCTCGAGTATCGCCCGCTCACGCGGGACGACTGGTGTATCGACGTCGTCGGCTCGCCGCTCTACAACCGGATCGTGGACGGGAGGGAGGTCGGCGCCGCCGCGGTGGCCGGCAGCACCGAGCCGATGCGGCGGGATCTCCACTTGGGCGGCGACCGCAGTTACGAGCTCGGGTTCGTGATCGGGCACAACGCCGCCGGCCACGCCGGCGAGGGCAGTTGCATCTTCGCCCATCTCCTCGGCGATCCCCCGGCCCCGACCGCCGGCTGCACGGCGATGACTGAGCCGCAGCTCCGGGAGATGCTCCGCTGGCTCGACGCAGCGGCCCGGCCGCGGTTCGTGCTCCTGCCCGCCACGGAGGCCGGGGCCCGAGCCGCCGCCTGGGGTCTGCCGCCCCCGCCCGGGGACGAGCCGCCATGACGCACACGTGGTGGATGTTCGTCGGGCTGCTCGGCGGGGCCGCGTTGGGCCTCGCAGTGACCGGGCTCGCGCCGGCCGCCGCCAGCACGGTGGTCGCCGTGGCCGTCCCGCTGGGAACGATCTGGCTCAACGCTCTGCAGATGACCGTCGTGCCGCTGGTCGTGTCGCTGGTGGTAGTGGGCGTCGCCCAGGCGGCCGACATCGCCGCCACCGGCCGGATCGCCCGGCGGTCGCTGGCGTGGATCCTCGGGCTCTCGACCGCGTCGGCCGCCCTGACCGCGGCCCTCGTGCCCTGGCTGCTGGCCCTCGCGCCGACGACCGCGGCCCCCGCGGCGATCCTCGACGCCGCGGCCGCCACCCCGACGGCACAGGCCCCGCTGCCGGCTCCCGCCGCTGAGTTGACGGCGCTCGTGCCCACGAACGTGGTCGCGGCCGCCGCGAGCGGGGCCATCGCGCCGCTCGTGCTGTTCACGCTCTGTTTTTCGATCGCCCTGGCCACGCTCGAGCCGGCCCGCCGCGGGCCGGTCGTGGCGCTCGCGCAGACCGTGGCCGACGTCATGACCCGGATCGTAGGCTGGGTGCTGCGGGCCGGTCCGATCGGTGTCGCCGCGCTCATCCTGCCGGTCACCGTGCGGGCCGGGGCCGCGGTACTCGGGGCGCTGGCGGTCTACGTGCTCCTGCTCGTCACCGTCTACCTCGTGATCACGGCCCTGCTCTACGCTCTCGTCCGGCTCGGGCGGGGCGAGCCGGTGGGCCGGTTCGCGGCGGCGATCCTGCCGGCGCAGGCGGTGGCCGCCGGCACGCAGAGCTCGCTGGCGAGCCTGCCGGCGATGATGGAGGCGGCCCGGCGGCTCGACTACCCCGCGCCGGTCCGCGGCCTCGTGCTCCCGTTGGCCGTGTCGCTGTTTCGCGTCACGAGCCCCGCGCAATACGTGGCCGTGGCCGGCTTCATCGCCTGGAGCCACGGAATCGAGCTCGCAGCCGGCACGCTCGCCGTCGTGATCCTGCTCTCGGTCGTGATCAGCCTCGGCGCGGTCGGCCTGCCGGGGCAGGCGAGCTTCATGGGCACGGTGCTGCCGGTCGTGCAGGCGGCCGGCCTGCCCGTCGCGCCCCTGGGGCTGCTGCTGGCGGTTGATCTCGTGCCCGACGTGTTCGCGACCGTGGGCAACGTCACGGGCGACCTCGCGCTGACCGGCCGGATCGCGCGGGGGGAGGAGCTCAGGGCGCGGCTGCCGGCAGCACGCACCTGACGGCGGCGCCCGGCCCGAGCGGCAGCTCGAAGCCCACCCAGGCGAACGTCAGTGCCGTGCCCGCAAGCAGGATGCCCAGCGAGGCGGGGAGCATCGCCGCGGTCAGGCTACCCAGGCCGAAGTCGGGCACCCAGCGGCGGCAGAAGACGAGCACCAGCGGGAAGTAGACCATCAGTGGTGTGACGATGTTCGTGGCCCCGTCGCCGACGCGGTAGGCGGCGGTGGTCATTTCGGGCGAGACGCCGAGCAGCATCATCATCGGCACGAGGAGCGGCGCCAGCAGCGCCCACTTCGCACTCGCCGAGCCGACGAGCAGGTTGATCGCCGCGGTAAAGAGCACGACGAGCGCTAGGAGCACGGGCATCGGCAGGCCCGACCGCGCGATCGAGCCTGCCCCCTCGACGGCGAGGATCAGGCCCAGGTTCGACCAGGTGAACATGGCCACGAAGTGTGCGGCCGCGAAGGAGAGCACGAGATAGTAGGCCAGGTCGCCCATCGCCCCGGCCATCATCTTGACGATGTCGCGGTGGCTCTCCACCGCCCCGACCGCGGCCCCGTAGGCCCAGCCCGCGGCCAGGAACAGGACGAAGCAGGCGGCCACGAGCGAGCGGTAGAAGGGCGTGAGGCGGGCCTCGGGCGTCGCCGCCGCCTGGTCCACCAGCGGCGTGCCCGGCCCGAGGGTGAACCAGCCCCAGGCGGCCGTGACGGCGAGCACGGCCAGGCCGGCCCGCGCGAGCCCCCGCCGCTCCCCGGCCGAAAGCGGCGCCGCGGCGTCGCCGAGGCTGGCGAGGGCCAGGGAGTCCGCGGGGCTGTAGCGGGCCAGCCGCGGCTCCACGATCGCGTCGGTGACCAGCCAGATCACCGGCATGAACGCGACCAGCATGGCCGCGATGAAGTACCAGTTGCCGGCGATGTTGGCGTCCCAGCCGGGGACGACCTGCTCGGCGGCGGACTCGGTGATCCCGAACAACAGCGCGTCAAGCTGGCCTGGCAGCAGGTTGGCGGAGAAGCCCCCCGACACCGCGGCGAAGGCGGCGGCGATGCCGGCCACCGGGTGGCGGCCGGCGGCGGCGAACAGCACCCCGGCGAGCGGCACGAGCACCACGTAGGCCGCGTCGGCCGCGAGGTTCGCCATCATGCCGACGAAGGCGATCGCCGGCGTCAGGAGACTGGCCGGCGCGTTCCGCACGCCCGCTCGCATGGCGGCGGCGAACAGGCCCGACCGCTCCGCCACGCCCGCGCCGAGCATCACGACGAGCACGTACCCCAGGGGGTGGAAGTGCGTGAACGTCTCCGGCATGTCCACCCACAGCCGGCGCACGTTCTCCGGCGAGAGCAGGCTCCGGGCCGCGACGATCGTCGGCGCACCGGCGGCGTCCCGCTGCGTGGGATGGGCGGCCGCGACGCCCGCGGCCGCGGCGGCGACCGAGGCGACGACGAGCAGGCCGATCAGCCCGAAAAAGATGAACACCGGGTCGGGCAGCCGGTTGCCGGCCCGCTCGACGAGCCCCAGGAAGCCGGTCTGCCCGGAGTGCGCCGGGCGGGGCTGCGGTGCGGTCATCGGGCGACTCCTCTCGAAGGCACGCGGGGCTTGGATGCGATCGCGGGGCCGGCCTATTCGGGATAGCGGAGGTGCGGCGCCCGGCGGGGGGAGAACGCCGCCGGGCCGCGGGCGGCCGCGGCCAGAGCCGCGTCGGCGTCGCCAGCGAGCACCGCGGCAAGCGTCTCCCGGTCGAGCAGAAGCGTCTGGAGCTTCTCGGCCTCCCACTCCTCCGGATGCAGTTGCCGGAGGGCCACCGCGATCTCGAGGCCCACCCGCACCGGATCGAGCCGCTCCCGGTCGGTGATGCTCACCGCGAGCCCCTGGCACGCCTCCCCGGCGAACCGGCTCGCCGTCGGCGTGAACCGGACCGGCGTGAAGGCGACGCCGGGAATCCGGCGGGCCGCCAGCAGTTCGTCGAGCCGGCGGGCGTCGACCCAGGGGGCCCCGAACCGCTCGAAGGGGGTGTCGGTACCGCGGCCCACCGAAAGGTTCGTCATCTCCACAAGGCCGATGCCGGGATAGAGGAAGGCGGCCGTGAGGCTCCGCATGTTGGGCGACGGATCGACCCACTCGAGTCCGGTCGCGTCGAAGGCATCGTCCCGCCGCCAGCCCTCGCAGGGCACCACCTCGAGCTCGAGCTCGAGGCCGAGCTCGGCGCGAAAGAGCGTCGCCAGTTCGCCGACGGTCATTCCATGCCGCAGCGGGATCGGGTGGCAGCCGACGAACGATTCCTGGCCGGAGTCAACGAGTGGCCCCGCCAGCCCGAGTCCGCCGAGCGGGTTGGGCCGGTCGAGCACCACCACCCGCACGCCCTGCTCGGCGGCCGCCTTCATCGACTCGAGCAGGGTCGCGATGTAGGTGTAGAACCGCGTCCCGATGTCCTGGATGTCGAACACGAGCGTGTCGACGTCGGCGAGCATGGCTGCCGTCGGCCGCCGCGTCGCGCCGTAGAGGCTGCGGACCGGCCGCCCTGTGGCCTCGTCGACCGCGTCGGGCACCTCGGCCTGATCGAGCCGGCCGGCCGCGCCGTGCTCCGGGCTGAAGAGGGCGACGAGCTCCACGCCCGCCGCGTCGGCCAGGAGCCGGGCGGTGGGCACGCCGGCCCGGTCGCGGCCGGTGTGGTTCGTAATCAGACCCACCCGCCGGCCCGCGAGCCGCCGGAAGTTGTCCCTGGCGAGCACATCGATGCCGCAGAGCACGCCGGCGGCCGGCGGTGGCCCCTCTGCCGCAGTCACTGCCGGGCCGCCTGCGTCACCGAGGGCCGCGGCCGCCACCGAGCCGATCCGGCCGATCAGCGGGTTCACATTCCCCGTGCCATCGGGATGCACCCGATTGCTCAGGAAGATCACGAACAAGTCGAGCTCCGGGTCGATCCAGAGGGCGGTGCCGGTGAAGCCACCGTGGCCGAACGCCGCTGCGGAGAAGAGATCGCCGCGATTCGCCGAGAACCGGCTCCGCTTGTCCCAGCCGAGCGCCCGCAGGTCGCCTTCGGGCAGTACGACCGACCGGGTCATAAGTTTCACGGTGGGCGTGGCGAGCACCCGGGCCTCGGCGAACGTCCCGCCGGAGAGCATCATCCGCGCGTAGCGGGCCAGATCGGCCGCCGTGCCGAACAGGCCGGCGTGGCCCGCGACCCCGCCGAGCTTCCAGGCCCGGGGGTCGTGCACTTCGCCGCGGATCCAGCGGCCGTCCCGCCGCTCCGTGGGGGCACAGCGGCTGCGAAGGGCCGCCGCCGGCCTGAAGCCGGTTTCCTTCATGTCCAAAGGCGCGAAAATCCGGGTCGCCGTCGCCTCGGCGAGCGACGTGCCGCCGAGCTGCTCGACGAGCATGCCGAGGAGGATGAAGTTCACGTCGGAATAGATGAACTTCGTGCCCGGAGCCGCCAGCGGCTCGAGCGAGCAGATCCGGGCCAGGGCCTCCTCGGGCCCGTGGTCGTAGTCGGCCAGGGGATTGTCGGCGATGAGGCCGCTTTGGTGCGTGAGCAGGTCGTGGATGGTGATCGCCTGCTTGCCCTGGGCGGCGAAATCGGGCAGGTGCGTGGCCACGGTGTCGGCCAGCCGCAGGCGGCCGTCCTCGACGAGCTGCAGCACGGCGGTGGCCGTGGCCACCGGCTTGGTCAGCGAGGCGAGATCGAAGATCGTGTCAGCCGTCATCGGCTCGCCCTCCGGCTCGACCTGTCGGCGGCCATAGGCCCGCAGGAACGCGATCCCGTCGCGGCGGCCGATGCAGACCACGCAGCCGGGCAGCTTGCCCTCGGCGATCCCCGCCGCGACGAGCCCGTCGATCCGCTCGAGCCGGGCGGTGTCGAACCCCGCCGCCACGCTCCCCGGGCCGGCCGCCGGCTCCGGCTCGGCCGCGGCCGCCATGAGTCCGACGCCCGCCACCACTGCGATCACCAGCAGCATTCTCACGACGACCTCCTTTCGACGCCGAGCCACGACGCCGCGAGCCCCGCGAGGATCGTCGCCGTGGCCCCGATCATCGCATACCACGGGAAGGCGATCATGATTCCGGCCGCCGGGAGGGCGAACTGCACCGCCAGCAGCACCGCCAGGCCGAAGCCCGCACCGGCGAGGGCCGCCGCCTGGCCCACGTGCCGGGTGCCGATGCCGAGGGCGAACACCCCCAGGAGCAGGCCGGCGGCACAGCCCGCGATCGCCAGGGCGGTGCGGATTACCGTCTCGTCGAGCGCGGTCGCGGCGATGCCCACGCCGATCTGCGCCGCGCCGAACAGCACCGTCAGGCCGCGGGTCAAGGCCAGGAGGGCCGCCGGGTCGGCCACCACTCGGCGAACCGCGGGCCGCGCGGGCGACAGCGGGATCACGATGTCGTGCACCAGGGCCGAGGCCGAGGCGTTGAGCGAACTCGAGAGCGTCGACATCGCCGCGGCCAGGATCGCCGCCAGGAGCAGACCCACGAGGCCGCAGTTCCGGGGGAAGTGGCTGAGGACGAACGCGGCGAACACCTCGTCGGGGCGGCCCGGCGGCGGCTCGCCCGAGAGCCCGTGATAGGCCGCCAGGAGCACGCCGATCCCGAGGAACAGGGCGAACTGCAGCAACACCACCACCCCGCTGGCCGCGACCGCCCGGGCCGCGTCGCGTTGGCTGCGGGCGGCGAGGTAGCGCTGCACCATCATGTGGTCGGTGCCGTGCGTGCCGAGGCTCAAGACCGCGCCCCCGATGAGCCCGGCCCAGAACGTGCACGGGTTCGCGGGATCGAGGCTGAAGTCGAACAGTTCGAGTTTGCCGTTCGCCACGGCGTAGGCCCAGGCCGCCGGCCAGCCGCCGGGGATCCGGGCAGCGATCAGGAACACCGCGGCCACGCCGCCGATCAGGTAGACCACCAGCTGGACGCAGTCGTTCCAGGCCACCGAGCGGATGCCCCCGAGCACCGTGTAGAGGATCGTCACGCCCCCCACCATCCCGACCGCAGCAGGAAAGGCCAGGCCCGTCAGCCGCGTGACGACGATCGCCGCCAGAAACAGGCGCAGGCCGTCACCGAGGGTGCGGGTGACGAGAAACAACAGCGATGCGGCCCGCTGCATCGCAGGCCCGAAGCGGCGGCCGAGCACCTCGTGGGCCGTGTTGAGCCGGCCTTCGAAGTAGAGCGGCAGCAGGAACCGGACGATCGCCAGCCGGCCCACCATGAAGCCCAGCGGCAGTTGCAGAAACCGCATGCCGACGGGCCCGAACCCCTCGCCCGGCACGCTCAGCACCGTGGCCGTGCTCGTCTCGGTGGCCACGATCGATCCGAGGATGACCCACCAGGGCAGGTTGCGGTCGCCCAGCAGGTAGGCGTCGATCGAGCGGGCCCGCCCCCCCGCGACGAGTCCGATCACGACGGCCGAGCCGAGGAATGCCACGAGTACCGCCAGGTCGATCGGTCCCAGGGGCAGCGTCATGACGGCATCACGGGGGTATCACGAAAACAGGCTCGGCCAGGTCTTCATTGGGTCAAGCCGGGCGGCCCGGTGTTGCCCGTGCCATCTCGCCGGCCCCGGCGGCGGGCGATATCGTACGGAGGTGTCCCGCTTGCCACCATCCCTGACCACCGAGGCGGTGAACCCCGCATCGGTCCTGATCGACGAAATGTCGCCGCTCGAGATCGTGCGGCTGATGAACGCCGAGGACGCCGGCGTGGCCGCGGCCGTTGCCACCCAGGCGGAGGCGATCGCCCGGGCGATCGAGGGCGTGACCGAACGGATGCGGCGGGGCGGACGGCTTATCTATATCGGGGCGGGCACGTCGGGCCGCCTCGGCGTGCTCGATGCGGCCGAGTGCCCCCCCACCTTCAGCACCCCGCCGGAGCTCGTCGTGGGCCTGATCGCTGGCGGCCCGCCGGCACTCGTGCGGGCGGTCGAGGGGGCCGAGGACGATCCTGCCCTCGGCAGGCGTGATCTCGACTCGGTCAGCCTCTCGGCGGCCGACGCCGTGATGGGCATCGCCACGAGCGGCCGCACGCCATACGTCATGGGTGGGCTGGCCCGCGGCCGCGAGCTCGGAGCCTTGACGATCGGCCTGGTCTGCAACGGCCGCGCGGAGCTGGCCGACCTGTGCGACATCCTGATCGCGCCTGAGGTGGGGCCCGAGATCATCGCCGGCTCCACCCGCCTGAAGGCCGGCACGGCGACGAAGCTGGTGCTCAACATGATCACCACGGCCACGATGGTGCAGCTCGGCAAGACCTACGGCAACCTGATGGTGGATCTGCGGGCGACCAACTCGAAGCTGCTCGTCCGCGCCCGCCGCCTGGTCGCGCGGCTCGCGAGCGTGACCGAGGAAGAGGCCGAGCGGCTGCTCGCCGCCTGCGACGGCGATCTCAAGACGGCCGTGGTCGCGCAGACCCGCGGCGTCCCGCCGGAGGAGGCGCGGAAGATCCTGGCCCGCGTCCAAGGCCGGCTGCGGGAGGCCCTCATGGGGCCGGCCGCTGGAAAGGACCCCGCCGATGGGCAGCGCGGCACCTGAGCCCGAGCGCCTGGTTGGCGACGGGCTCATCGTGGGCGTCGACGGCGGCGGATCGCGGTGCACGGCCGTGCTGGCTCGGGCGACGCCGGCGGGCGGCCTGGTCGAACTCGGCCGCGGACATGGCGGTCCGGCCAACGTGCTGGCGAGCGGACCGGAGGCGGCCGGGGCGAGCATTCTCGCGGCGCTCGATGAGGCCTTCGCCCGCGCGGGGATCCCGCGGCAGCGGGCGGCGGCGGCCTGCCTGGGGCTGGCCGGCGTGGGACGGCCGGCGGAACGGGGCCAGGCCGAGGCGTGGGCGGCCGCTGCGGCGGTCGCGGAGCGGGTCGTGGTCGTCACCGACGCCGAACTCGTGTTGGCCGGCGAGCCGCCGTGGGGCGTCGCCCTGATCGCGGGCACCGGGTCGCTGGCGATCGGCCGGGCGCCGAGCGGCGAGACGGCCCGCTCGGGCGGCTGGGGGCCGATCTTGGGCGACGAGGGGAGCGGCTACGCAATCGCGGTTTCAGCGCTGCGGGCGGTCGCCCGGATGGCCGACGGCCGCGGCCCGCCGACCGAGCTCGCGGCCCGGCTCACCGAGCGGTTTGCAGCGGCCGACGCCGCGGGGCTCGTGACGATCCTCGGGCGGGCGGGCTCTCCGCGGCGGGAGATCGCGGCGGCGGCGGCCGACGTGGTCGCGGCGGCCGATGCCGGCGACGCGGTGGCGGCCGCCATCCTGGCGACGGCCGCCGAGGAACTCGCCACCCAGGTCGCGGTCGTGGCCCGCCGCCTCGGCCTGCCGGCCGGCGGCTATCCACTTCGCATCGGCGGCGGGCTCGCGGTGCACTCGCCCGGGCTCCGCCGGCTCGTCAGCGCGGCCCTCGAGGCGGCCGGTTGCCCGCCGGGCGAGGTGACGCTCGTCACGGAGCCCACCCTGGCCGCCGCCCGCCTGGCCGCCACGATGCTGTTGGCCGCGTTGTGACGTGAGTCTGCCCCGCCGGATCGAGCCCCGGGGCGAACCGGACCCTTGCCCTCGAGCCGGCGGGCACCGACATTGACGCGACTGGCGGGAGCCAGAGAGCCTGCCTTCCCACGCTACTCGAGAGACCCGCGATGCAGGATGCCGAGTGGCTGGCCGTCAGGCCGATCGTGCCAACTCTGATCGTCGTGGCGGCGGCCGTGGCCACTCGCAGCACGATCGCCGCCCTCGTGGCCGGCGTCACTGTCGGCCACCTGCTGCTCGACGGCAGCGAGTGCGTGCCGGCGCTGGTCAAGTCGCTCGAGCGTCAGATGCGGGATCCCGCCGTCGGCTGGATCCTGCTCGTCTGCGGACTGTTTGGATCGCTCATTCATCTGCTCGTCCGGTCCGGTGGGACCGCGGCCCTGACCCGGCTGGTGACCGCGCACGTGCGAAGCGGCCGCGGCGCGCTGATGGTCGCCTGGGTGCTCGGCCTGGCCATCTTCATCGACGACTACCTCAATGCCCTGCTGGTTGGTCATGCCATGCGTCCGATCACCGACCGGCTGCGAGTGGCTCGCGAGCGGCTGGCTTATGTCATCGACGCGACGGCCGCGCCGGTGTGCCTGCTCGTGCCGCTGTCGACGTGGGCCATCTACGTGTCCGGGCTCCTGGAATCCTGCGGTGCCGCGGAGGCCGGCGGCGGGATGGCGGTCTACCTGCAGCTGATCCCACGGACCGTGTACGGCTGGGTGGCGATCGCGCTGGTGCCGCTGGTGATCAGCGGGTGGATCCCCGCCTGGGGGCTGATGCGGGTGGCCGACCAACGGGTGGCCGAGGGAGGATCCGTGGCACCGCGCGGATCCCCCGCAGCGGACGCCGAGGAGCAGGAGCCGGCGCTGGCCAGCCTCATGGCGGACGGGAGGCTCGGCGATTTCCTGGTCCCGGTCTGCGTGGTCGTATCGGCGACATTGCTCTCTGGCGGGGATGCCCTGCAGGGGGTGGCGTGGGCGCTGGCGACCGTGGCGGTGCAGCAGGGGGTGGTGCGGCGCCGGTTCACCGCCGCAGCGCTGGCCGACGGGGCCTGCGCGGGGTTCGCGTCGATGGTGCCGGCGCTGGCGACGATCGTGCTGGCGTTCGTCGTCAAGGATGTCAACGACCGGCTCGGGCTCACGCAACTGGTGATCGAGGCGGTGGGGCCGTTGCTCGATGGCCGGCGGCTCCCCGCCCTGGTGTTCGTGAGCCTGTCCCTGGTCACGATGGCGACCGGGTCGTTCTGGGGCACCTACGCCATCGCCCTCCCGATCGTGGTGCCGCTGGCTGCGCGGCTCGGAGCCGATTCGCTGCTCACCATCGCCGCGGTCGTGTCGGCCGGCGGCTTCGGATCGCACGCCTGCCTGTTCGGCGATACGACCGTGATCGCCTCCCAGGCTGCCGGCTGTGAGAATCTGGCCCACGCCTGGAGCCAGTTGCCCTACGCGGTTTTGGGGGCCGTGATCACGACGGCTGCCTATCTCGCCTTGGGGATGTGGCAGCCGACTGGCTGAGCGGCCCAGGCCGGCCCCTGCGATCGCCGCGGCCGCCGGGAGGGCGGATTCCGCGGCGCACGAGTCGCCCATCAGCCTGGATAGCGTCGCGGAGGTGCCATTGACCGGCTCCTCTCTCGCGTTGGGCGAAAACCCTACGCCGGCTCGAACACCGCGATGCTGGCCGTGAACCCGTGGAGGAAGGTCCGGGTACCGATCGGGCCGATCTCCCCCTGGGCGAA
>JBIIYH010000354.1:0-2848 GCA_044346905.1 Pirellulales bacterium
GTGCAGTGCCAAAACAACCTCAAGCAGATTGGACTGGCCGTGATGGCCTATGAGTCTGCCAAGAAGCATTTTCCGCTGCCCCGCCTGGCGCCGGACAATGCCGACCGGCGAGGTGTGGTCAGGGCTTCGTACACGAGCTATGACTCCGTGACTCGTAGCGACATGACCGGATTCTATTCGGCCCATGTCCAGATCCTGCCCTTCATGGAGGAGACGGGCATCACCAAGCTGATCAAGTTCGATCAGGCCCAGATGAAAGAGATGACGAGCACCAACAACAACTTCACCGCCTACAACCAGGCGATCCCGTCGTTCATCTGCCCCAGCGACGGAAACAAGGGCCGGATCATCAGCGAGAACAGCTATCGCTGCAACACAGGTGGCTCGACTCCCTACGGCGGGGCGCGAAACTCCTCGCAGCAGAACGTGCACGAGGGCTCGGGGCCCGACGGGCTGCCGATCTCGGGCAACGGGGCCTTTCGGCCGTTCACGCCGACCAAGCTCAAGGATTTTCCGGACGGCCTGAGCAAGACGGCTTTTTTCTCCGAGCGAACGATGGGCAGCGGTCGGGCCAAGACGGAACTGCCGACCAAGGCCGACCTGATCACGATGCCCGGCCGCACGCAACTGCCCGGCCGCGACCAGATCTTCAACGCCTGCGCGGGCTACAGGCCGGCGGTGTCGGAGTTCAACTTCTTCGCGGCCGGTCGCTGGCCGACGGGCGATTCCTGGAGCAACGGTTGGCCGTTTTCCGGCTATGACGCCACGCAATACAACCACGTGGCTCCGCCCAACTGGTCGGGTCAGGATTGCGGCAGTTGGAGCGCGATCCCCGACACGCCGGGCGAGCATGCGATCCTCTCCGCCCGCAGCCAGCACGGGACCATGGTCAACGTGCTGTTCGGCGACGGCGGCGTGGTCCAGGTGGACGACGGCGTGGACTTGGCCGTCTGGCGGGCTTTGGGTACCCGGGCCGCCGAGCCCGGCGAGAAGTCAGGTGGCGTGCGATGACGCCGGCGGGCGGCCCCAGTCGGTCGAGGCTTATGCCAGGCGGCCTGCTGGCGGTGCTGCTCGCCGCGGGCTGTCGGCCGCCCGAGCCGCCGCGGGCCGATTCCGTGGCCCGCTACGAAGAGGGCAACACCCAACTCGCGGCCGAGAATGTGGCTGGGGCGCGGGAGGCTTTCGCCGCGGCGGTAGGGCTCGGGGGGCTGAGGCCCGACGTGCACGCGACGGCCAAGCTGCGGCTGGCCTACTGCGAGGCCTGTCTTGGCAACACGGAAGCGGCTGGGCAGTTGCTCGACTCCCTCGAGGAGGGGTCGCCGGATTTGGGCGAGGTGTATGCCATGCGGGCGTTCGTTTGCCGGAAGGCTGGAGATGCGGCCAAGGCTGATGCCGCCTGGGCCGAAGCGCAGCGGTGGAACCCCGCCGTACGGATGCCCCGCGAGCCCTGAACGGCCAGGGGCCTGGAATCTGCATCCGTTCATCAAATCCTCACGCCCAATCCATGACGTTCTGACATGCCGCCGGTATCATGCGGCCACGTCGGCCGGCTCGAGGCATAACGCCGATGGACCCGCGGGGGAGCGGGTTTGGCGGCCCAGTCTTCGGTAGGTCGATCCTTAAGGAGAAGACAGATGCGACTGCTCGACGAACTTTTCGCGGCGGGTTGGGGTCGGGGCCGGCAGGCCATGAAGGCCGCTGACGACGCGGGTGCTATCCGCGGCGGCCGTCGAATCCGCCGGGCTTCGCGGGCCGATCGTCAGGCCCGGTTCGAGGCCCTCGAGCAGCGAAAGATGCTGGCCGTCTTGATTAGCCAGTATGTCGAGACCAACTCGGGCACCACGCCCAAGGGCATCGAACTCTGGAATCCGACCGCCAGCGATATCACGTTCAGCGCCGGCAACGCTCTGACGATCGAGCAGGGCACCAACGGGGGTGCGCCGGCCACTCTGGTGACGATCAACTCGGGCGCCCTCCCCGCCGGCGGCGTGCTGGTGGTGGGCACGTCTGACATGGGCCCCGACGTGATCCAGGCTTTCACCTTCAACGGCGACGACGCTCTCGTCGTCAAACTTGCGGGTGTGGTGACCGATGTGTTCGGCACCCCGGGGGTTGACCCCGGCGCGGCCTGGACCGGCGGCGGCGTCAGCACCGCCAACCAAAACATCCAGCTCAAGTCGGGCATCACGGCCGGCAACACGGTCGGCTGGACAAATCCCAGCCTCCGCTTCGAGACCGTTTCCACGACGCCCGCCACGCTGCCCGCGGGGCTCACCGGCTTTGGGCTCGCCCCGGGTTTCGTGAGCACTGCGCCCGCGATCACGGCGCCCGCCGCAGCGGCGGCGCTGTCAACGATCGAGGGCACTGCCTCGGGTTCGACGACCGTGGCCGTCTCCGGGGCCAACCTGACGGCGGGGATCCTCGCCACGGCTCCCGCCGGCTTCGAGGTCTCCCTCGACGACGCGGCCTTTGCGGAAAGCGTCACCATTCCGCAGGCCGGCGGCTCGGCCTCGGCCACGCTCTACGTCCGAATCGCCGCCTCGGCGGCTCCCGGCGCGGTGTCGGGGAATCTCTCGCTGACCAGCGCCGGGGCGACCGCCGCGGCGGTCGCCCTCTCGGGCAGCGTGCGGGCCGCGACGGTGCCTTTCCCCTACACGTTGCAGACCTTCGAGGACGGCGTCAGTGCGCCCTGGTTCACCTATGACGCCGCCCTGAGCACGAACAACTGGACCTTCCGGTCGAGCACGTTCGGCGGCGGCCTCACGAGCAGCGGCGCGACGAACCAGGTCTGGGAGATGAACGGCTACACCACCGCCCCGGGCGCGGTGCCCGCCGACGACTGGCTGAT
>JBIIYH010000390.1:0-2839 GCA_044346905.1 Pirellulales bacterium
TCGCGGAGCGAAACCGGCTGGCCAACAATCTCCACGACACGCTCCTGCAGGGGCTCGCCGGCGCCGTGCTCCAGCTCGACGCCTGCCGCTACGCGATCGCTGGCGGCCGGCGGGAGGCTGCCGAGGGCCAGATCGAAAAGTCGAAGCGGATGGTGCAGCACGCGGCCAACGACCTGCGAAACTCCGTCTGGGCTCTGAGGGTGGCGCCGCTCGAGGGCCGGACGCTCGGCGAGTCGCTGGAGATCGTGGCCGGGCACCTCACCGTCGGCGACGCCCCGCGGATCGCGGTGCGGGCCGAAGGCGGCCTGCCGCCGCTGCCGGAGTTCGTCTCCGGCAACCTCCTGCTCGTGGCCCAGGAGGCGATCCGCAACGCGATCCATCATGCGGCCTGCGAGCGAATCGATGTCGAGGCCGCCTGGAACCCCCGCGACCGCGTCGTATCGCTCACCGTACGAGACGATGGCCGCGGCTTCGACCCGGCGGCGGCCGCGGGCACGGATCGTGGCCACTTTGGCCTCCAGGTGATGCGGGAGCGGATCGCGGGCATCGGCGGTTCGCTCGTGATCGACACGGCCCCCGGCCGCGGCACCACGGTGACGGCCCGCTGCCAGGTGGGAGCGGCCACCCCGGGTAGCGCCTGACACGAAAGGCGAGCGGCTCCCGGCCGATCGGGCGGTGTCGGGCCCGGATGCCCGGGATATCCTGCGGCAGTCACGTGACCGAGAGCGACGGGAGAATTCCGAATGACGAGATGCGCTTGGCCGACGGCGATCATCGGACTGCTACTGATCGTGCCGCCCGCGATCGGCCGGGCCGAAGACGCACTCTGGCTGCCGAGCATCTTCTCGGAGGGCATGGTGCTGCAACGCGGGATGCCCGTGCCTGTGTGGGGCCGGGCCAAGCCCGGCGCGGCGGTCGCGGTGACGCTCTACGACGGCGGGAAGAAACTCGCGGCCGGCGAGGCGGTGGCCGCGGCCGAGACCGGTCGCTGGCGGGTGGACCTGCCGGAGCTGCCCACGGGCGGACGCTATGCGCTGTTGATCGAGGCCAAGGCCGAGGGGGCGCCAGACGCGGAGCGGCGGATGTACTCCAACGTCCTCGTGGGCGAGGTCTGGCTGTTCTGCGGCCAGTCGAACATGCTCCATCCGATGAACGCCTGCGCGGAGCGCGACGACGCGATCGCCCGCCGGCACGAGTTCCCGCTGATCCGCACCGCCCAGATCGGCCGCCGAGGAACTGCCGAGATCACGGAGCCGCAAGACGACGTGCAGGGCTTCTGGGGCCCGGTGAAATGGGAAGACGCGGCCTACCAGGTGCCCCGCTCGAGCGCCACCGACATCTCGGGCTCCTGCTCGGCGGTCGGCTACTTCTTCGCCCGCTCGCTCACCGAGGCGCTCGGCCGCGACGTGCCGGTGGCGGTGATCGAAATCGGCGCGATCCTGCCGGTGCAGAGCTGGGTGAACGAGCCGGAGTTGAACGCTTCGCCCGTGCTGGCGCCGCTCGTGGGCAAGGGCTATCCCGACGCGACCGGCCGCGCCTTCAAGGCCAACATCGCACCGCTGGCCCCCTACGCCTGTCGCGGCGCGATGTATTACCAGGGGGAGATGAACGCCGGCAACGGCGTCGTCTACGAGGCGGGCCTGGCGGCCCTGATCGCGAGTTGGCGGCGGGCCTGGGCGCGGCCCGACCTGCCGTTCCTGGTCGTGCAGCTGCCGAGCTTCATCAGCCATCAGGCCGGCAAGACCGCGCTCGACATGGATGCCGAGTCGCTGGCGAAGTTCGCGGGCCAGAACGCGAGCCACGGCTTCATCCCGGTGCGCGAGGCGCAGCTCCGCGTCAGCCGCGCGGTGCCCGACGTCGGCCTGGTGGTGACCGTGGATCTGGGGGAGAAGTTCGACATTCATCCGCCTCGCAAGCGGGCGGTGGGCGAGCGGCTGGCCCTGCAGGCCCGGAAGCTGGCGTATGGCGCCGAGACCGTCGTCGCCGACGGCCCGGTTCCGCGGGAGTTTGCCCGTCGCGACGGCGGCTTCTCGATCCGGTTCGACGGCGTCGGGAGCGGGCTCGTGGCGCGGGGCGAGCTCGCCGGCTTCGAGGTGGCGGACGCCGCGGGCGTCTGGCATCCGGCCACGGCCGCGATCACCGGCGACACGCTCGACGTGCGGGCCGCCGACGTTCCGGACGCCACCGGCGTGCGGTATGCCTGGCTGGGGTACCCGGAGGTGACGCTCTTCAACCGGGAAGGACTGCCGGCCACGCCGTTCCGCCACCCGGCGATCGGCCTCGACGAGATCCAGCGGGAAGGCAAGCCGGCGCGATCGCCATGAGTCGGGCCCGCTGATCAAGCGGCAACGAGCCAGCAGCCCCCACCCTGCCCCGGAGCGGTGACCGGCCATTCGGCCGGTTTCGACCGGGGGCGTGGCGAGCCTTTTCTTGGCTGGGCTGAAGCAGCGATTCCCGCCGTGCCGACTCCCACCTCGAGGGCCGCCGTCATGCAGCGAACCTCCTGCGGTGATCTGCGGTTTGGCCGGAGGCAGTTTCTTCGCGCCGGGGCCGGACTGCTCGCCCTCCCGGCCCTCGAGGCCACCGGCGGGGCCGCCGCGGCGGTACCCAGCCCGCGTAACTTCGTGGCCATCGGCACCTTCCTCGGGTGGCATCCCAAGAGCTTCTTTCCCGCGACCGCCGGCCGCGACTACGACCTCCCGCCGACGCTCCGGCCGCTGGCCGATCTGCGGGAGCAGGTCACCGTCTTCTCCGGGCTCGACCACCGCGCGCCCAACGGCCACTCTGCCTGGAGCAACTTCCTCTGCGGCCCGGTGCCCGGGGGCTGGTCGCTCGACCA
>JBIIYH010000356.1:0-2827 GCA_044346905.1 Pirellulales bacterium
GGAAGGCGCGAAACCGGTTGTAGGGGCGGATGTCGGCGATCGCCACCACGTTCAAGTAGTTGGGGTTGTGGGCGCCGATCAAGACGCTGCCCTCGTCGCCAGTGCCGACCACGCCCACGCGGAGCGGGTCGCCCACGCTCTTGCCGTAGCCGAAGTAGAGCGAGCCGAGGCCGGCCCCGGCCGCCACGCCGGCGGTCACGCCGGCCAAGAAATCGCGGCGGGTGATGCTGACGGCGTCGGAGAAGTTGTCCTTTCCGATCTGCTTCTGCTGCTCGGACAGGTTCATCGGGTCACCTCTGGAGGGAAAGGTCGCATCAGCGGCCGCTGGCTGCCGCCGGACCCCGGCAGGAGGTCAGCGGGCAGTGGGCGGAGAGCCACGGCTGGAGGAAGTAGTCGAGGCCGCTCCAGCCTCCGGTGGGCAGGGCGGCGATCGCCAGGAGGGCGGCGAGTTCCACCCATTGGTCATACGTGGCCTGGGCGCCGGGCACCCAGAAGGGCTGCGAGGCCACGACGCTGGCCAGGAACAGCGCCCCGCCCACGGCGTTGAACTTCACGAAGAGTCCGAGCACCAGGCAGGCGCCGATCGTCGTGAGCGACCAGCTCACGAACCGGTCTCCCTTCCAGAGCGCTGTCTTGGGGGAGTTGGCGGCAAGCTTGTCGCGATCCGCCGCG
This sequence comes from Pirellulales bacterium, assembly GCA_044346905.1. GTDB lineage: Bacteria > Planctomycetota > Planctomycetia > Pirellulales > UBA1268 > QWPN01. Next base: position 673 of record JBIIYH010000356.1, read on the forward strand.
GCCAGGTCGGCATCCCAATCGGCCTCGAGCCGCCGGCCGATCGCGGCCGCCTCGGTCATCCAGGCGGAGGCCTTGGCCGAGAGCTCCCGCCGTTTCTTTGCGACCCGCTCCCGCTCGAAGGGCACCTCGGCGGCGGCCCTGGTCGCCTCTTGGTCGGCCAGCCGGGCCAGTTCCAGGCGGTAGTCGTTGAGGTCGGGCGCCAGGCCGGCCAGCCAACCGGCCAGTTCCTTGCGAGAGGTCTCGAGCGACCGCTTGGCGGCCTCGAGTTTCTCCTCGGGCAGCGGCACCACCCGCAGGCGGTCTACGAGCCGCGTTTCCCAGCCCGCTGCCACGCTCTTCTCCCAGGCCGCGATCGTCTCGTCGGCCGGCCGCCGGTCGGCGGCGCCGATCGTGGCCGACCAGTCGCCCGTCTCCGGCAACAGCGCCCGATAACTGGGAGCCAGCGGGCCCACGGCCGCCTTGCGGAAGCCGGCGCTCGACCACTCGGGATCCCGCAGATGGCTCATGCCCTCGAGGAAGAAGTGCAGCCCGATCACCGTCCGGAGGAAGGCCAGGGCGACGAGGGCGAGAAGCGTGGGGCGCATGGCGGGATGGGTGCGGGATGGCGGAGAACTAATAGTTGAACCTCGGACCACCCCCCTCGGCAAGTCCCTGGTCGAAGCCCCCCCCGCGGTCCGAGGGCCGAGCCGAACGGCTTTTCTCGGCCTCGCTTGCCAGAACTCCTGTCCGGGTGCGAGAACCGGAGTCGGTCATGCGAATCGTCCTCTGCTATCCCGTCGAGCCCCGGCATCTCGCCGCCATTGCGGCGGTGGCGCCCGAGGCCGAGCTCGTCGATGCCGGCCAGGAGCGGGTGGCGGCGGAGCTGCCCGGCGCCGACATCTTCTGCGGCCACCCGAAGGTGCCCGTGCCCTGGGAGCGGGTCGTCGCCGAGGGGCGGCTGCGGTGGATCCAGTCGTCGGCCGCCGGGCTCGACCACTGCCTCGTGCCCCCGGTCGTAGGCTCCCCGATCATCGTCACGAGCGCTTCAGGAGTGCTCGCCGACCAGGTGTCGGAGCACGCCCTTGGCCTGGCGATCGCCTGCACCCGCCGGCTGCCCTTGTTCCTGGCGCAGCAGGCAGCCCGGGAGTTCGTCCGCCGGCCCACTCGCGACCTGACCGGGGCGACCGTGGGGATCGTGGGCTTGGGCGGCGTGGGCCGCCGGCTGGCCGAAGTGCTCAGGCCCTTCCGCGTGAAGATTCTGGCGACCGACTGGTTCCCGGTGCGGAAGCCGGCGGGCGTCGAGTTTCTCGGGCCGCCCGAAGCGCTGCCCGAGGTGCTCGCGGCGGCCGACATCCTGTTTCTCTGCGCGCCGCTCACCGAGCACACCCGCGACCTGATCGACGAGCGGGCCCTTGCACGGATGAAGCCGGGGGCGATCCTGGTCAACGTCGCCCGCGGTCGGCTCGTGGACGAGGTTGCCCTGGTCGCCGCCCTGGAGAGCGGCCGGCTCGATTCGGCCGCCCTCGACGTCACCCCGGAGGAGCCGCCCGCCGCCGACAGCCCCCTGTGGCGGGCTCCGCGGCTCGTGATCACGCCCCACGTGGCCGGCCAGAGCGGCCGCCGAATCGATGCGATGACGGAGTTTTTCTGCGACAATCTTCGAAGGTATCTTCGAAGAGAGGCCCTGAGGAACCTCGTCGACAAGCGGCTCGGCTTTCCGGAGCCGCCGCGGGACGAGCCGGGGAGGGAAGGCGGCCCGACATGAGCACCACGATCCTGCGCGAGGAGCGGCCCACGATCCCGGCCGCCGGCGACGTGGGCACCCCTTGCCCCGAGGAGTTGCTCGCCCGCTACACCGAGATCCTCGGTTCCGGCCGGCTTCATTGGACCGAATACCACACGCTCTCCCGCCGGCTCGGGGCGGGCGGGCAGGGCGTCGTCTACCTGACGACGCGGCGGGGAGCGGGCGAGTTCACGCTGCCGGTGGCCCTCAAGATCTTCTCGCCCGAGCGGTACGAGACCGAGAGCCTGTACCTCGAGGCGATGGACCGGATCGCCTCGGTGGCCGCCCGCGTGGCCCAGATCCAGCACGACAACCTGCTCGACGTGCAGAACTTCGTCGAGCAGCGGCGGATCCGGATCATGGAGATGGAGTGGATCGACGGCTACGACCTGT
>JBIIYH010000357.1:0-2819 GCA_044346905.1 Pirellulales bacterium
GTGAGCGCGTAGGCCGTGCCGTTAGCCAGTTCGATCGCGTGCTCGAAGTCGCGGGCCCGAAACACCGCCAGCACCGGGCCGAAGATCTCCTCCTGACCGAGGGGCCCCGCGGGATTCACGTCGGCGAACACGTGCGGGCCCACGAACCAGCCCCGTTCGGCGAGTGGCCCCACCTCCACGCCCGCGACGAGCCGTGCCTCCCGACGGCCGATCTCCACGAACGACCGCACGCGGTCGCGGGCCTCCTCGTCCACGACCGGGCCGACCCGCGTGCCGGGATCCTCCGCCGGGCCGACCCCCAGGCTCTTCACCGCCTCGGCCAGCCGGGCCACGAACGCGTCGTGCACCTGGTCGAGCACGATCGCCCGCGAGCAGGCCGAGCACTTCTGCCCCTGGAAACCGAAGCCGCTCGCCACCACGCCGACCACCGCCTCGTCGAGATCGGCATCGTCGTCAACGATGATCGCGTTCTTGCCGCCGAGCTCGGCGATCACCTTCTTGATCAGGCGGCTGTCAGGAGCGGCCGAGGCCTCGGCCGCGAGCCGGTTGATCGCCAGGCCCACGGCCCGCGAGCCGGTAAAGGCCACGAGCGCCGTGTCGGGGTGCGACACGAGCGCCGGCCCCAGCTCCTCGCCGCGGCCCGGCAGGAAGGCCAGCGCCCCGGGCGGCACGCCTGCCTCGCGGAGGATCTCGAACAGCCGCAGCCCCGTGAGCGACGACTGCTCGGCCGGCTTCATCACCACGGCGTTGCCCGTCACGAGGGCCGCGGCGGTCATCCCGCAGAGGATCGCCAGCGGAAAGTTCCAGGGCGCGATCACCACGGCCACGCCCCGGGGCAGGTGGGTCGTGGCGTTCTCCTCGCCCGGCAGGTCCACCCGCCGCGGCGCACCCAGCCGCTCGGCCTCGCGGGCGTAGTAATCGCAGAAGTCGATCGCCTCGGCCACGTCGGCGTCGGCCTCCCGCCAGGGCTTGCCCACCTCGAACACCTGCAGGGCCGCCAGATCGCACCGTCGGGCCCGCATGATCGCCGCAGCGGCCCGGAGCACGTCGGCCCGGCGGCGAACGCCCGCGGCCTGCCAGGCGGTCTGGGCCGCGCGGGCCGTCTCGACCGCACGGCGGGCGTCGGCCGCGGTGGCGGCGCACACGCGGGCCACCACCCGGGCGTGATTCGAGGGATCGCGGCGGTCGAACCGGTCGGCCGGCTCCGTCCGCTCGCCGCCGATCACCACCGGCACGAGCGGGGGCGATTGGCAGGCGTCGCGAACCCGCGCGATCGAATGGGCGAAGGCTTCGCGGTTGGCAGCAACCGCGAAGTCGGCCAGCGGCTCGTTGGTGAAGGCCCGTGGCGCTGCGGCCGCGGGCGCCGCGGCCGGTGACTCGGCCGGCGGCAGCGGTGGGGCGAGCAGCTGCTCGGCCGGCACGTGCTTCACAAACCCCGCCCGCAGGAACGAGTCATTCGAAGAGTTTTCGAGCAGCCGACGCACGAGATAGGCCATCCCGGGCACGAGCTCGCCGTAGGGCATGTAGACCCGCATCCGCCAGCCGGCGGCGGTCACCGCCTCCTTCTCGGCGTCGCCCATCCCGTAGAGCATCTGCATCTCGACCGTGCGCCGGTCGAGGCCGAGCGCCTCGGCCACGGCCATCCCGTGGGCCAGCGACCGCAGGTTGTGACTTCCGAGCGCCGGCCGGAGCAGGTCGGCATGCTCCATCACGAAGGTCGTGGCCGCCTCGTAGCAGGCGTCGGTCTGCCACTTCTCCTGCCACACGGGCACCGGCCAGCCGGCGGCCCGGGCGTGGATCGTCTCGGAGTCCCAGTAAGCCCCCTTCACGAGCCGCACCCAAATCGGCGTGCCACGGTGCCGGGCCCACTCCGCGAGATGGATGAGGTCGTGCGGCGCTTCCCGCAGGTAGCACTGCACCACCACGCCGCAGTGCGGCCAGTCGCGAAACTCGGCTTCCAGCGCGATCGCCTTGAAGATCGCGAGGGCGAGACCCTTGGTGGCATGGCTCTCCATGTCCACGTGCACCTGCGCCCCACGCTCGCGGGCCAGCCGCCAAAGCGGCCGCAGCCGCGCGAGCACCCGCGCGGTGGTGCCCGCGGGATCGACCGCGTCGAACCGCGGATCGAGCGCCGAGAGCTTGAGCGAGACGTTCACCCTCGGCAGCGGCCCCTCGGGACCGTCATCGACCAGCGGGTCGTGGGGCCAGCGGGCCGCCTCGGGCGGCAGCTCCTCGAGCAGGCGGGCGTAGGCCGCGGCGTAGGCATCGGCCGCGACGTCGCTCGTGACCGCCTCGCCGAGCAGGTCGAGGGTGAACCCCCGGTGCCGCCGCCGCTCGCGGAGCGCTGCCCGCGCTGCCTCGGCCGGCGTCGTGCCCGCGATGAACCGCTTGGCCTGGGCCAGCATCGCCGCCCGCACCGCCCGAGCGGCGAAGGGGGCGAGGATCCCGCTGCGGGCGGCTTGGAGCGCCGTGCGGAGCATCGCCGGCAGCTTCTCGAGCGACTCGTCGTCGAGGTATTCCCGCAGGTGGCGGTCGACCGCGGCCGGGTCGTCGAGCATCGGCATGCAGTCCACGAGCCGAAACAGCCGGACCTTCAGGTCGTCGTCGGCGAGCACCCACTCGCCGGCCTGCTCGGCCCAGTAGTCGGGCGAGAGCACCGTCGGCTGGGCGGCGAGCGACTTCGCAAGCAGGTCGCGGCCGATCGCCTGCACGCGGGCTTCGATCCGCTCCCGGGCCGCCGCGTCGAGGCGGGTGGGGAGGAGCGGAGAAAAATCGGCGCGGGATCCACGAACGGGGATGGTCATGGTGGGCGCGCTCCC
>JBIIYH010000358.1:0-2815 GCA_044346905.1 Pirellulales bacterium
TGATCGACATGCGCGGCAGACTCCGCCATCTGGCGCTTCGCCTCCCGCCCGGCCTCGGCCATTTCGGCGAACCGCTGGTCGACATGCGCGGCAGACTCCGCCATCTGGCGTTCGGTGGCCCGCTGGGCCTCAGCCAGTTCGGCCAGCGTGCGTTCGGTGGCCTGCTGGGCGACGGCGAGATCCTTGACGACGTCGCGAAGTTCTTGCACGTCGGATTTGGTCGCCAGGGCGTCGTGGGCCTCGACGACCACGTGGGCCAGCACGTCGGCCTGATTCGGACTGAAAACCTTGATCAACTGGTCGCGAATGTAGGAAACCATCGCCATGGGGGGTACCTCCGCCCATGAGTGTACGCGTGTCTATGCTCGCGTCAAGCCCCGGCGCGGGGCGTCTCCGCCCGCCGCCCGCTACCGCCGCTGTGGGTAGTAGTGCGAGTAGTTCATGTAAGTCGAGGCATGGCCCGTCGGCCGGATCGTCTCGTCAAACTGCCGGGCCTGCGACGACTGCTCAATCTGCCGCACTTGGCCCTGCATCTTGTTCAACTGCCGTCGCTGCTGCAGTTGCTCGATTTGCTGCTGTTGCTGCTGCACCTGCGGCTGCACCAGCGTCTGGTAGATGTTTTGGTTCTGCAGTGGGTTCATGCCCTGCTGTTGGAGCTGCAGATACGGGCTGACGGTCGGCCTGCGGTAGGTGCTCTCGAACGGTCGCTGGCCCGTCTGCCCGGGCGACTGCGCCCGGGCTTCTCCCGCCGCTATCAGGCTGGCTCCTACGGCCAAGGCCAGGGCCGCAGCGGCTTTTGACCATCCACAGAGTTTGGCAGTCGGCATGGCAGTTATTGCTCCGGACACGTGTCTGCTGATTCTAGTGCCGTCGGGCATCGATGTCTCGCGACGGGCGGTTCCGGCCGCAAAACCCGGCGACCCGCCTCACTCCGCCACCTTGGGCATTTCCGCCTCATACCGCTCCACCACCTGGTCCATCGCGGCCTTCACGAGGGCCTTCACGACCGGCTTGTCGGCGATCCAGGCGGCGAACTCCTCGCCGTGGGCCAGGTAGGCCTCCTGCAGCCAGACCGGGGCTTCCGTCAGCAACCAGGCCCGGAAGAGCAGCCACTGGGGATTCTCGGGCCCATAGACCTCGCGAGCCACCCAGCAGGCCCCGAAGTTCGGATTGAAGCCGAACGGGAACCGGTTGAACTGTTGCACGGTGCTCGAGCCGAGCAGGGCGAAGCCGAAGATCCGCTCCCAAGGGGCGGTGAGCTTGCCCACGATGCTATCGAAGGCGATCCACTGGTCCTGGGCGATGAAGACCCGGTCGCCCGGGAGCACCTGGTAGTTGGTGGCGGTCGAGGCCCCCTTCATGATGGCCTCGATGTCCACGGGCAAAATCTGGTCGCAGCCCACGCCCGAGGGGGCCGGCCGGGCGATCCAGATGTCTTTGCTCGAGAGCCGCGAGAGGCCATTGATCTGCGAGATCGCGTCGAGCACGGTCTCGTTGCCGGTCACGGGGAAGCGGACCACGTTGTCGCCGAAGCCGGCGCCCTCGGTGATCACGTAATAAACCTTCGAGTTGTAGGAAAACACGTCCACGCTCACGAGCGGCGCGTCGAGATATTCCGCCAGGTGCTTCTCGATTGCGGTCTTGGCCTCGGCGAGCGTCATGCCGGTCACGTAGACGGCCCCGTAGGTGCCGAGGTTGATCGTGCCGTCGGGGCCCACGAGGTGCTCGCCGGCGATCTGCTGCTGGCCGGCGGCCTGGGCGAGCGTGAGCGAGACCTGCGGTTCGCGGAGCACCCGCTTCAAGTGGCGGAAGACGGAGTCTTGGGCCTCGTCGAGCGACTGCCCGCCCACCATCACCTTCCCGTAGGAGGGGCCGAGGTCGAGCATCCCGCCCGGCTCCACCACGTAGAGCCCGTTGATCGGCTGCTCGAGAAGCGTGCCCTCCACGATCACCTGCAGCGTGTCAAACGACTGGATCCGGAACGGGGGCTTGGGCACCACCCGGAGCGCGTCCACGAGCAGGATGTCTGGCGGCTCGATCACGTAGGGCGGCAGCGTGATCTTCGCCAGTTCCTTGGCCGGCATCCGGCCGGGGTCGGTCGGGGGGCACTGGGCGTCGAGCATCACCTGCTGCTTGGTGTTGTTTTGCGGGCGGCCAAATGTCTGGCAGCCGGCGGCGGTGGCCACGGCCCCGGCGAGGGCCAGCAGGAGGGCGACCCGGTCGCGGCCCGCCATCTGGGAGGCCCCTGCCCGATCACCCCGGTTTTTTGCTCTCGTGCCGCTGGTCATGGCCTGCTCCTTGCAATCGATACAGTCGCTGCGATCGGAGTCATCGGCAGGATCGACCGGCAGACTTTGCCCTTCTTTCCGGTCGGGGAGCGGGGCAGGTGCGAGAATCCGGTGAGGCTTGGGCGGGGTGCGAGATTTTGGCTGGAGCCGGGCGTAAACTAGCGGGCTGAGCGGGTTTGTGACCGGTCAGGGGTGGAGCAGCGACTGCCACCCACGAGAACGGAGTCTGCGCGGGCTTCCCAACCGAGTGGGCTGGCCAAGCGGGGCAGCTTCCCTGGTTTCACGACGAAACTTTCTGCCATGCCCATCTTGCCCAAGCAGCGGGACATCTTCCCGGCCGAACTGCTCGAGGCCGGCGAGAGCGACCCGCTCGGCAAGGCGACGGCCGCGGCGGATGCCCGCTGGGTGGCCTTCTACACGCTCGCCCGCCGCGAGAAGGACCTGATGCGGAAGCTCGAGGCGGCGGCCATCCCGTTCTACGCGCCGCTGGTCCGCCGGCGGCTGCACACGGCCGGCGGGCGGGTGCG
>JBIIYH010000359.1:0-2804 GCA_044346905.1 Pirellulales bacterium
TACCACTCCACCACCTCCTCGAGCGTGGCCTGGGAGCCGTCGTGCATGTAGGGACCGGAGTGGGCGACATTGCGGATCGTGGGAGTCTTGAAGGCGCCCCTGTCTTTCTCATCCTTGGTGACCACGAACCGGCCAAGATCCGGTTCGGCCTTGTCCATGCCGACGCCGAGGTTGTGATACTTCTCGTCTGCCAGGTTCGCTCCCACGTGGCAGGCGGTGCAGTTGGCCTTGCCGAAGAAGAGATCACGGCCGCGCTTGGCGGAGTCACTCATCGGGTGGGCCTCGGCGCCAACCTTTGCCGCGGCGTACTTGGCGGCGAGTTCCTCGTCGTCGGCGATGTCCTCTTCGTCCATCTTCGTGAACGGCAGAAGCTGTTCGTAGTAGTCGAAGGGAGCAGGCTCGGTCACGAGCGCCCGCTCGAAGGCGGCGATCGCCTGTCCCACTCGGTCGATCGAGAGGTCGCCGAAGATGGCATCGAACTGCTTCTTGTAGACCGGAATCTCACCCAGCCGCTGGACGACGCCCTCGTGGGTGAAGCCCATCTCGATCGGGTTGGCGATCGGCCCGACCGCCTGGGCCTCGAGCGAATCGACGCGACCATCCCAGAACTGCGGGCCTGAGAGGATCCGGTTGAACGAGACCGGCGAGTTGCGGCCCCCCTTCTGATCGCGGATCCCCACACCCGTCTGCGTGTTGGCCGAGTAGCCCATCGAGGGGTCGTGGCAGCTGGCGCACGAGATCGTGGAGTCGGCCGAGAGCCGGGTGTCGAAATAGAGCTGCCGGCCGAGCTCGATCTTGGCCCGGGTGAGCGGGTTGGCGGCCAGGCCCTGGATCTGTCCGGCGCCCTGTGAGAGCCCCAGCGGCAGCTCGGGCTCGAGCACGGCGTGGTTCCTGGGATCGGCGAGCCAGGCATCGATCTGCTCGAGCGTGAGCGGACCCGTGCCCGGCACGCCGGCCGTGAGCGACGGCTCGCCGAGCATCACTTTCTCCGGTGCCGCCGCGGCCGCGGGCTTCACCGCCGGCTCGGGCTTCGCCGCCTCAGTTGCCGCGGCGGCCGACTTGCCGGCCTCCTCGATGACCTTGTCGGCGGCGGCTTTCTCGGCATCCATCGCCTGGCGGGCCGCCGCGCCGCCGGCGGCTTGGTCGGACGCGGCGGGCGTGGCCGGCGCCATCTCGATCTCCTCGATCTCGACCACTTCCTGGCTCGCCTTCTGGCCCCCCTGGGGCGCGCAGCCGGCCACGACGGTGGCGGAGACGAGCACGAGAACGGCGGCACTCTTCCGGACGATGCTGAAGCGGGCTGTCACGGCGCTGACTCCTTGCGAATGGACGAGCGGGATCGGAACACGCTGGAACGCACCCCGACGCCTACCATGATAGACCGAGGCGCCGCCTGGGAAAACCGCCGGCCGTTCTAGCGGCGGCGGCCGAGCAGCTCGGGCGTGACGAGCCATTCGAGCTCGCCCGGCTGGCCCGGACCGTCGTCGAGGGCGATAGCGGCGATCGCCCCCTTGCTCATCCGCACCGCCGCCGAGCCGTCGCCGATCGAGATCGCCACGAGCCGGCCCACGCAGGGGGCATGGCCCACCCAGGCCACGCGGGCGGCATCCTGTTGGACCGTCCATTCGACGAGCGCTTGCCAGTCGGATCCTGGGGCGAGGGCGGCGACCTCCTCCACGCGGGGCCGGCCGCCGAGCCCGGCCGAGAGGATCTCGGCTGTCTCCCGACACCGCACCAGCGGGCTCGTGGCGACCAGGTCGATCTCCAGCCTGCGGTCGGCCAGCCGCTCGATCATCCGGGCGAACCGCTTGCGGCCCTTGGGCGTGAGGCGGCGATCCGAATCCAGCACGCCAGGACTGACTTCTTCGGCGACGGCATGACGAACGACATAGAGCTGGGTGGTGAGCGTGGCCATGCCGCGATTCTGGTTTCGCCCCGCGGCCGCCGCAAGCGGCAGTCACGCCCGCCGCCAGACCGAGCCCCAGGCCACGCCCGTCCGCTCGACGGCCGCCGCCGCCTCCCGCCGCCAGCGGGCGGCGTCAACGGGATAGCCGGCGGTGGGGGCGAGGCCGGGCTGCACCGCCCCCCAGTGCGCGTTGAAGGCGAGCATGGCGAGCTCACGGAAATACTTGGCGGTCATGCTCGCCACCGCCACCGGGAGCCGGGCCTCGCCCCCGACGGTGAACTCGATCGACCGGGAGTCGTCGATCCGGTAACAGCTCCGCCGCGGAGTCTCCTCGAGCGGCCGGACGAGCGGCGTGGCGAAGGCACGCGAAACCTGCGGCGCATACCGCCGCCGCCCCCCGTGCCGGTCGCACCAGATCACGACCGGCTCGGCGGCGGTCGCCCCAGCGGCGAGGCTCGCGGCCAGGTCGAGCGTGGCGGCCGAGAGGATGTCGCTTTTGTTGAGCCCTTGGTCGAGCAGGCAGTTGAACGCTCCCGGCGCGACCAGCCGGCAGTGGACCGCGACGGCGGCGACCCCCAGCGACGCGAGCCCTGCCCGGACGGCCTCGGCCAACCCGCGGGTCCCCGCGGCCGAGCCGGGTCGCGGCACGCCCAGGGCGCCGAGCGTTGCCTGCTCGGCAGGCGTGTCGCCGTGGTCGAGGCCGACCGCCGCCGCCAGTGCGGGCCAGTTCGCGGGCTGCGAGCCCGTGGCCAGCGCAAGGGCCACGAGCACGCCTCGCTCGAGCAGGTCGAGGCCGGCCCCGCCGCGATAGAGCTCCTTCGAGTCACCCCACAATCTCCCGCCGGCGACGCTGCCGGCCGCCTCGAGCGCGGCGGCGAGCACGCCCTCTGCTTCCGGC
>JBIIYH010000170.1:0-6094 GCA_044346905.1 Pirellulales bacterium
GGCCTGCTTGCACTCCTTGGCCTGACGCTCGCTCTGTCGCTGACCGCGACGCAGGCGACCGCCGAGCCTCCGGCCACGCTGCCGGCCAGGCCGGAGGCGATCGAGTTCGAGCCGCTGGTCTACGTGCCCCCCAAGGCCGCCGACCATCGCCACGTGCTCTCCGACGGCACGGTCGTGTACCTGGCGCCGTCGCACGAGTTTCCGCTCATCAACCTCGCGATCACGTTCAAGGGGGGCGCGTCGCTCGATCCCGCCGGCACGCCCGGCCTGGCGGCCCTCACGGCCCGGCTCGTCCGCGAGGGGGGCACCGCCTCGAAGCCCCCGGCCGAGGTGGACGAGACGCTCGACTTCCTGGCGAGCGAGGTGAGCGTGGCCGCGAACGACACCTTCACCACCGCCACGCTCAACTGCTTGAAGAGCAACTTCCCGGAGAGTTTGAGCCTGTTCCTGGAGATGCTCAGGCGACCGGCATTCGACGCCGCCCGGCTCGAGACGGCGAAGGCCCGCAGTCTGGCGCAGCTCGCGCAGCGGAACGACGACGCCGGCACGATCCTGGGCCGGGAGTGGAAGCGGCTGGCGTTCGGGCCCGACCACTTCGAGGCGGCCGAGCCGACGGCTGAAAGCGTGGCGGCGATCACGCGGGAGCAGCTGCAGGGACTGCACGCGCGGGTGTTCCGGCCCGGCAACGCGATCGTCGCCGTCTCCGGCGACTTTGACGAACGGGAGATGCTGGCGACGCTGGAGCAGGCGATCGCCGGCTGGGAGCGGGGGGCGGTGGTGCCCGACCCTGTGCCGCCGAAGGCCACGCTCACGCCCGGGATGTATCACGTGCCCAAGGCGATTCCACAGGGCAAGGTGCTGATCGGCAGGAGGTCGATCGAGCGGGACGATCCCGACGCGATCCCGCTCTTGGTGCTCAACGAGATCCTCGGCGGCGGCGGGTTCACGAGCCGGCTGATGCAGAAGGTCCGCAGCAACGAGGGGCTCGCCTACTCGGTGCGGTCGATCAATCAGCCACGGGTGGACTATCCCGGCGACTTCAAGGCCGGCTTCGAGAGCAAGAACGCCACCGTGGCGCTCGCCACGAAGATCGTGATGGACGAGATCCGCCGGATCCGCGCCGAGCCGGTGCCGGAGGAGGAGCTCGAGACCGCGCGGCTGAGCCTCGTCGAGACGCTGCCCCGGCGGTTCGAAAGCAAGCCGGCGATGCTCGCCGTGTTCGTCAACGACGAGTGGACGAAGCGACCGGAGGGCTTCTGGCAGTCGTTCCGCGAGCGGGTCGAGGCGGTGACGCCCGCCGACATCCAGCGGGTGGCCCAGAAGCACCTCGACCCCGACTCGATGGCGATCCTGGTGGTGGGCGACTGGGAGGCGATCGCGCCGGGGGATCTGGAGAAGCGGGCCAGCATGCAGGAGTTCTTCGGCGGCGAGGTGACCCACCTGCCGCTGCGGGATCCGCTCACGCTCGAGCCCCTGCCCGCGGGCGGCGAAACTCCCGGCGACGCCGGCCGTTGAACCTTGCGAACAGGCATCGGGACCCCCGCAAGGAAAACCACCATGAACCGCCGCCACCCACCATCGTCCGCCCTGGTCGCCATCCCGGCGGCCGCGATCCTGCTCGCCGTCACCGCCTTTGCCGAACCCGAGGGCCCGCCCAGAGACGGGCCGCCACCCCACGGGCCGGCCGATCGGCTGCGGGCCGCGCTCGACGCCAATGGCGACCATGAACTCGACGCGGGGGAAATCGAGGCCGCGAGTCGGGCCCTCGCGTCGCTCGACGAGGATGGCAACGGCCGGATCGACCGCCACGAGTTTCGCCCCCCCATGCCGCCACCGCCGGGCGAGGCGGGCGGCCGCGGCCCGGAGGGCAGGCCGCCCCGGGAGGGTAGGCCCGAGTTTCGCAGGCCGCGGGAGGGCCGGCCCGAAGGTCCTCCTGAGAATCGGCCGCGGCGGGAGCGGCCGGATGGTCCGCCGAGGGACGCCGCCGGTCCGCGCGGCCGGGGGCCCGGGGCGGGGCCGTCGCCCGAGCGGTTCGTCGAGCGGGCGATGTCGTTCGACGCCGATGGCGACGGCAAGCTCGACCGCGACGAGCTGGGCAAATTCGCCGAGGGAATGCGGGAGCGGATGCGGGCCGGCGTCGGCGGTGCCAGCCCGGCGGAGTCGGAGTGATCCCGCGGGGAAGGCTCACCGGGGGCCGGCCCCGTGGCCTGCGGCTCCCCACGTTATGCTCGGCGGCATGCCTGCTCCCGCCCTGCCGCTTCCCGCCCGCCCCGCCGAGGCCCACGCGCTCGCCGTGGCCGCCAGCCAGCCCGGTGAGCGGATCGCCTGCACGACCATCGGCCGCGGCCAGGCGGCGGTGAGCCTCGCCCGCGCCCGCCCCGGGGCGTGCGTGACAGCCTGGTTTCTGGACCTGCACCAGCGGGACGCGGCGGCCGCGACCTGGGACGACGCACCTGCGAATCTCGCGGCCCCGTGCACGGCCGACCTGCCACCGGGCCCATACGATCTGGCGGTCGTGCCCTTGGTGAAGGGGGGCGAGACCGAACTCTCCCGCGACCTCTTGCAGCAGGCCTTTCACCAGCTCGTGGCCGGCGGCCGGCTCGTGGCCGCGGTGGACAACGCCCGCGACACCTGGCTGCGGGAGCAGCTGGCGGCCACCGGGGAGACGGTTCGCGTGCGGCCGGCCGACGGCTCCGACGCGATCGCCTACGTCGTGGAGAAGACCCGGGAGGGCCACAAGCTTCGCGACTTCACCTGCCGGTTCAAGTTTCGCGACCGCGAGCGGCTCCTCGAGGCGGTGTCGCGGCCGGGCGTGTTCGCCCACCGGCGGATCGATCCCGGCGCCCGCCACCTGCTCAACGCCGTGGACGTGGCCCCGGAGACCCGGGTGCTCGACATCGGCTGCGGCTCGGGCTGCGTGGCCATCGGGATCGCGGCCCGCGACCCCTCCGTGGTCGTGCACGCCTTCGACTCATCGGCCCGGGCCGTGGAGTGCACCAGGCTCGGTGCCGAACTCAACGACCTGGCCAACGTCAGCGTGGCTCTCGAGGCCGAGGGCAAGGTTCCTGACCGTGGGGCCTGGGATCTGGCGCTGGCCAACCCGCCCTATTACGCCGACTTCGCGATCGCGGAGAAGTTCGTGGAGGCCGCCCGGCTGGCGCTGGCGCCGGGGGGCACGCTCCTCGTCGTCACGAAGCAGCCCGCCTGGTACGTCGAGCACCTCCCGCGGATGTGGACGGGCGTCGCCCAGGAGCTCGTCAAGGGCTACCACCTCGTCGAGGCCATCCGGCCATCGTGAGCAGGCTCAGCCGCGGCGGGGTCGCCTGTGCCAGCCGAGCCGGCCTTGCTGGCGAGCGAAGGCAGGATGCCGAGAGCGAGCCAGCATGGAGCGAGCGAAGGGCAGGATGCCCGCAGTGAGCGTCCGGCGAGATGGCACAGGCGACCCCGACGCTCGCCCAGGGTCGCTCCTCCTCACACCACCCGGGCGATCACGCACTTGAGGTATTCCCCCTCCAGGCAGCTCGCTGTCACGGGATGGTCGGCAGCGGCGCCGCGGACCTCGAGGAGTTGGAGCGTACGGCCGGCCCGCTGCGCGACGCCGGCGAGCATCTGGAGAAAGTCCTCGCGGCTCACCGAGCCCGAGCAGGAGCAGGTGACGAGGATCCCCCCTGGCTCGAGCAGGTCGCAGGCCACGCGGTTGATCCGGTGGTAGGCCCGCAGGGCGTCGTCGAGGCTGGCCCGGCTGCGGGCGAACTTGGGCGGATCGAGCACCACCATCCCGAAGGTCTCGCCGGCCGCGGCGAGGGCATCGAGCTTCTCGAAGGCGTCGGCCGTCTCGGCGGCCACGTTGGCCACGCCGTTGAGCGCGGCGTTGGCCTCCACGAGCGCCGTCGCCTTGGCGCTCGTATCGACCGCCAGCACGCTGGCCGCCCGGCCCGCCACGGCACAGGCCAGCGCGAAGCCGCCGGAGTAGGAAAACATGTCGAGCACCCGGCGACCGCGAGCATAGGTCGCCGCCGCCTGGCGGTTGTCCCGCTGGTCGAGGTAGAAGCCGGTCTTCTGTCCCTCGGCAAGATCGACGCCGAATCGCAGGCCATGCTCCATCACGAACACCGGCCCGTCCGGCTCGGCGCCCCGCAGCACCCGGTCGGGGAGATGCAGCCCCTCGAGCTTCGCCAGGCCCCGCTCCGCGCCCCGCAGGAGGATCCCCCGCGGCGCCACGAGCGACTCGAGCGTGTCGGCGATCGCATCCAGCCGCCGGGCCATCGCCAGGGCCGTGACCTGCACGGCGAGATACTCGCCATAGCGATCGACGATCAGCCCGGAGAGGTCGTCGCCCTCGCTGTTGACCAGCCGGCAGCCGCCGGCCGGGTCGTCGAAGCCGAGCGATTTCCTCAGGGCGACGGCCGTTGCCAGCCGGCTCGCCCAGAGCGCATCGTCGAGCGGCACGGCCGCGTCGAAGGCGTAGAGCCTGACCCGCAGCCGGCTCTGGGAGTTCCACAGGCCGCGAGCCACGAACTTCCCGTCGTGCGTCAGAAGATCGACCACGTCGCCGTCGGCGGGCTCGCCCTCGAGGCGATCGATCGCCGAGTCGAGCACCCAGGGATGCCGCCCGAAGAAGGGCCGCGCTCGCCGGGGCTTGAGGATCGCTGTGCCGGTCGGCAGCCCGTCAGGCATGCACGACCTGCTTCGCCGGCCCCGGGCTGACGTGGGGCGCGGGCAGGCGGTCGCTGCCGGCCTCGGTCCGCACGCGGCGGGCCTCCTGCTTGGCCTTCCGGGCGTCGTTGCGCTTGACGCTGGCGGCGAACAGGCCGCCCAGCGGACCCGAGAGCAGGGCCGGCAGAAACACGAGGTTGCCCACCAGAGCGATCGTGAGCATCGAGAGCATCATGTAGCCGAACCGCTGGGTGGGTCCGAACGGCGAGAGCGAGAATACCGACAGGCCGATCCCGATCACGCCCCAGCTTTGGTACATCGCCCGGGCACAGCCCTTGTAGGCGAGCATCGTGGCCTGCTTGCGGTCGAGGCCGTCGGAGATACCGCGGCGGAACCAGAGCATGAAGTGCACGACGTCGTCCACGGTCACGCCCAGCGCCACGCTCGGGGCCATGACCGTACCGATGTCGATCAGGAGCGAGCCCGAGCCGAAGGTCTTCAGGAACGAGTTGCCCCAGCCCATCCCGCCGAACACGAGCACGGCCGGGAAAGCGGCCGGCAGCAGGAGCACGAGCCCGGCCGAGGCGGCCCGACAGAGCAGGATCATCACCGCCACGATGATCAGGAAGTCCCAGATGAAGCCCTCCTGGAGGCCGTCGAGCAGGGAGTGCTGGGCCTTGTAGACCAGCGGCACGAGGCCGGTATAGTCGATCGCGACCCCCTTGATGCCGTCTGTCTCGAGGGCGGCGAGGACCGGGGCGATCTCCTTCTGGAGATCGGCCTTGAACAGGGCGTAGTCCACCTCCTGAACGGCGCTGACGCGGGCACTGATCCGCCACAGTTCCTCGTTGCGGGTCCGGGTCGGCACCGGCAGCGGCTCGGGCGGCGACATCAGGCCCAGGGTCACGCCCACGTCGGCCAAGAAGCTCTGCGGCGGGGGCTCGGGCAGGGGCCCGATCGGCTCTTCCACCTCGGCGGCACGGAGGTAGTCGCCGTCGAGAAACTCCTCGCGGTGGCGGACGAGGGCCCGCGCCAGCGTGCCCTCGCGGACGCCCTTGTTCACCCCGAAGACCTTGGCGAACACGCCGCCCCCGGAGGGCACGTCGATCCCGCGGCTGAAGGTGACGGTGGAGAGCGAGCTGCCGACTTCTTCAAGGCCGGCGATCTTCTCCTGGATCCGCTCCACGAGCTCCATCCGCTCGCGGAAGTCGAGCGTGCAGGCATCCTCGTCGATCCGGACGAGGATCTCCATCGGCACCAGGGGCCCGAGATGCTTCTCCAGCCACTTGTAGTCGGTCCGGATCCGGGCGTTGGGCGAGAACAGCCGCATCAGCTGCACGCTGCTCTCCACGCGGGTCATGCCATAGCCCACGCCGGCCATCGCGAGCACGCAGGCGGCGGTGGCGAAGGCGTGATGGTCGGTGATCCAGTGGCCCAC
>JBIIYH010000360.1:0-2796 GCA_044346905.1 Pirellulales bacterium
CAAAATGCCGATTCAACTGGCCTGCAACAACCGTGCCGAACAGGATTGGCATCCTGCCCTTCGCTCGCTCGATGCTGGCCTCGCTTCGGCATCCTGCCTGCGCTCGGCCAGCAACGCCGGCTCCGGGACACGGGCAACCCCGAGCCGTCCAACGATCGGAGGTGGCATCACATCGATTCGCCTGCACGACCGCCGGGTGCGCTCTACGCGAGCTGCTCTTGCATGGCGACGAGCCGGCGATGGCGGGCGTAGGAGCGGTCGAGCGTCGCGGCGGCGGTGGGCCGCGGCGTGAAGCGGTGGGCCGGCGGCTGCGCGTGTCCGGCGAGAAACTCCTCCCATGAGGCCGTCTCGCCTGCCAGCCGCCGGTCGCGGTAGGCGGCCAAGAGGGCGGCGCCCCAGCCGCTGCCTTCGCTCGCGCAGTCGAGGATCACGACCGGCGTATGGAAGGCGTCGGCCACGAGCTGGCCGAGGGCGGGCGTCTTGACGAGGCCGCCGGAGAGCACGATTTCCGTGCGGGGAAAACCTTGGGCCTCGAGCACGTCGCTGCCCAGCTTGAGGTTGAAGATCGTCGCCAGGAGCATCGCCTTGGCGGCGTTGCCGGGCGTGGCATTGGCGGCATCGAGGCCCACCAGGCTCGCCGTGCCGCCCTGCGACACGCCCAGCCCCGGCTCGTCGTCCATGAAAGGGAGTGCTGCCAGGCCGCCGCAGTCGTCGGGGGCCGCGAGCACCAGCGGCATCACCGTGGCGAAGGGGTCGCCGCCCGCCGGCAGGACGCCACCGAACATGCCCACGATCGCGTTCGTCGCGGTGGTGCCGTTTCGCAGCCAGACCATGTTGATCGGCTGGCCGTCCACGGCGCAGAAATGGTCCACCGCCTTGTCCACGCCCTGGAAGGGCCGGTCGCCCACGGAGTTCGCCACCACGCTGGTGCCGAAGCTCATCGAGACGGTGCCGGCCGCGGCCACGAGCGACCCCGCGAGCGCGGCCGGCTGATCCCCCTCGGCGGCCGCGACGGGAATCCCCTGCGGCAGGCCCAGGAGGGCGGCCCCGTGGGCGTCGAGCGAGCCGGCGTCGTCGCCCGCCCGCCGGATCTCGGGCAGCAGATCGCGAAGCGGCGGCAACGCGCGGCCCGACGCCGTGCGGGCCACGAGCGCGTCGAAGTCGGCCAGCCGCTTCGTGTCGTAGTCGAGCCCGGCCTGCTGGATCGGAAACATCCCCGAGGCGTCACCGATCCCGAGCACCCACTGGCCCGTGAGCCGGCGGGCGATCCAGCCGCCCGGCGTGGTGAGGTGGGCCACCTGCTTCGCGAGCTCCGGCCGGTGGCGGATCGTCCACAGCCAGCGCGAAGCCGTGAGCCGCTTCGGGCACTTGACGCCCAGGAGATCGGTGAGCTCGTGCCCCTCCGCCTCGTTGCGGCCGTCGCACCAGAGCCGCGTGGGGGCCAGCGGCTTGCCGGCGGCGTCGCAGAGCACCTCGCCGTGCATCTGCCCCGAGATCCCGATCGCTCGCACCTCCGGCTCGATGCCCAGGCTCGCGAGCTTCTGCCGCAGGTCGGCCAGCGCGGCCTGGAGCGCCGCCTCCCAGTCGGCCGGCCGCTGCTCGTAGGAGCCGGCGTCGAGCCCGGACACCATCTCGTAGCCGCCGTCGCCCGAGCCGCGGATCCGCAGCGATTCGTCCGCGAAGATCACCGACAGGCCCTGCGTGCCGACGTCGATGCCGAGATAGCCCTGGGTCTTCATGCTGGCTCCCTGCCGAGGAAAACAAATTCGGTCCGCATCTTCCGGGACGGCCAGGGGCTAAATCAAGGAGCCGACCGGAAGTGCCTGGCATGGGTCAGGGCAGGTGGTCACCGCGAGCCGCCGCGACTCCCAGCGACGTGCGTCGCCGGGGGCGAAAGCCTCCGTCGCTGGGATATCTCGCACCGCCTGCTCTGCCGCCCTCGCCTCGACTCGACTCGGCGAAATCTCCCGGCTCCTCCGGCTTCCGCCCCCGGCGTCTCTCGGCAAGGCAACCGAGCAGCCCGGCCGGCGGCCCCTTACCAGCGGAGACTCGGGGCCGGGCCGAGGCCGCGGGTGCCGCAGAACGAGACCTCGATGCCCAGCGCCCGCGCCACGGCCGCCTTCGCGAGCGCTGCCCGGTCGGCGGCCGCCGCATCGCGGGCGTAGGCTACCTGAACGTGGTTGGCCTTGTGGCGGGCCATCATCTGGTCGCGGGTCACGCCATAGGTGACCGCGTGCATGATCGGCCACTGGGGCGTGGTGGCGTCGAGCCGGCGGCGGGTCTCGGCCGCGGGCAGGGCCACGACGCCGGCCCGGCCGATGTCCATGCGCAACCGCTCGGAGGAGTCCGGCCCGCCGCGGCCGGAGGGCCCCGTCCCATCCACCCAGATGCGGCTCCAGACGATCTCGCCCGGCTTGCTCACGCCGGCCAGCGTGCTGCCGCCGAGCCGGAAATACATCGGCGGCTGCCGGAAGCCCTCGGCCCCCTTCCAGCCGCGGGTGAAGTGGCTCGGCGGGGCACCCCCCGAGATCTCGAACACCCAGACCCACTGGTCGGTGGTGCCCGACTGATCCCAGTCGCCCCAGCGGATGTCGTGGAGCGTGGACTCGACCGGCTCGCCGAGGGCCTCGTGGACCCGCTGCGTGACGAGGCCGTCGAGCCCGGCGCATTCGTCCACCTCGTTGAAGTGCACGAGCGGCCGCCCCTTCCAGAGCACGCGGGAGGAGCCCTCCGCCGTGACCGGCGGCCGCTTCGAGTCGTTGAGCATGCCCTCGACCAGGTCGCTGGCCGGCAGCA
>JBIIYH010000361.1:0-2772 GCA_044346905.1 Pirellulales bacterium
GCGCCGGGCGACACGGGCTTCATGAGCGTGCCCACGAGCCGGCTCGCCGTCGGCCCGCTCGTCTGCTGGGACCAGTGGTATCCCGAGGCGGCCCGGCTCACGGCCATGGCCGGGGCCGAGGTGCTCTTCTATCCGACCGCGATCGGCTGGCTCGACGGCGAGGAGTCGCTCCACGCCGAGCAGTACGAATCCTGGGACACGATGCTCCGGAGCCACGCGATCGCCAACGGGGTGTTCGTGGCGGCGGTGAACCGCACCGGCCGCGAGGGGCCGCTCCGCTTTTGGGGCGCGAGCGTGGTCTACGCGCCCAACGGGCAACGGCTGGCGATCGCGGCGCACGCCGAACCCGAGGTGCTCGTCTGCGACTGCGACCTGGGCCGGATCGAGTGGTCGCGGACTCGCTGGCCCTTCTTTCGCGACCGCCGGATCGACGCCTACGGCGGCCTCGTCGACCGCTGGGGCTGAGCACCTGGAAAAAAAGGGGACATCCCCCTTTTCGTATCAAGTAAATGTCGAACCAAGGCGAGCACGTCGAAAAGGGGGACATCCCCTTTTTTTTCAAAAAGGGGGATGTCCCCTTTTTTCGCCTGCCGGCCGAGTGGGAGCCGCACGCCGCCACCTGGCTGGCCTGGCCGCACCGCCGCCGGACCTGGCTCGGGCCCTTCGAGCCGATTCCGCTGGTCTACGAGCGGCTGGCCCGGCTGATCGCGGCCCACGAGCCGGTGCGGATCATCGGCTCGGAGTCGCTGTTGGCCGAGCCGCGGGAGCGGCTGGCGGGTGTGGCGAACGTGGAGTTCGTGACGATCCCCACCAACGACTCGTGGGTGCGGGACACGGGGCCCGTGTTTCTGCTGCGGCGGGATGCCGCCGCCGGCAATCTGCCGCCGCGGGCCGCCGTCGCCTGGGACTGGAACGCCTGGGGAGGCAAGTATCCCCCTTGGGACGACGACGGTCGCGTGAGCCGGGCGATCGCGGCGCAGCTCGGCCTCGAGCCCTTCACGCCCGGGATCGTGCTCGAAGGAGGCGCGATCGAGACCGACGGCGCGGGAACGATCCTCGCCAACGAGAAGTGCGTCGTGGACGAGCGGCGAAATCCCGGCCTCGACCGGGATGCCATGGCCGCGGCGCTCCGCCGGTGGCTGGGCGTCGAGCAGGTGCTCTGGGTCGGCGGCGACCTGGCTGGCGACGACACCGACGGCCACATCGACCAGCTCGCCCGGTTCGTCGCTCCCGGCCGCGTGCTCGCGGCCCGGCAGCCGGACAAAGGCGATCCCAACCACGCTGGGCTCGCCGCCAACCTCGAGCAGCTCGCCACGCTTCGCGACGCCGCGGGCCGGCGGCTGGAGGTCGTGCCCGTGGACATCCCGGCCCGGTTCGCCTTCGAGGGCACGCAGCTGCCGGCGAGCCACCTCAACTTCTACGTCGCCACCGGCCTGGTCGCCGTACCTGTGTTCGGTTCGCCCACCGACGAGCCGGCCCTGCGGCTCCTCGAGCAGTGCTTCCCCGGGCGGCGGGTCGAGCCGGTCGATTGCCGGGAGCTGGTCCGCGGCCGCGGCGCGGTGCACTGCATCACCCGGGACGAGCCGCTTTTTCTCGGCTGATTCCGGGGTTGCCCCGGTCGCCCCACTTCGCCACCATTCCCGTCCCCCGGCATGCCGCCGGGGAGCGTGGAGACCGCCGCCATGGATCAGTTCGCGACGATCGTCAAGGGATTCGTCTCGCTCTTGGCCCGCCTGCTGCTCGCCGTAATCTTCCTGATGAGCGCGGTGGGCAACAAGATCCCACAGTTCCGGCAGACGGCCGAGTACATGGCCTCCGAGGGCGTGCCCAATCCGAAGTTCGCGCTGTTCGGGGCGATCGGCCTGCTGCTGCTCGGCGGAGTGTCGGTGATCGCGGGCGCCTGGACGCGGATCGGCGCCCTGTTCCTGTTCGTGTTCCTCGCCGCCGCCACCTTCTACTTCCACGACTTCTGGAACGTGGCCGATGCGTCCATCCGCCAGGCCCAGACGATCCAGTTCATGAAAAACCTCGCCATCGCCGGGGGCCTGCTCGCCCTGATGGCCTTCGGCGGCGGGCCTTGGAGCGTGGACGGCTGGATCGAGCTCAAGCAGGAGGAGGCGGTCTCGGCCACTCCCGCCAAGAGCCGCGCGCCGGCGAAGGTTCAGCAGGCCGCCTGAGGCGGCTGCCGCGACCGGCCGAGGCTGGTATCATCCTGGGCGTTTCCCTTCCTTGGGGGTCACCAGCATGATGGGGTTGCGCCGGCTGGATTTCTCGTCGCGCTGGACGGCGAGGGCCGCGTGTGCCCTCGCGCTGGCTGCTGCAGCCGCCGCAGCCCCTCCTGAATCCGTCCTGGAGAAGCCGATGCCCGTCGAGGCCGCCCCCGCGTTCGCCGTCCCCGCGGCCCGCCCCTTCGGCACGCTGCCCGATGGCCGCGAGGCGAGCCTCTTCACGCTGGAGGTGCCCGGTGGCTGGCAGGCGACCATCACCGACTACGGCGCGATCCTGACGAGCTTCAGCGTGCCGCCGGCCGAGAGCGACGCGGCCGGCAAGCCGGTCGACGTGGTGCTTGGCTTCGACTCGCTGGCCGGCTATCTGGCAGGCCATCCCTACTTCGGCGCGACCTGCGGCCGCTGCTCCAACCGGATCGCCGCGGGCCGCTTCGACCTCGCTGGCACCACCTACCGGCTGGCGACCAACAACGGAGCGAACCATATCCATGGCGGGGTCGAAGGCTTCGACAAGAAGCTCTGGCAGGCCACGCCGCGGGCCACG
>JBIIYH010000362.1:0-2771 GCA_044346905.1 Pirellulales bacterium
GCGGCGGCGGCGGGCTCCATGGCAGGCAGCCAGTATTTCTTGAGGCTGCGGACGGCCAGGCCCTCGTGGCCGAGCATCGCGAGCGCCTCGGCGGCGGTCAGGCCGGCGGGATCGGTCACGCCCGGCCGCGGCAGCACGTGCACCACCGTCGGCAGGCCGTCCACCGGGGCGGTCAGGCTCGCGGTGCCCACCTCGGCGGCGGTGAAGGTCTCCGTGACGGGGTCAGCGAGGAGCACCGCCGCGATCCGCTCGATGTCGGCCCGGGACACATTCCCCTCCACGAGCCAGCCGGCGGCCGTGCGGGCGGCCGTGCAGCCCGTGAGGCCGAGCTGGCCTGCGGCTGTCACCAGGTCGCCCGCCGCGTGATCCGTCGTGGCGTCGGTGAGCGAGACGTCAACTTCCCAAAGCATCGCGAACATCCTTGGCGCGGGAGAGGAGGGTGATCAAGCGGCGGCGGTCGCCCGCCTCGACGGCCGCCAGGATCCGCTCGGCGGCGGTGGCGATCCGGCCGAGTGCCTTCCCGAGCGGTTCGGCGTTGTCGAGGAGGATGTCGGCCCAGAGTTCGGCGTCGCCGGCGGCGATCCGGGTGGTGTCCCGCCAGCCGCCGGCAGTGAAAGGGAGCGAGGCGGCGGGTGTGGCGGCCGCGATCGCCGCGGCCATCACGTGGGGCGCGTGGCTGGTGGCCGCCACGATCCGGTCGTGCTCGCGGGGGCTCATCACGAACACGGTGGCACCGACCGCCGACCAGAACTCGCCGATGGCCGCGGCATCGTCCGGCGGCGTGGCGGTCGCGGGCGTGACCACGGCGACGCGGCCGGTGAACAGTTCGGCATCGGCCGCCTCGGGCCCGCGGCGATGGCTGCCGGCCAGCGGATGCGAGCCGACGAACCGGCTGCGGCGGCTCTTGCGCCGCTTCTCCCAGGCGGCCACGATCGAGGCCTTGGTGCTGCCGGCGTCGGTGACGAGCGTGCCGGGGCGAACCGCCTGATCGACCGCCTCGAGCAGCCGCGGGATCGACCTCACGCCCGTGGCCACCACCACGAGGTCGGCCTCGGCCACGGCCGCGGGGTCGAGAGCCGTCTCGGTGATGGCGCCGGTACGGCGGGCGGCATCGAGCGAGGCCTGCGACCGGCCCACGCCGATGACCCGCCGGGCGAGCTTCCGCGCCAGGACCGCCCGGCCGAGCGAACCACCGATCAGGCCCACGCCCACGATCGCGACGGTCGGCCAGTGGACATTCATGGGCGGCGGGGTGACGGGGCAGCAACGGCGGACCGCGTTCTACCAGATGGATCGAGAGGGTGTTAGAACGGCCCGGCGTCGGCCGGGAAGAACGGCCGCTGGTTCCCGAAGCCGCCCCTGATCCTGCCGGAGCCGCCTGCCATGCGGCCGAGACGCCTGCCCGATGGCCTGCTCGCCGACGTGCTCGGCCGGCTCTCGATCGCGCTGGCCGCCGGCGTGGACATCCGCCGGGCGGTGGCCTCCGAGGCTGCCCGAGTGCCGGGCCGGTGGCGGGGCTTGTTCGAGCAGGTCGCCGCGGGCGTCGCGGCCGGCGAGCCGCTCTCGGCGGCGCTTGGCCACGCGGAGGGTGCCGTGTCGCCGGCGGTGCTCGGGATGATCGCCGTCGGCGATCGCACGGGTCGTGATGCCGAGACGCTTGCCGCGGTGGCGGCGTCGCTGACGGAGGCGTTGGCCGCACGCCGGGCGCTGGTCGCGGCGCTCGCGCCCGCGGCGGTGCGGCTGGCGGTGGCGCTGGGCGTGATCGGCCTCTTGATCCTGCTCTCGGGGATGCTCCGCGACCTCGACGGCAAGCCGCTCGACATCCTTGGCCTCGGCCTGGCGGGCCCGCGCGGCCTGGCCGTGTACGGCGGCATCGTGGCTGCGGTCGCGCTGGCGGCCGTGACCGCGAGGCCTTGGCTCATGCGCAGCTGGCGTGCCCACGGCGTCGTGCGGCGAGTCGTGGCATGGCTGCCGGTGGTCGGCCCTGCGGCGCGGGCGGCGGAGGCGGCCCGCTGGTGCCGAGCCGCGGCGCTCGCGGCCGGCGCCGGGATGGATGTCGGCAGCGTGGTCGCGCTGGCGTCGCGAGCCGCGCCGGGTCTGGGCCGCGACCCGGACACGATCACGGAGCAGCTGCGACGAGGCGCGTCGCTCGAGGAGTCGCTCGCGGCGGAGGGCGGGTTTCCCCGGGAGGTGCTCGAGGCCGTGGGCCTCGGGGCCGAGACCGGCACCACGGCCGAGTCGCTCGGGCGACTGGTGCCGGTGTTCGAGGAGCGGGCCCGCCGGGGCTTCGCGGCCGCTGCGCAGGGGCTCGGCTGGGCGGTCTGGGGGGCCGTGGCAGGGCTGGTCGTCCTGCTCGTGCTCCGCGTGATGGGGGTCTATGTCGGTATCATCGAGCAGGCGGGTCGGCCGCTTTGAAGCGGTTGCCGTGCGGCTGACTCGGGCCGGCTTCGTGCAGCAGCACCGCCAAGATCACTGCACCAAATCGCCGAAATTACCGCCATGCCCATTCGCTCACGCTGCCGGACGAACTTCGACTCGGGCGGCCGTTCCGCGGCCCGTCCGCGGACGCTGACCGCTCTGGCCGTGGTCATGAGTGCGATTCAGCTGGCGGCGGCGGGCATGCCGGCCTCGGCCGAGGATCCCGCCCCGACCCAGGCCGAGCGGATGGCCGCGCTGGGCTTGATCCGCTACCGCGGCGCGTGGCGGACGCCGCAGGAGGTCGAGCTCATCGAGCGGGACGAGGCGGCGACGATTGCCGCCAAGCAGTGGAA
>JBIIYH010000098.1:0-9923 GCA_044346905.1 Pirellulales bacterium
TTCGGTGCCCACGGTCCGGAGGCGCGATAGCAGCGGACGAATCTTCCGCAGGCACTTCAGGCCCTGAACATCCTGATTTCGGATCTCACGCTTCGTCCGCTCGGCCATGGCGGTCACGATAACGCCACACCGACGAGCGCGCAACTCGCCCCAGCCTGCGTCGATTGCCTGCCTTCTGATGCGCAAATCCCGTGCCGAACAGGATTGGCATCCTGCCCTCCGCTCGCTCGATGCTGGCCTCGCTTCGCAATCCTTGCTTCGCTCCGCCAGCAACGCCGCTCGACTGGCATGGTCAACCCCTCGCAGGCCTTTAGGTGGGCTGCGTCGATGACCGATTGCCGCTTCGCATACGTCAGTGCTGTCAGCCATTTCGGAGTTCGTCGATCCGGGCGAGGAGCATGCTGGCGAGGATGGCGGGCGGGGGAGGCGGGCTCGGTGCGGTCAGGCAGGCGGCCCGGACCCGCGGGTGGCGGCTGCGGCACTCGGCGTCGAGCGACTGCATGAGCGCGGGAATCGCACCCTGGCTCGCGGCGTAGGCCAGCTCGTCGGGCCGAGGCTCGCCGCCGTCGGCGACCGCCAGGATGACGCCCCCCGATTCCTGGGCGAGCATCACCGCGGCCGCCTCCTGGGCCACCACGAACGGGCCGATCACGTTCGCCTCGTAATGGCCCGCGAGCTCGGCGCCGGTGAGCTCCTCGAACCTGCCCGCAAGCCGTAGCCGGGCGCAGCTCACCACCGCGTCGATCCGTCCGAAGTGATCGGCCACGCGATGCACCAGCGCCCGCACCGCCCCCTCCTCGCGGAGGTTGGCCGTGACCGCGAGGGCCGGGATGCCGGCTGCCACGAGTTCCTCGGCCAGTGCCCGGGCCTCCCGCAGCGAGGCGTGGCAGTGGATCGCCACAGCGGAGCCGCGGGCCGCGAGGGCCCGCACCACCTCGGCGCCGGCGCCGCGGGCCCCGCCAGTGACCAGCGCCACGGGCGGACGCGGCCGGTCTCCGGATCGATCCCCCGCGTCGCCGTCCATCCGCCCTGCTCCCTACATCCGCTGCGGCTGGGCATGAAAATCGAGGATCTGCTGCCAGGCCTCCGCGGGAGTCTCGGCGTAAGTGAACAGATCCAAGTGATGGTCGGCGATCACGCCCGAGTCGGCCAGGAACTGGAAGTCGATCACCTTCGACCAGTAGGAACGGCCGAACAGGATGATCGGCACCGGCTGCATCCGGTGGGTCTGGCGGAGCGTGAGCGTCTCGAACATCTCGTCGAGCGTGCCGAAGCCGCCCGGGAAGAGCACCACCGCCGCGGCCCGGAGGATGAAGTGAAACTTCCGCAGGGCGAAATACTTGAACTGGAAGCAGAGTTCCGGCGTGATGAAGGGATTCGGCTGCTGCTCGGCGGGGAGCTTGATGTTGAGGCCGATCGACTTGCAGCCCACGTCGAAGGCGCCGCGGTTGGCCGCCTCCATGATGCCGGGGCCGCCGCCGGTGATCACCACGTAGTCCCGCTGGCTCTCGCACTGGTTGTCGATCGAGACGAGCTTGGCGAACTGCCGGGCGGAGTCATAGTAGTGGGCCTGGTCGAGCAGCCGCTGCGACCGCTCCACCTCCCGGGCCGCCTTCGGGTCGTCGGGGTGAGCCGCCAGGGCCCGCCGGGCCTCGGAAAGCCGCCGCTCGGCGGCCGTCCGCTCCACGATCTGCGTGCCGCCGAACACGATCACGGTGGAGTGGATCTTGTCGGCCTGGAGCGCCAGTTCAGGCTTGCCGAGCTCGAGCAGCATCCGCACGCCCCGCATCTCCTCCATCGCGAGCAGCGCCTGATCCTCCTGGGCGAGCAGGTAGCTCGGCGAGGCGAGGATCCGTTCCATGTTCTCGGCGACGAGGGCCACGTCGTCGCCGAGGACGGTGTCGGGGAGGGCGGCACAGGCCTTGGGGGGCGGGGTCTTGGCCGGAGGTTTTTTCGCCATCGCAAGGGCTCCAGGGGCGGGCTCGGGTCGCGAGGATCAGGATGCCTTGGGATCAGGGCTTGGGCAGGTCCACGGTCATGCCGATGGTAGGCACGTCGGCCTTCCAGCCACGGGTCGCGGCCAGAAACTCCTGCATGCCCCGGGCCGCAGGGGGCTCCCCGTGCACGAGGAAGGTCCGGGCAGGGGCGGGCATCTCGGCCAGCCAGCGACCGAGTTCCGCCCGGTCGGCATGACCGGAGAAGGCGTCGATCTGGCGGACAGCAGCCCGCACGGGAATGTCGCGGCCGTGGATGCGGAGCGTGTCGGCACCTTCGAGCAGCTCGCGGCCACGGGTGCCCTTGGCCTGAAAGCCCGCCACCAGCACCGTGGTGGTCGGATCGGGCAGGCGGCGGGCGAGGTGATGGAGGATCCGGCCGCCGTTCATCATCCCGCTCGAGGCGATCACCACCCCCGGCCCACCGTGGGCGTTGATCGCCTTCGACTCGGCGGCGGTCTTGGCCAGCCGCACGAACGGACTGGCGGCCGCTTCGGCCACGCCCGCCAGCCGGGCCTCGCTCAGGTCGTGCTCGGCCACGTGCCGGCGAAAGATCTCGGTCGCCTCGACCGCCATCGGCGAATCGACCCACACCGGCAACTGGGGGATCCGCTTGGCCGCCATCAGCGTGCGGAGCAGGTAGACGAGCTGCTGGGCCCGGCCGACCGCAAAGGAGGCGACCAGCATCAGGCCCCCGCGGGCCACCGCCTCGTTGGTGACCGCCTCGAGCTCCTCCAGTGGCCGGGTCGGCGAGTGGTCGCGGTCGCCATACGTGCTCTCGCAGACGAGGTAGTCGCAGGGCGGCGGCGGCTCAGGGTCGCGGTACAAGGGCGCGTCGTAGCGGCCGACATCGCCCGAAAACAAGATCCGCACGGGCGGGCCCTGCTCGGCGGCGGCCTCCATCTCCACGAAGCCGCTGCCGAGCATGTGGCCAGCGTCGTGGTAGCGACAGCGGATGCCGGCCGCAGGCTCGAACCAGGTTCCCCGCTCGACCCGGCGGACGAGCTCGAGCGCCGTGGCCACGTCCCGTTCCTCGTAGAGCGGCAGGGCTGGATGGTGCTGAGAATAGCCTTTGCGATTGGCGTAGGCGGCATCCTCCGCCTGGCACTTGGCCGAGTCGTAGAGGAGCAGCGGCAAGAGGTCGGCGGTGGCCGGCGTGGCATGGATCGCGCCGCGAAACCCCTCCCTCACCAGCCGCGGGAGCCAGCCGGAGTGGTCGATGTGGGCATGGGTGAGAACGACCGCGTCGATCCCGGCCGGGGGCGTGCCCAAGGGCTGCCAGTTTTTCTGACGGAGCCGCTTCTCACCCTGGAAGAGCCCGCAGTCGACGAGCACCCGGCGGCCGTCATGCTCGAGCAGGTGCCGCGAGCCCGACACCACGCCGGCAGCGCCGAGAAAGGTCAGTCGTGCCATCGCCTGTCGATTCGCGTCCTGCCGCGGCTCCGCCTGGTCATCACTCCGACACGGGCCGAACCGGTCCGCGGCGGGTCTCGCCCGCCACGGCCGCCTCGCCAGCCGCGATCCGGATCGCCTCGAGCCAGTGACTCACGCCGCCAGCCTGATGGGTCGAGGGAATGTACACCACCAGCACGCTCCGGGCGCCGCCCGGCGGGGTTTCGGTCACCGCCCCGAGCCGCTCGAGGCGATGGGCGATGCCGGCCAGCAGCGGGCCGGCCGGCAGGGGCAGGCCGCCGAGCCGAACCCGATCAACCGTGATCCGCAGTTGGTTGGCGGCCTGGAGCGCCAACTCGGCCTCGAGCCAGACGGTGGCCCTGAGAATCCCCCGGCCGACCTGCACCCCGGCCCGCACGCGGCCAGGCAGCAGCTCGACGCGGGGCGCCGCCACGCTGGCCGGCAGGAGCGAGGCATGGTTGCGGGGCAGATCGATGGCCAGCCAGGCGTTGAGTTCGCGTTCGCTGAACACGCCCTCCCAGGGACCGACCCGAAGGAAGGCCGCATGCAGCGCCGAGCCTCCGGTCACGAGTCGCCGGGCGGCCTGCTCCGCCGCCGCGGTGGCGGCATCCGGCGAACGTCCGGCGAGCGGACCGCCGACGGGCAGACGCTGGCGGTAGAAGTTCGGGGTGTGCATCGCGGCCGCAACCACCGCCACCAGACCGGCCACCACGGCACCGATCACGAACAACCAGAGCCGTCGCAACCGCCTTGGTCTCAGCGGCTGCGACGGCTCGAAGTCGTCGTCGGGAAGGTCGGTGATCGGCTCGGCGTCCACGTGACAAGTCTGCGCCGGAGAGCCCTGGCCGGGCAAACCCAGGCCGCGGTTCAGCCCACGTACCGAAGCAACCGGGGGATCGGCAGCTCGGCGGCGGACTCGAGCGTGACGTCGCCGACGAGGTCGTCGTCGAGCTCGTCGCGAAGCACCCGGACATCGGGTGGGGCCTCGATTCCGATCCGCACCTTGTCGCCGCTGACCCGGACGATCGTGACGACCACCGAATCACCCACGCGAATCCGTTCATTTTGCTTGCGGGAAAGCACCAGCATGAAGACCTCCGTTGTCTGCTTCGGGATTGGATGGGATGAATAGAGCGGGGAGACTATACATTTGTCAAGCGGAAGGCCGCGGGCTGGTTTCGCACGCGGACATCCATGGTTCGGGCCGTCCCCCCGGAGCGGCCTCCGCTTCCGACCGCCGGCTGCGGGGCGACAGGTGTCGCGACGCGGCGGATTAGGGAAGCTGTGAGCCAGAGACAAGATCGTCCGGCCGGGATGACTTTCTTGCCCATGCCGGCCCGAAGGCCGACCGGGCAGGTTGTGCCGGCCACGCCCGTTGGCGCCGCGGCAGGCTCATGCAACCCGCCGCTCATGCCGAAGCAGCCGCCCGCGGCAGGCCGCTCCTCGAATCATTCGTCGCTCTGCGCACCGTCCGCTTGTGGGGCGACTTCTGGAGCGACCGGCGGCGCCACGAAAGCGGCCAGATCAACGGCATCGGCGCCGGCGACGTGGGCCTGGGCGTCGGCGATCAGCCGCCGGTCGGCCGCCAGCAGCCGCGGATGGCTCTTGTGCACGCTCCGTAACCGGGCCGACCCGCCGGCCACCATCGCCAGCTTGGGGTCGATCTCGAGCGTGACTTCGGCCGGAATGGCCGCCGCCGCCTCGAGCCGGCGGTTGAGAGCGAGCCGGGGGAAGGGAGGGATGCCGCCCGGGTGCAAGAGCGCCTTGAGCAGGATCGCCGTGTCGGCGAACCGCCGGTAGGTGCCCGCCGCCTCCGGCGACTCGGCCGCGGCGAGCCTGACGGAGTAGCGGACCCGCGGGCCGGAGAGGGCGAGCGACTCCTCGCTCTCCTCGAAGTTGCCGGCGAAGTCCGGCCCGCCGGCCCAGCGGACGAGCCGGTCGTCGCTCGAGCGGGCCCACTTCGCCAGCGACACGCTCATCCGCTCGAGCCGAATCAGCGGAATCTCGGTCTTCAGGCGGCGGACGGGATCGATGACGACGACTCGCTCGCGGGCCGGATCGTGAAGCACGATCTCCACCAACTGCATCACGGCCTCTTCGCCGTCATCAGCGGCTGGCAGTTCGAGAAAGTCCCAGGCCACGCCGTCGTCGAAGAGCGTCAGGCTGCGGGCGACCGGCTGGTCGGCACTGTCACGAAACAGCTCCGTCTCGACCCGGAGCAAGAGCGGCCCGGGGAACGGAGCCGGTTCGCCCCGTTCACCCGACTCGGCGGCTTCGGCGAGCCGCGCCCCTGCCAAGAGCGACAGCAGCACGATCCATGAGCGAGCGGAGTGGCACACGGGAACAGCCTCCGGGAAAGACGGGGCGAGGAGGCTAGCAGGGCAATTCGCTCGGCGAAAGACCGGATCCGGGCCGCGCGATGCCGCGGCGGGGGCCGCGACGGTCGGCCGTGGTCTGATATTCTCACCCGACCCGGCGAGGCCCCGCCCATGCGCTCTCACCCCCATCCGCTCCAGCTCGCCGTTCTGGTCGCCACGCTGCCGGTGACGCTCGCTGCGGCCGAACCCGCCTGGCCGCAGTGGCGCGGGCCGGCCGGCGACGGGCACGCCCCGGCCGCCCATGACCTCCCGGTCACCTGGAGCGAGACCGACAACATCGCCTGGAAGACGCCGCTCGAGGGCCGCGGCTGGTCGAGCCCCGTGATCGGGGATGGCCGGATCTGGATGACGACGGCGGTCGAGCGGGAGGCGAGCCCCGAGGAGCGGGCCCGGGCGCTCGAGGGCAACCGGATGGCGGGCCAGCTCGCGGTCTCGGGCGCCGTCACGATCCGGGCGGTGTGCGTCGAGCAGGCCACCGGCAAGCTGCTGCACGACATCGAGCTGTTCACGATTCCCGACCCGCAGCCGATCCACAAGCTCAACTCCTTCGCCTCGCCCTCGCCGGTCCTGGTCGGCGGCCAGCTCTTCTGCCACTGCGGAGACTTTGGCGCCGCCTGCATCGACGCCGCCTCGGGCCGGGTGCTGTGGCGGAACCGCGAACTGCGGCTCAACCACGAGAACGGTCCGGGCAGCACGCCGGTCGTGTGGCGAGACAAGCTGATCGTGCACCTGGACGGCAGCGACGTGCAGTCGATCGCCGCCTACGACACCGCCACCGGCCGGGTCGCGTGGCAAACGCCCCGCTCGGGCCCGCTGCGGGACGACCCGCAGCTCAAGAAGGCCTACGGCACACCTGTGATCCTCGCGCTCGGCGGCCGCGACGTGCTCGTCTCACCGGCGGCCGACTGGCTCTACGGCTACGACCCGGCCACGGGGACCGAGCTCTGGAAGCTGAGCTACGGCCTGCTCGGCTTCTCGATCGTGCCCCGGCCGGTGCCCGCCGGCGACCTGCTCTTGATGAGCACGAGCTTCATGCAGCCGGAGCTGCTGGCCGTGAAACTGGCCGGCCCCGAGCGGCAGCCCGCGATCGCCTGGCGGCAGAAGAAGGGTGCTCCCACGATGTCGTCGCCCCTGGTGGTGGACGATCTCGTGTACATGGTCAGCGACAAGGGAGTGGGCAGTTGCCTCGAGGCGGTCTCGGGTGAGCCCGTCTGGTCGGAGCGGCTGGGCGGCAACTTCTCCTCGTCGCCCTTGTTCGCCGACGGCCGGATCTACGTGGGCAACCGCGACGGCGACACCTTCGTGATCGAGCCCGGCCGAACCTACGAGCTGCTGGCGACCAATCACCTCGACGGCGGCGTCTACGCCACGCCGGCCGCCGTCGGCCGGGCGATTTTCCTGCGGACCGAAACCGCCCTCTACCGGATCGAGAAGCCGCAGGAGTCCCGGCCATGACCGGCGCGGCCACCCCACGGCTGAGCCGCCGCGATTTCCTGGCCGGCGCCGCGCTGGCGATCACGACCGGATCGCTGGCCGGCGCCGCGCCAAGGCGCCGGAGCATCCCGCTGGGCTACGACAACTTCGCCGTCCGGGCCTGCGGCTGGAACGCCCGTAAGCTCGTCGATCACGCCGACGCGCTGAAGTGCGACTCGCTCTTCATCACCGACTTCGGCCCCTTCGAGGGGCGGCTCGACGACGCCACGCTCGGCGAGCTGCGGCGCTACGCGGCCGACAAGGGGGTGGGCCTGGTCCTCGGGTCGTGGAGCATCTGCCCCACCTCCAAGACCTTCAAGCGAGACTGGGGCACGGCCGAGGAGCATCTGGCCACCGGGATCCGGATGGCCAAGGCGCTCGGCTCGCCCGCCTTCCGCGTCGTGCTCGGCAACCAGGAGGACCGCAAGAGCGAAGGGGGCATCGCGACTCGGGTCGCCGACACGGTGGCAGTGCTCGCCAAGTGCCGGCCGCTGGCCGAGGACGCGGGCGTGAAGATCGCCGTCGAGAACCATGCCGGCGACCTGACGTCGCGGGAGCTCGCCGGCCTCGTGGCCGACGCGGGGGGCGGCGTGGTGGGCGTGAACTTCGACTCGGGCAACGCCTGCTGGACGCTCGAGGACCCGGTCCGGGCGCTCGAGAACCTCGCGCCGCTGGTGGCCACGACGAGCCTCCGCGACACGATGGTGTGGGAGACTCCCGCGGCCGGCGACAAGCCCGGCGGCGTCACCTGTCAGTGGACGGCGATGGGGGAAGGCTGCACCGATCTCGTCGCGTTTTTCGACCTCTTCGAGAAGGCCTGCCCGGGCGTGGCCGTGCACATCGAGACGATCTCGGGGTTTGCCCGCACCTTCCCCATCGACGACCGCGAGTTCTGGAAACTCTTTCCCGACGCGCGGGCCGAGGACCTGGCGGCGTTTCTGGCGCTCGCGAAGCTGGGCCGGCCGATCGAGCCCTTCACGCCGCCGGCCGGCGAGGCCCGGGCCGCGGCCGAGCGTGACTATCAACTCGCCGAACTCGCCCGCAGCATCACCTACTGCCGCGACGTGCTCGGCCTCGGCCTCAAGAGCTGACGGGCGGCGGTGTCGGACTTGCTCCTGAAGGCCGGCGGCGGTTCGTCAGGGCCGATCCACGCCGCCATCGAGTTCCGCCGGCCAAGGGGAGAGATCGTCGGGCGTGCTGAAGCGGGCATGGTACCAGGCGAGCTCCCGCATCCGTTCCTCGTAGGGAAGGCGTGCCCAGCGGGCCCGCTCCTCACCCAAGTCGCGAGCCAGGATTTCGTAATACCTGTCCGGATACACGCGCTCCCTGCGCCGGCTCCCCGGTTCACCGCCGCTTGGTGGGTCACCCGACGGCGAGGCTTCAGGATGGTCGTGGCGGCTGGTCATGGCAGGATTGTATCGAGCGGCACGGCCACAAGGGCGAGCTCTGACGATGCGGCCGCCACGAGCGACGCGGCTCGATCCCGGCCCCGCTCGTAAATCTCGCGCCGGGTCGCCTCGCTCGCCAGCGGGGAGGGTGGCAGGCCGTGGGCCCGAACCGCCTCGCAGACCCGGCGGTGCTGCTGGCGGAACGGCTCGGCGGTGGGCCACTCACCGATCCGGTCCCGTTGCCATGAGCGGTAGAATTCCTTCCAGGCTCGCTGATAGACCAGATACCGCTCACGATTGACGCATTGCCAGAGCATCTGCTCGACCAGGAGCAATCGTTCGAGCGTCGCTTCGTCGCGTTCGGCCAGCGCTGCCAAGAGGGGCCGCTCGCGAGTGAACGACTCGCGCAGGCCGGCGGGTGTCTGCTCCCAGGCTTCCCGCAGGATGCTCGGCTCCCGCAAGTGCAGCACTGCCTCGGGCTCGCCCTCGAAGAATGCCTGGACGGCCAGCCCGTTGACCAGCGGCCAGTCTTTCGGGCGGTCGGTCTTTTTCATGCGGGCCACGATGTCTCGTGTGGCGATCCCACCCTCCGCCGTGAGCCTCCAGGCGTTGCCCAACCGCGGCGCGCGGCCGAAGAAGTCGAGCTGGCGATCGGCCG
Source organism: Pirellulales bacterium (assembly GCA_044346905.1). GTDB lineage: Bacteria > Planctomycetota > Planctomycetia > Pirellulales > UBA1268 > QWPN01. The sequence goes on from JBIIYH010000098.1 coordinate 9,305, forward strand.
ACTCGGGACTCTCGCGGGCCGTGAGATGGCTGGTCCAGCCCCCCTCCAGATACTCTCGCTCCAGCGGCGCCCCGAACAAGCCTCGATAGGAGACCCGCCAGTTGGCCCCGCTGACGCCGCGTTCCAACTCGCCAAACAGCTCGACGATTCCGCCGATTCCGTCCGGATCGAGAATCCAGTCGGTGTCCTTCGTGTTCTGCTGGAGACCGTACTCGACGCAAGCCATGCCCGAGGTGAGCACCGCCCGGATCGACCGCTTCCGCAGGAGCTCCTGGAAGGCGCGATAAAAACCGATCGGATCGTGCATCCCACGATTGTCGGATTCCCGAGGGGATGACTGCAAGCGAGCCCGCCGCTTCAGGCCGGCTGGCGGGCCGAAAGCCGCCTCCCACAACCCGGCCGAAGCGCGTCGTTGATTCGGGTCTGATGGCTGCTGACGTTCGCCCCGCGATTCGCCCCGCCGTCACTCGAGCTGGCCGTCGAGCGCCAGCTGGTGGAAGTAGTGGGGCACCTTGGCCTGGTTGGCCAGGAGCCAGTCGATGGTGGGCTCGTGCCGCATCGCCTTGGCCGTAGCCTTGGCCATCGCCTCGCGGTTGGTCCGAAAGAGCACCTCGGGGTC
>JBIIYH010000096.1:0-10227 GCA_044346905.1 Pirellulales bacterium
AGGCACGATCGGACGGACGAAACGTCGCCTCCGGCTCCCAGGAGCCGGCAGCGATCGACAGGAGTGAGGGCCGCATGTTCGCGGTGGTGGCACGCACGGCACCGGCAGGCAGGGCGCTCGCGGCCTGCGGTCGAGCCCTGCGCGTGACCCACACGCTTCTGTTCAGCGTCGCACTGACCGTGTCGCCGGGCGTCTGCGGCGCCTGTGCGTCGGGCTGTCCGAGCGGCCAACTCGCCGCGTTGGGCTCCCCGGGCACGGGCGTCGCCTTTGCCGTCGCCGCAACCCATGGCCGCGGATCGTGCTGCGGCACGACCCCGGACAGGCTGTCGCAGGGGAGCGATCCCCGCGGTGGCCCGCCGACGGGCGTGGCCGATGCGGCTGACGGCATTGCTTCGCCCTGCTGCCGCGGCGGGGCGGGCTGCGATTGCCTGCTCGAGCCGCGGACCACTGACGCGGCGGTGCCGCCGGCAACCTCGCCGATTGAAGTCGGCGGGCCGATGCCGGCGGTCATCGCCAGCGTGCCGTTGGCGGCCGCGTTGCCGGCTGCTCGGGCTCTGATCACGGCCACGGCGCGGCCGCCCGAGCGGCCCGTGCGGGTGCTCTATGGGGTGTGGCGGAACTGATTCAGGCCGCGGCCGAATCAGGTTTCCTTTTTTCCACACTTTCCAGGAGTTGAACCATGTCTGCGATCTTGCTCTGGGCCGCACTGGCCCTGGCCCCGCTGTCCGGCGGTGCCAACACTCCCTGCCCCGAGTGCGACTGCTGCGGCTGTTGCGTGAAGGGCGTGTGCACCTGCGATGACTGCAAGTGCTGCTGCTGCGAAGGCGGCCCCTGCGAGGGCTGCTGCAAGCAGGGCGGCTGACGAGCGTTGCCGAGGGGGCGGTCCCTAGCCACCTGGGGACCGCCCCCGCCTCGGCAGCGCTGCGGCCCGCGTGCCCCGCCTACAGCAGTTCGCTCGCGAGGTCGGCCAGGGCCGACCGCTCTCCCTTCTCGAGCGTGACGTGGGCGTAGATCGGCTGGCCCGTCATCCGGTGGATCAGGTAGGAGAGGCCGTTGGAGAGGGCGTCGAGGTAGGGCTGGTCGATCTGGGCCACGTCGCCAGTGAACACGATCTTGGTCCCCTCGCCGGCCCTGGTGATGATCGTCTTCACCTCGTGGGGCGTGAGGTTTTGGGCCTCGTCCACGATGAAGAACATCCGCTGCAGGCTGCGGCCGCGGATATAGGCCAAGGGCGTGATCATCAGCTTCTCCGACTCCCGCATGTCCACGATCCGCTTGGCGGCCTGCGTGTCTTCGCCGCACTGGTGGCGGATCACGGTCAGGTTGTCGTAGAGCGGCTGCATGTAGGGGTCGAGCTTGTCGGCGATGTCGCCAGGCAAAAAGCCGAGGTCGCGGTTGGAGAGCGGCACCACCGGCCGGGCCAGGAGGATCTGCCGATACTTCTGCCGGCACTCGAGCGCCGCAGCCAGGGCCAGGAGCGTCTTGCCGGTGCCCGCCGTGCCGGAGAGCGTGACCAGTTTGATGTCGTCGTCCATCAGGGCCTGCAGCGCGAACGACTGCTCCGCGTTGCGGGGCGTGATTCCGTAGCAGGTCTGCTTCTCGATCCGATGGAAGCAGCCGTCGGCCCGCCGAAACGTCGCCAGGGCCGACTTGCTCCCGTTGCGAAGCACGAAGTTTTCGTTGGGCAGGGGGGGCTGCTCGAGCGAGAGCCGCTCGGCGGGGAGCACGCCGCCGCTCGCATAGAGTTCGTCGATCACCTCCGAGGCGATCCCCTCGACCGTCCGCCGGCCGGTGTAGAGCTTGTCGAAGCCCTGCACCTTGTCGGACGTGTAGTCCTGGGCCCGAAGGCCGAGCGACTTGGCCTTCATCCGCAGGTTGGTGTCTTTGGAGACGAGGATCACGGGCCGCGGGGTGAGCTCCTGCTGCAAGGCCAGCGTGGTTCGCAGGATCCGGTGATCAGGTGTGTCCTGGAGGAACGACTCGTGGAGCAGGTCGCGGGCCGACCCGCCCAGCACCACGCGGATCGAGCCGAGGCCGGGGCCCAGCGGGCTGCCGGCCGCCGAGAGCACGTCGCCAGTGAGCGCGTCGATCCGGCGGAGAAACTCGCGGGCCTGGAAGTGGATGTCTTCGTTGCCCCGCTTGAACTGGTCGAGTTCCTCGAGCACCGTGATCGGGATCGCGACGTCGTTTTCCTCGAAGTTCCGGATGCAGCCGCTGTCGTGCAGGATCACGTTCGTGTCGAGCACGAACAGCTTGGGGCGGGCTTCCGTCATCCGGGCCTCCTTGCAGCGGGTGGCATCCTTGCCGATGCCCGCATGGTAGCCGGCCGGCTCGCCGGCGCGGACCCCGGTTTTCCCGGGCCGGCCGCACGCTCACATGCTGCTCACACTCGCGCCGGGCGAAACCAGCGGCCGGCGCGGGTCGTGAGCAAGGCGGGCAGCACGACCAGGTCGCCCACGAGCGCAACGGCGACCAGCGACGCAAGCATCCAAGCGAATCGCTGCGTGGGGGCGAAGGGGCTGGCCGTGAAGGCCAGGATCCCGAGCCCGCAGACCAGGGCGCTCTGCAGGAGCGCCGGCGCGGAGTGGCGATACGCCGCCTGAACCGCCGCCGCCCGGCCGTAGGCCGAGGCGGGGCCGGCCGAGGCCGCGAGCCCCCGGCGGAAGAAGGTCATGAAGTGGAACGTGCCGTCCACGGCCATGCCGAGCGCAACCGATGCCGTCATCACGCTGCCGATGTCGAGCGTGGCCCGCGTCCAGCCCAGCAGGCCGAAGAGCAGCACCATTGGAAAGATGTTGGGGATCATGGCCAGCAGGCCGGAGATGACGCCCCCCTCCACGACCATCATCACGAGCGAGATCACCGCACAGGCCGAGAGAAAGCTCGTGAACAGATCACGAAACAGCGTGTTCTGAATGGCGTTGATCAGCGGCATCGCTCCGGTGGAGATCGCCGCGACGCCCCGATCCGCCCCGCCGTGGGCGGCGATCACCGGCTCCACGGTCCGGCGGACGTCCCCGAGGAGCGACTCGTAGTCGAGGCCGGCGAGGGCCGAGGTGCGGGCGGTCACCCGCCAGAACTGGCCGCCGTCGGCGTCGCGGACGAGCCGCATTTCGGCGAGTTGCGAGAGCCGGGCCTCGAGCCGCCGGGCGATCACCACCTTCCGGGCCACGGTCAGCGTCCCGGAGGCGTCGGGCAGGTCGGGTAGAAACAGCGCGGCCGAGGTCACTCCCGCCACGGCGTCGAGCGTGTCGAGGGCCGCGGCTACCTCCCGCACGATGTCGAGCCGCTCGGCCGCGCGGATCTCGCTCGAGTCGGCGAACCGCACGAGCACCTCGATCGGCACCAGCGGCCCGATCTCCCGCTCGAGCCAGGCGTAGTCGGTGATCATCCGGCTGCCGGGAGTGAAGAGCGTGTCGATGCCCACCGAGGTCCGGATGCCGCCGACCCCTGCCGCAGCCGCCACGAGCGACACGACGGTCGCAGCCGTGATCGGCCCGGCCCTGCCCGTCACCCAGGCGGCCCAGGGCAGGGCGGGGGTCCGTTCGGGCCCGTCCACCCGGCGGCGGATCGGCCAGCGGGCGAAGATCCCCGGCAGAATGAGGAACATCACCACGAGGGTGGCGAGCACGCCGACGGCGGCGTGAATCCCGAACACGCGGATCGGCTCGAGCTGGCTGACCACGAGCGACACCAGCCCCAGCGCCGTCGTGCCCGCCGAGAGCATGCAGGGAGCCCAGGCGATCTTCACGGCCCGGAGCGCCGCCCCCCGGCCCTGGCCCCGGCGATACTCCTCGACCAGATAGTTGACGAGGTGGATGCCGCCGGACACGCCGAGCGTGAGCACGAGCAGCGGCATCACGATCAGCACGGGATTCATCCGATCGCCCCACAGGCCGACCGACGCGAACGCCAGGCCCACGCACCCCAGCGACAGCAGGAACACCAGCACCGCGTAGCGGAACGACTTGAGCGCCAGCCAGGTCAGCGCGAACACGATCGCGGCCGCCGGCGGCCCGTAGACCCGCAGGCTCTCGTCGCTGGCCGCGTCCACGGCCACGTCGTCCACGACCGGTCCGGCCAGGTGGAGTTCGGCGGCGGGGACGCCCGCCGTGTTGCGGGCGGTCTCACGGATCCAGGCGACCGCGCGGCGGCGGTCGGCCCGGCCGGCCGCCGTGAAGCCGACCACGACGCAGGTCTGCTCGCCGTCCGGCCCGACGAGCACGCCCCGCAGCCGCTCGACGGCCGCCGCTCGGTCGAGCCCGAGAGGCGGCGCGGTGAGGCGGGCGACGGCCTGCTGGCCGGAGGCCACATCCTCGAACCAGGGGCGGCCGGCGGCGTCGCGGGGCGCCCCCTGCCCGGTGGCGGCCTCGACGAACCGGGCCACCGCCGGCGCGTCGAGCGTGCAGCCCGGCCACGAGGCCACCACCACGTCGCCGCTCTCGAAGTCGGCCGTGAACTGGGCGTAGGCACGGCGGGCCGGGTAGGACGCGGGCACCCAGTCGATCGGCGTCGTGGCGTCGACGCCGAGCACCGCGATGGCGGTGGACGCGATCCAGGGAGCCGCCGCGGCGAAGACCGCCAGCGAGACCAGTGCGATCCGAAACAGCCGGGCCGCGGAGCGGTCGGCCCAGAAGCGGCGTGGGCCGGAGAGGCGGTCGCTAGGCATTCACCCGCTCGAGCTTCGTGATCCGGCCCGTGCCGACCCACTCGGCTACGAAGATGTCGCCGTTGGGTGCGAAGCAGGCGTCGTGCGGATGCACGAACTGACCCGGGAGCCATTGGTCGGGCTGGCCGCGGAGGTTCTTGATTTCGTCGAGCCGCTCGACCGCCCGGCCCAGCCGGGCCACCACCTTGTTCTCGGCGTCCAAGAGCGTGACGCAGGCCTTGAGCTCCGGCACGAGCAGGAGATGCTGCCAGGTGTCGACGTTGGCGGGCAGGCCGAAGCCGGGAATCGTCTCCCGGTAGGTGCCATCGAGTCCGAACACCTGCAGCGTGTCATGGGCCCGGTCGGTGACCACGATCGTGGGCTCGCGGCCCGGCCGCCGGTCCACCCACAGGCCGTGCGGCGTGTTGAACGTTCCCTCGCCCTTGCCCGCCCCGCCGAAGCTCGACTGCCACTTCGCCGCCCCGTCATAGCGATGGATCTTGAACGACCCGTAGCCGTCGGCCAGGAGAAACTCGGGGGCTTTCGCGGTGTCGTCGTCGAGGAAGGCGATATTGGTGGGGAGAAAGCCCTGGCGGTTCCAGCTCGGCTTCGTGGAGATGTCTTCGCCCGCCGCGTAGGCCCCCGACTCCATCGGCGCCTTGCGATACCAGACCGTCTCGCCGTCGAGCGTGAGCTTGGCGAAGCATTTGACCTGCTGGTAGCCGCAGACGTAGAGAAACTCCTCGCTCCCCTCGCGGCGGACCTCGATCCCATGGCCGCCTCCCTGAAACTCGCCGCCGAAGGCCCGGATGAATTTTCCCGCGGGGTCGAACACGAAGATGGACGGGTGATCCTTCAGCTGCTTTCGCCCCTCGTGGATCACGTAGAGATTGCCGGCCGCATCGAGGGCCACGCCGTGGGTGGTCTGCCAGGTGAACTTGCCGGGCAGTTGCGGGAAGTCGTGCCGCGCGCGAAAGCTGTATTCGCCCTCGCCGAGGATCGTCTCGTCGGCCAGGCGGCGGGAGCGGGCAGCTGCGGGCCGCGTGGCCGCCGCCGTGGCGAGGGCGGCCGCGCCGGCTGTAAACGTGCGGCGGGACAAGAGCGGGCTCCCGGGGGCATCGCTCATGAAGGCTCCTGCTTGGCTGGCGTGACGGGCTCGGCCGCCGAACTGGCGGCCCAGGCAGCGTATCGGGCCGACGGGGCGAGCGGCCAGCCCCGGGGGCGAACCCGTGATCGCCGCCTCAGAGCCGGCCATTTTCCCGCAGCCAACTGACGGTCTCGGCCAGCCGTTCGTCGAGCGTGGCCACCGGGGCGAAGCCAAGGTCGCGGCGGGCCCGGGCGGCGGAGGCGGCCCACGACGGGGCGACCGCCTCGCGAATCTTGTCGGGGGAGACGATGCTGGCGTGCCCGCGGAGTTTCCAGAAGGTCTCGATCGCGAAAGCCGTGGGCACCGCCACCGTGAGCGGCAGCGGCAGCACGATCGCGAAGGTGCCGAGCGCGCGGGCCATCCTCCGGCCGAGCGCGGCGTGCGTGGGAAACTCGCGGTCGTCGCAGGCGTGGTAGATGCCCGTGCCCGCCGGTGCGTCGGCCCCGGTCGCCAGCCGCTCGCCTCGCGTTGCCGCCTCCAGCGTGAGCCCGACGAGGTCGGCGACATGCATCAGCGAGAGCCGCGGCGAGCGGAAGCCCATCATCGCGTGCAGCCTCGTCCACTGGATCGACTGGAACATCGCGGCGACGTTCGCGTCTTGGGGCCCGAACACGATGCCCGGCCGGATGATCGTGACCGGCAGCCGGCCCGACCGGGCGGCGAGCTCGCCGTCGCCTGCCAGCTTGCTCACGCCATACGCCGAGACCGGGCCCACGGGGTCGGCCTCATCGCGGATGCCGTCGCGGGCCGCCGGGCCGGCCGCGGCCAGCGACGAGAGATGGACGAGGGCCGGCGGCGTCTCGACCGCGGCGCAGGCGTCGGCGAGTCGGCCCACGGCCCCGGCGTTGACCGCCATGAGGTCGGCCCGGCGGCGGGCTGCCACGAGCCCCGCGCAGTGAAACACCGCGTCGCAGCCGCCGATCGCGCCCCGCCACGCATCGATGTCGGCGAGCGAGCCCGCGACCCGTTCGACGCCGTCGTGGTCGAGATGGCCCGCCTTGGCCGGCGACCGCACGAGCGCCCGCACGGCCACGCCGCGGTCGAGCAGCCCCGCGACGATGTGCCGGCCGATGAATCCGGTGGCCCCGGTGACCAGTGCGGTGCGCATGCGCGAAACGAGCCCGTGCCGTGAATCCTGTCCGCCGCCGCGCCCAACAGTGATTTGGGTGACAGGCCGATGCAAGCTGCGGCATACTGGCGGGCGACGGAGCTGCGGAAGGGAGCCGTGGAACGCAGCCTCCGGACGGAGTCATGGGCATGCAGATCACCTTCCTCCAGTCGGGTGGATTCGCCGGATTGATCCGGGGCGTGCAGGTCGACACCGCCACGCTCCCGGCGGGCGAACGCGAGGAAGTCGAGCGACTCGTGGCCGCCTGCGGAGTGACGGGCTCCTGCGAGCGGTTCGCCGAGAGCGGCCGCGACCGGCGGCAATACGACCTCGCGATCGACCGCGACGGGCGGATCGACCGGCTCTCCTGCGACGAGGGTTGTGTGCCGGAGGCCGCCCGCCCGCTCGTCGCTTTTTTGGCGGCCCGGGCGACGCCGCAGGGGCCGACCTTCGCGCTGCCGGCGGCCGGGCCCGGCGCGGTCGCGTCGGCGCGAGCCGCCGCCGGCTGGGGACGCTTCGACGGGCAGGTGGTCGCCCGCTGGGAAGACGACGGCCGCACGATGACACTCGTCGAGCCCTTCGCCTACATCGACCCGCGGGAGGCGCGCTGGCCGGCCCCGGCGGGGGCGGTGGTCAACGGCGCGAGCATCCCGCGGCCGTTCTGGAGCCTGATCGGCGGGCCGTTCGCGGGCGAGTTTCGTGACGCTTCGGTCGTGCACGACGTGGCCTGCGAGGCCCGCGACCGGCCGTGGCGGGCCGTCCACCTGATGTTTTACGAGGCCTGCCGCTGCGGCGGGGTGGGCGCCGTGAAGGCGAAGACGATGTACTACGCGGTGTTCCACTTCGGGCCGCGGTGGCGGGTCGAGGAGCGGACCACGATCGTGGCGGGCACGACGCAGACCGAGCGGATCGTTCGCGACGAGACGCCCGCGGCGGCGACCGAGGCCGAGGTCGCGGCGATCGAGCGGTACTTCGCGACCAACGACGTCGCCGCCGACGACATCCCCACGCTCGAGATTCCACCTCCGGAACGCTGACGCCATGGCACGGATGCCATCCACCCGCCGCAGCCCGCAGCCCCGGCTCGCCGTCGGCGCGGCGATCGCCGGGCTCGTGCAGCCGCTCCTGCCCGCCGGCAGTGAAGCCTACGTGGCCGATCTGCTCGGGCGGCAGCCGCTCGAACTGCGGCTCTCGCGGCCGCGGCGGACCAAGCTCGGCGACCATCGCCCGCCGAGCCGGTCCGTCACGCGGCACCGGATCACGATCAACGACGACCTGAACCCGTTCGCCTTCCTCACGACCCTCCTCCACGAGATCGCCCACGCCGTCACCTGGGAGCGGCACCGGGGCCGCCGCCGCATCCGGCCGCACGGGGCGGAGTGGAAAGCCGAGTTTGGCGGGATCCTCCGGCCGGTCGTGGCCAACGGCCTCCTGCCACAGCCGGTCGGCACGGCGCTGGCCCGCTATCTCGAAAATCCGGCCGCGGCGAGCTGCAGCGACCGCGGGCTCGTGCTCGCGCTGGCGGAATACGACGCGGCGCCGTCCGGGCGGGTCCGCGTCGAGGAGCTCGCCGAGCGGGCGGTGTTCCGGGCGGCCAACGGCGGCGTGTTTCGGGCCGGCCCGCTGCTCCGGAGTCGGCGGGCCTGCTTCGAGCTGGCGACCGGCCGGGAGTTTCGCGTCCACGGGCTCGCCTTCGTCGAGCCGCTGGCGGCCGGGCCGGGGGGCAATCATGATGAACGGCCCGCCCGCCGTTCCCGCAGGTGATTCCATGCCCGAGCCGACGTGCCCGCTCACCGGACCGCAGGTGGTCGATCTCTACTTTATGGAGCACAGGGCCAAGCTCCTCGACATCGCGGCCTTCCTCGACCGGCTCGAACGGGCCGCGGCTCCCGCGGGCACGGGCGATGTCCGCGTGCGGGCGCTCAGGCGGGCGATTCCGCTCCTGATCGACGGCCAGGGGGATCGGGCCCGCCGGATCCTCGAACTCCTGAGCGACCACACGGCCGAGCCGATCCCGGCCGCCCACGCGCAGGGCGCCCTCGGCGCCGATCCCGCCACGCACTATTGAGCCCCTGAGCCCGACGCGCCGTCATGCCCTACATCGATCCCCACATCCACATGGTGAGCCGGACCACCGACGACTACGCGCGGATGGCGGAGGCGGGTTGCATCGCCGTCACGGAGCCCGCCTTCTGGGCCGGCTTCGACCGCTCCTCGCCGGCCGGGTTCTTCGACTACTTCCGCCAGCTGACGGAGACCGAGCCCAAGCGGGCCGCCCGCTACGGGATCGCCCACTACTGCTGGCTGTGCATCAATCCCAAGGAGGCCGAGGACGTCGGCTTCGCCCGGGAGGTGATGGCCCTGATCCCCGAGTTTCTCGACCGGCCCAACGTGCTCGGGATCGGCGAGATCGGCCTCAACAAAAATAGCCGCAACGAGCTCGTGATCCTGGAGGCGCAGATCGAGCTCGCCAAGCGGCACGACCGGCTGATCCTCGTCCACACGCCCCACCTCGAGGACAAGCTCAAGGGCACGCGGCTGATCATGGACGCGCTCAGGAACGCCGGAGTCGATCCGGGCCGGGTGCTCATCGACCACGTCGAGGAGCACACGGTGGAGGCGGTGCTCGACCGCGGCTTCTGGGCCGGAATGACGCTCTACCCCGACAGCAAGTGCACGCCCCAGCGCGCGGTGGACATCATCGAGCGGTACGGGTCGGAGCGGATCTGGATCAACTCGGCCGGAGACTGGGGCCCGAGCGACCCGCTCTCCGTGCCGAAGTGCCACGTCGAGATGCGCCGCCGCGGCCACGCCGCCGCGCTCGCCGAGAAGATCAGCCTGGCCAACCCGCTGGCGTTCCTGGGGCAGTGCCCTGCGTTCCGGCCGGCGCTCGTGAGCCCGCTCGCTCCGTGACCGCGATCGCGGCAAGGATCCGACGAAGCCGGCACGAACCGGCGTGAAATGCGTGCGCCAGGTGCCCCAGCCCCCGGTCCAGGAGGTACGCCGATCGAGTTGACTCGCAAAATAGACGCCTGTACACTCACCCCCGTGCGGCGGGGCTTCCGCCGACAGCCGCCGTGTCACATCGGGAACTTGGTGCCATGAACACCTATCGGATCTACGAGGATCTGCGGTCATCCCTCGGCGAAGAGGCTGCCAAGTCGCTCGCCCACACGCTCGGGCCGATGTTCGAGGAACTCGGAGACACGGTGACCAAGGCCGACTTCCGCGAGCTCAACGCGACTGTCGGCCGGCTGGCAGATGCCCAGTCTCGGACGGAGGTTCAGGTGGCGGCCCTGACCGAGGCCCAGTCTCGGACGGAGG
>JBIIYH010000027.1:0-19246 GCA_044346905.1 Pirellulales bacterium
CCGAGGCCCAGTCTCGGACGGAGGCTCAGGTGGCAGCCCTGACCGAGGCCCAGTCTCGGACGGAGGTTCAGGTGGCGGCCCTGACCGAGGCCCAGTCTCGGACGGAGGTTCAGGTGGCAGCCCTGACCGAGGCCCAGTCTCGGACGGAGGTTCAGGTGGCGACGCTCACGCAGGTGATCAAGTCTCTGGGCCTGGAGATGAATCGGCAGGGGACTCGTCTCGACGCCGTGCTCGGCTGGACCTTCGAGATGCGATTCCGCGATCGGCTCACGTCCTACTTGGGTCGGTTGATGCGGCGGGGAAGGCTCATGCGGAACGACGAGGTTCTCGATGCGGTCGAGCGGTCGATTGCCCCCGAGGAGGCCGATGAGCTCCTCCGGGCCGACGCGATCGCGACGGGCCTGATCGATGGCGTTGCCAGCCACGTGGTGGTGGAGGTGTCGGCGACCTGTGCCGCCGACGATATCGATCGCGCTGAAGGGCGGGCCGGCATCTTGCGGAAGGCCGGTCTCAGTGCCGTTCCGCTGGTCGCGTGCGAGGCCATTGCACGCGAACTCATCGCCTACGCCCAGAGCCGGCAGGTGCGAGTCTGGTGCAACGGCACGATGCTCGACGCGACGGCCGCTTGACCAGGAAGAGAAGACTCACCGCGGCAGCAGTCCATCCCAGGGGGCGCAGGATGGGGGCTGTCCCCGGCTGTCACCTTTCGCCAATCGAGAGGACTAGCGTTGCTTTGTGTCGCCCTGCTGGGCGGCCTGCCGCAGGATCTGCTCCCCCTCGCGGGCGACGGCCCCGGCCACGTTCTTGACCTTCTGCTCGTCGATCGAGACCTGGATCGTGCCGTTGGACTGCGAGATATGGATGGCACCGGCGACGACGAGGCCGCCGACGACGAGGCCGAGCAGGATCAGGGTGCGCATGGCGAAAGCTCCTGGGGGCTGGGCCGACGGGAGGCAGATCGGCTGGGGCCGTCGGTGGCGGGACGATCGCAGGGGATCGTCTCCGACGCAACGGCGGATTCGCCGGCCGTTCAGCGGTTCGAGAGCCCGCCAGCCGGCCGGGCCGGGGGCGTCGCGGCCCGGTGGTGCCGCCTGCGAACACTGTTGCCGTAGACATGGAGCGGGCGGTTGGGCCGCTGGGTGATCGGGGTCGATTTGATCTCTTCCCGCGACTCGCCAAAGGTGACGACTCGGGGATCGAAACCGGCGCCGGCGGCCTCCCTGGGGGCGGGCGCGATGACGGCCGCCAAGAGGGCGGCGAGGGTGACGGTGCGCATGGGGGTGACAACCTCTGATCGAGCCGGCCGATACCAGGGATCGGCGCAGACGGTGGCCGGCCTGCACGAGCCGCTCGCGGGACGGCGCCGGCGGCAGACGCGGCAGGAGTTGACCGAATCAGGCCAGCAAATCCGCTCTGGCGAGGGGGCCGCGGCGCCACAGCGCGCCGAATCGGCGTGTATATTTCGGGTTTGTCTTGCCGGTCGGTGGGCCGCCGAATCGCCGCCCTCCGAGTCACCTGCTTGAGGAACCATCGTCATGGATTGTCGCCGTCGCGTGTCGGGTCACCGGATCCGACTGACCGGAGCCCGGGGGCTGGCGGTACTCGTCGCGGGGCTGGCGGCGCTCGCCGCTTCGCCGGCGGTCGCCCATGGCTTCGGCGGGTGGGGCTACGGCTACGAAAGCCGTGCCCAGATGATCAAGGATGCCAACTCGTGGCGGGACGGCTTTCGCGGGCCCCACGACTTCGGCGGCGGGGTGAAGATCCCGCAGGACGCGGGCCTCAATAGCGGACTGGGCGGGGGACTCGACGGTCGCGGCTTCGGCCGGGCGGCCTCGCAGCTCGACGGCGGCGGGCGGCTCGACGGGTCGGATCGACCGCTCGACGGCGGCGCGAGCCCGGGCTATCGCAGCGGCACGTTCGCCGGAAGCGTGCAGTAACGGCGGCCCTGCCGTATGCTGCCCAGAGTCGTGGTCGCACTCAGGCCGTGGCATTCACGCAGACGCGGGAGAATCGCATGCGAGCAGGCTCGACGACAGCTGGCGCCCGGATTGCACCGAGAAGCGTTTGGGGAACCGTTTGGCTCGCCGCCCTCGCGGCTGGCGGCATGAGCGGGGCGATCGCCGCCGACCCGGCCGAGGAACTCCGCGCGGCTGCTGCCGCCTACGCCGCGGCTTTCAACAAGGCCGACTACGCGGCGCTCGCCGATCAATGGACGGAGCGGGCGACGCTCGTCGAGGGCAGCCGGGCGCTCGCGGGCCGGGACGCGATTGTAAAGTCGCTCCGGGCGTGGCGGGAGCGGCATCCCGACGCGACGATGAAGATCACGGTGGGCGAGGTCGAACTCCTCGCCGAGCCCTTGGCCCGGGTCGCGGGCACGCTCGAGTTCACGGCGAAGCCGGGCGCGAAGCCGGTCATGTCGCGATTCACGAGCCTGCGGGTTCGGGAGGGGGAGGCCTGGCGGTTGGCCGAGTCGCTCGTGGTGCCCGAGCATGCGGCGGCCCTTGACGACTTCGAATGGCTCCTGGGCACCTGGGCCTCGCAGCCGGGCGGGGCTGGCAAGCCGTCGATCGAGATGGTGTACGAGAAGCAGCTCGGCGGCTACTGCCTCCTGGGCCGCAGCCGCATCAAGCCAGCCGAGGGCCCTGCCGTGGAGTCGCTCGAGATCATCCACGCCGACCGGGCGACGGGCGCGATCCGCAGCTGGGTGTTCGACGCGACCGGCGCGCGGGGTGAAGGCGTGATCGTGTTCGACGGCACGACCCTCGAGAAGCTGATGGTGGGCACCCCGTCGGATCGCGTGCCGGGGTCAGTGGCCCGCTGGACGCAGGTGGTCGCCCCGACCGGCGAGGGCCGCTGCACGATGCACGCGATCGAGCGGAGCGTGGATGGGGCTCCGCTGCCCGATGGCGAGCCGATCCACTTCCGCAAGGTTCGCTGAAACAGTTCGGTTGAATCGGTCAGTTCGCGCCGGTTCGGTGTTCGCGCCCCAGCCTCGGAGTCTCAAACCATGATCTCCCGCTTGCCCGTGTCGGTTCATCGCGCCCGTCGCTTCGCGCTTGCCGGCCTCGGTGTCGCCCTGCTGATCCTGGCCACAGGCCCCGCCTGGGGCCACGGTGGCGGCGGCGGCGGTCATGGCGGGTTTGGTGGCGGCGGTGGCCGGGGTGGATTTGGCGGCGGCTACGGCGGCGGCGGTTACGGCGGCGGCATGCGAGGCGGGATGCCCGGCGGGTTTGGCGGCGGCGGCATGGCGATGCCCCGCGACATGGGAGGGGGCCGCGACTTCGGCGGCGGTTTCGATGGCCGCGGGCTCGACGGCGGTGGGCGGCTCGACGGCGGGTTCGACGGCGGCGCCGGCCGGGAGTTCGGCGGCGGCCGGGACCTGGGAGCAGGAGACCGGGAGTTTGGCGGCGGTGACCGTGGCTTCGACGGCGCGGCCCGCGGGCTCGACGGTCGCGATCTGGGAGCAGCCGGTGTGGATCGTGGCTTCGATGGAGCGGGCCGCGACTTCGGGGCCGGCCACTTCCCCGGCGCCGGCGAGGTCTCGCGGGCCGACTTCCAGCGGATCGCCGACCGCGGCCTGCCGGGCGTCGGGATCGGCGGCGGGGCGGTGCGGCCCTATTCGGGCGCGGCGCTCGTCAATCGAGGCACAATCATCCGCAACAACTTCTACGGCGGCGGCTGGTACGGCGGCCGGGGGTGGTATGGAAATCACTTCGGCGCCTGGTGGCCCGGCGGCTGGTGGGGTGGCTTCGGCTGGGGCATGGCCGCGGGCCTCGCCTGGGGCGATCTGGCCGGGTGGGGCGGCTACGGGGCGGCCCCCGTCGCCTACAACTACGGCACCACGGTCTGCTACCAGGACGACGGGGTCTACGTGCAGGGGCAGCGGGTTGGCTCGGCCGAGGAGTATGCCCAGCAGGCCTCCGACCTTGCCGGGCAGGGGGCCGCGGCGACACCGGCCGACGACGACCAGTGGCGGCCGCTCGGCGTGTATGCCCTGGCCCGGGCCCAGGAGACCACGCCCAGCACCTTCATGAGCCTGGCGATCGACAAGGCCGGCCTGCTCCGGGGCACCTACTACGACGCCGTCTCCGACACCACGACCAACATGGCCGGCAAGGTGGACAAGCAGACCCAGAAGGCGGCCTGGACGATCGGCGACAAGAAGACGCCCGTCTACGAGGCGGGCCTCGCAAACCTCACCAAGCCGCAGACGACGATCCTCGTTCACCGCGAAGGCGGCAAGGTCGAGCAGATGCTGCTGGTGCGGGTGGACGACAAGGCCGGCGGGGGAGCAGCCGCCGCCAAGCCGCCGGCAGATGCTGCCGCACCGGCGGATGCCGCCGCGCCGGCAGCACCGTGAGCCGGCTGCCGCGATCCTGGGGGGCTGCCATCGCCGGCCTGCTGCTCGCCGGATGCGGCGGCCCGACGTCTCCCGCGACGCTGCCGCAGCCGCGCGGCCCCGTCGCCGCAGATGCCCGCGGCATCGCGGCCGGCCGGTGGATCGATCTCACCCATGCGTTCGACGCCGCGACGATCTATTGGCCCACTGAAAAAGGCTTTCAGTTCGAGCCGGGCGACAACGGGCTCACACCCAAGGGCTACTACTACGCGGCCAATCGGTTCACGACCGCCGAACACGGCGGCACGCACTTGGACGCCCCGCGGCATTTCGCCGCCGGGCGGCACACGGCCGACCAGGTCGAGCCCGAGCGGTTGGTCGGCGAGGCGGCGGTGATCGACGTCACGGCCAAGTGCGCGGCTGACCCCGGCTACGAGGTCACGGCCGACGACTTCGTGGCCTGGGAGGAGCGGCACGGCCGGCAGCTCCTGGACGTGATCGTGCTCCTGCGGACGGGCTGGGCGGGCCGGTGGGGCGATCGCGAGGCCTATCTCGGCACGGCGGCGACCGGTCCCGAGGCCGTGGCCCAGTTGCGGTTTCCCGGCCTCGCCCCCGAGGCGGCGAAGTGGCTCGTCGAGCACCGCCGCGTCAAGGCCGTGGGCATCGACACGGCCAGCATCGACCACGGCCCCTCGACGCTGTTCGGCTCCCATGTCGCCCTCTGCTCGGCAAACGTGCCGATCTTCGAGAACGTGGCCGACTTAACGCCGCTACCCGAGCAGGGCAGTTTCGTGGCGGCGCTGCCGATGAAGATCGCCGGCGGATCGGGGGGCCCGTTGCGAATCCTCGCCCGCTTGCCCGAGTAAGCGGGCGGGCACCTGGCTGACCATGGGTGGCCGCGGAAGGTAAACTCGGGCCGTGGCCCGGAGGTCGATGTCCGACCGGCCCGCTCCCTCATCAGGCGGCATGGCATGCGGCCCAGGCACCTTGCGCACTTGCTCGGGCTCTCGAGCCTCGTCCTCGGCGGCTGCGGCCGGCCCGTACCGCCGCTGGTCGAACTGCCGCCGCCGCAGGTCCGCGTGGCGAAGCCCGTGTCCCGCGAGGTCACCGAGTTCGCCGTCTTCACCGGCAACGCGGCGGCTGTCGAGGAGGTCGATCTCCGGGCCCGCGTCTCGGGCTTCGTGACGAAGGTCCACTTCATGGACGGCGAGCGGGTGCGCCAGGGGCAGCCACTGTTCACGATCGACGAGCGGCCCTACTCGATCGCCCGTGACCAGGCGGTCGCCGAGCTGGACAAGCAGGCGGCGGAGCTCGCCGAGTTCGAGCGGGAGATCGTGCGCAATGCGCCGCTCGTCGCTAAGAACGTGGTCACCCGCGAGCAATACGAGATTCTCGTCGCCAAGCGAGACATGTCGAAGGCGATGCTGGAGAAGGCCCGGGCGGCGCTCGCCAAGGCGAGCCTCGACCTCGAGTTTTGCACGCTCTCGAGCCCGCTCGACGGGCGGGTCTCGGCCCGTAACGTCAGCCCCGGCGACCTCGTCACGGCCGACTCGACGGGCAGCCGGCCGCTTGTGACCGTGGTAACCACGAAGCCGATCCACGTCTACTTCGAGGCCGACGAGCGGTCGGTGCTCCGCTCTCGGGCCCGGGCCCAGGCGGCGCGGGCCGAGCGGGAGAAGACCGGCGGGGAGCCCGTGCCGTGGCGGAACATCCGGGAACTCGCGATCCCGGTCGAGGTCGCGCTCGTGGCGGACGAGGGCTTCCCGCGGCAGGGCGTGCTCGACTTCGTGGACGTGGCGGCCGCGGCCACGACCGGCACGATCCGCTGCCGCGCCGAACTGCCCAACGCCGACGAGCTCGTGCTGCCGGGGATGTTCGTGCGGGCGCGGCTGCCCGCCGGCGACCCCGAGCCGGCGGTGCTCGTACCGGAGCGGGCGATCGGCATCGACCAGGGCCGCCGCTATGTCTGCGTGGTCGGCCCCGATGACAAGGTCGAGCACCGCACGGTGGAGCTCGGCAGCCGCGAGGGCGACCTGCGGGTGATCACCAAGGGGCTCACGGGCGACGAGCGGATCGTGGTGGAGGGGCTGCAAAAGGCCCGCGCCGGCGCGGTCGTGCGGCCGGTCGAGGCGAGCGGCTGGCGCGACGGCACGGGCAACGCCGGCCCACCCGACGTGAACCCCGAGAAACCCGGCCGGGCTCCCCTCGACCCCGCGTAGCCTCGATCTCATGGCCCGGTTCTTCATCGACCGCCCCGTCTTCGCCACGGTCCTCTCGATCGTGATCATGATCGTCGGCGGCGTCGCGCTCGTGGGGATGCCCGTCGCCCAGTATCCCGAGATCGTGCCCCCCACGATCGCGATCCAGACGGCCTATCCCGGGGCGAGCGCCCAGGTGGTGGCCGATACGGTCACCACGCCGATCGAGCAGGAGGTCAACGGGGTCGAGGGGATGCTCTATCTCTCTTCCAAGAGCACCAACGACGGCCAGGCGGCGATCGACGTCACCTTCTCACTCGGCACCGACATCGACCAGGCGCAGGTGCTGACGCAGAACCGCGTGGCCGTGGCGCTCGCCAAGCTGCCCGAGGAAGTGAAGCGGCAGGGGGTGGTCACCAAGAAGAAGTCGCCGAGCATTCTCCTGTGTGTGAACCTCGTCTCGCCCGACGGCCGCTACGACCTCCTCTACTTGAGCAACTACGCGCTGATCCAGGTGAAGGATGCGCTCGCCCGGATCGAGGGCGTGGGCGACGTGGCCTTCCTCGGCGCCCGCGACTACGCGATGCGGATCTGGCTCGACCCCGATGCCCTCGCGAGCCGTGGCCTGGCCGCGGGCGACGTGGTGCGGGCGCTCCGCGAGCAGAATGTCCAGGTGGCCGCGGGCCAACTGGGCCAGGAGCCGGCGGCCGGCCCGGTCGAGCTGCAGCTGCCCGTGACCACGCTCGGTCGGCTCCCTGATGCCGAGGCCTTCGCCCAGGTGATCGTGAAGTCGGAGGCGGGCACCAGGGGAAGCGCTGACCAGCCGGGCCGGCCCGGCCGGGTCGTGCGGCTCGCCGACGTGGCCCGCGTTGAGCTCAGCGCGAAGAACGCCGACATGACGAGCTCCCTCGACGGCCGGGAGAGCGTCACGATCGCCGTCTTCCAGCTGCCTGGCTCCAACGCCCTGGCCACCGCCGAGCGGGTGCGGCGGGAGATGGACCGGCTCGCCGAGCGGTTTCCGGCCGGCCTCGAGCACCGGATCCACTACGACACCACCGTGTTCGTGGAGGAGTCGATCCACGAGGTCACGAAGACCCTGTTCGAGGCGGTGGTGCTCGTGTTCGTGGTGGTGCTGGTCTTCCTCCAGCAGTGGCGGGCCACGCTCGTGCCGATGCTGGCGGTGCCGGTCTCGCTCATCGGCACCTTCGCCGTGATGCGGCTGCTCGGCTTCTCGCTCAACAACCTCTCGCTGTTCGGCCTGGTGCTGGCGATCGGGATCGTGGTGGACGACGCGATCGTCGTGGTGGAGAACGTGGAGCGCTGGCTGCGGGAAGGGCTCTCCGCCCGGGACGCCACGCGGAAAGCGATGCAGGAGGTGTCGGGCCCGGTGATCGCAATCGCGCTGGTCTTGGCGGCGGTGTTCGTGCCCACGGCCTTCATCACCGGGATCAGCGGCCAGTTCTACCGGCAGTTCGCCCTCACGATCGCGGCCAGCACGGCCATCTCGGCCTTCGTCTCGCTCACGCTCGCCCCCGCACTCTGCGCGATCCTGTTCGCCGGCCACGCGGAAGCCCACGGGCCGGCCCGGCGGGACGCGCTCCCGGCAGTCGGCATCGGCCTGCTGGCCGGCCTGTTGGCCATCTGGCTGCTCGAGGATCTGGCGATCGTGCGGGCAGGGCTGGCCGCCGCGGGCGTGCCCGACGAATGGAAGGTGTGGGCCGTGCGGCTGGTGCTGTTCGCGGCCGGCAGCGTGGCGGGCTGGCTCGCGGCGCCGCTGGTGAACCTGCTGCTGGCCGGCTTCTTCCGGGCCTTCAACCTGTTCTTCGATGTCACGACCGGCGCCTACGGGGCCGTCGTGGGCCTGCTCTTGCGGACGGCGATCGTGGTGGTCGCGGCCTACGTGGGGCTGATGGCGCTGACCTATTTCGGGTTCACGACCGTGCCGGTGGGCTTCATCCCCGAGCAGGACAAGGGCTACCTCGTCGTCAACTGCCAGTTGCCCGACGGCGCGAGCCTCAAGCGTACGGAGCCCGTCGTGGAGCGGCTCACCCGCGAGGCTCTGGCCACGCCGGGCGTGGCCCACGTGATCTCGGTGGCCGGTTACTCGCTCGTCACGAGCACGAACCTGCCGAACGCGGGCGGGATGTTCGTGCTGCTCGAGCCTTTCGCTGCCCGGGCAGTCGATCCGGAGAAGCGGGCCGGCAGCATCGTGCGGCGGCTGCGGCGGGCCTACGCCGACATCCCGGAGGCGGTCGTGTCGGTGTTTCCCGCGCCCCCGGTGGAGGGCATGGGCAGCACCGGCGGCTTCAAGCTGCAGGTGCAGGATCGGGCCGCGGAGGGGCCGGCTGCGCTCCAGGCGGCCGTCGAGTCGCTCGCCGAGGCGGCTGCGGCCCAGCCGGGGCTGGCCGGGATCACCACCACCTTCCGGGCCAACCAACCGCAGGTGTTCGTGGAGGTGGACCGGGCCAAGGCCCGCGCCCAGGGCGTGCCGATCGCCGCGGTCAACGAGGCCCTCCAGCTCTACCTCGGCAGCGGCTACGTCAATGACTTCACCGCCTTCGGCCGCAACTGGCAGGTGACCGTACAGGCCGACGCCCCGTTTCGAATGCAGCCGGCCGACATCGGCCGCCTCAAGGTTCCCAATGCCGCGGGCGAGATGGTGCCACTGGCCACGCTCGTGACCGTGCGGGATTCGAGCGGCCCGGCCGTGGTCAACCGCTACAACCTCTATCCTTCCGCGGAACTCTCCGGCGGCACGCTCCCCGGCACGAGTTCGGGCGATGCGATCGCGATCCTGGCCGCACTCGCCGCCCAGCCGCCTGCCGGGCAGGGCGTGATCCCGCCGGGCATGGACATCGCCTGGACGGAGCTCTCGCTCCAGCAGATCCTGGCCGGCAACACGGCCACGCTCGTGTTCGCGCTGGGCACGGTGTTCGTGTTCCTCGTGCTCGCGGCCCAATACGAGAGCTGGGCCCTGCCGCTGGCGATCATTCTGATCGTGCCGATGTGTCTCCTGGCGGCGATCGCGGGCGTCTGGCTGGCCGGGCTCGACAACAACATCTTCACGCAGATCGGCCTGGTCGTGTTGATCGGCCTGGCGGCGAAAAACGCGATCCTGATCGTGGAGTTCGCCAAGCAGCGACAGGACGCGGGGGCGACGGCGGCCGAGGCCGTGCTCGAAGCGGCGAAGCTCAGGCTGCGGCCGATCCTGATGACGTCGCTGGCCTTCATTCTGGGCGTGGTGCCGCTCGTGCTCGGCACGGGCGCCGGGGCCGAGATGCGGCAGGCCCTGGGCACGGCCGTGTTCTCCGGGATGCTGGGCGTGACCGTGTTCGGGATCTTCTTCACGCCGGTCTTCTACGCGGTCGTGATGTGGTTCGCGCGGCGGCCGGCCGCGTGAGAGGCCGCCATTCGCGCTTGCACGGCTCTCCGTGATCCGCGGCCCAGACGGCCGGATCACTCGCATCCGCTACGTGCTCCCGCGACACAAGGCGGCCAACTGGGTCGGCCCCGGCCGTTCGCGAAGATCCACGCAGCCGGGGGCGAACGGCCTCGTCGAACTCACGCCGTTTGAGTTCCTCGAGCGACTCGCCGGCCTCGTCCCGCCGCCGCGGAAGCACCGGCACCGCTACCACGGGGTGTTCGCCCCGAATCACAAGCTGAGGCGGGCCGTGACCGCACTCGCCATCGTGAACATTGGCAAGCGGGGCCAGGCCGCCACCGGCGGGCATGCTGTCGGCCGGGCCGTCGGCGGACAACCCACGGGCTGCTGCGACACTCAGGCAAAGCCCCGCTCACACGATACGTCGCGGATTGGATGGGCCAAGCTCATGGCCCGGGTCGGCGAGGAGTTCCCGCTCGAGTGCCCGAACTGCGGCGGCGACATCCGGCTCATCGCATTCATCACCGATCCGGGGCCGATCCGGAAGATTCTCACCCACTTGGGCGAACCGCTCGAACCGCCGCCGGTGTCGCCCGCTCGCGGCCCGCCCACCGACTGGGGCGAGCTCGTCCAGGCTCATGACGACCGCGAAGCGGTTCAGGTGTCGCCCGACGAGCTGCCCGTGATCGACATCCACAGCCTCTGACCGGCATCGGCCGCGAGGCGTCGAAGCCACGGGAACGGCCGACTGGGACGCGGTCTGCGCCGACGCGAGAAAAACGCCACCGCAGGGGGTGCAGGGCGTTTCGAGAAACCCGCTCCGGATGCCCGGGCTGCTCCTCCCTACGCTCACGAGTCGCTCATCGGCCGGAAGACCGTTGCGAAAGTGTCATTGACCGGGCTATCCTTCCCTGCCGTCTTTGCGAGCGGACCGCCTTCGTTCTAAACTTTGGCTATGGCTACCGCTTCTGAAAAATCCCACATCGAAGCGTCACCAGGCACCTGCGGGGGGAAACCTCGAATTGCGGGCACGCGGATCCGGGTCCAGGACGTCGTCTTCTGGACCGAGGAGGGGCGGTCACCCGACGAGATTGTGGGGTCGTTTCCGCACCTGACGCTCGCCGACGTGTACGCAGCCCTTGCGTATTACCACGACAACCGAAGTCTGATTGACCAGCAGATTCGGGAGGATGACAAGGTTGCAGCACAGCTGAAAGCGGAAGCAGGTTCCGGGTTCCTGGCCCGCTGCCGTGGTGGGCCTGGTTGATCGCAAGGGATGCCGGGTGGAAATCAAGTACCACCTCGACGAGCACATTGACGCCGCCGTTGCCGCTGGCCTCAGGCTGCGGGGAGTCGATGTGACGACCACCGTCGAGCAGGAACTCCAAGGCGCCTCCGACTTGCAGCAACTGGCGTTTGCTCATGCGCAGGGCCGCGTGTTGGTGACGTGCGACAGTGACTTCATCGTGCTGTCCAAGGCCGGTAGGCCGCACGCAGGGATCGTCTTTTGGCCAGCGAGACACCGACGACTGGGGCAGGTCGTGCTCGATCTGGTCCTGTTGTGCCGTGTTGCGACCGCCGAAGAAATGACGGGGCACGTCGAGTTTCTTTGAGCCGACGTACTCTCGATTTTTCGGGCGTACGAAATCTATGCACGCTTGTCGTCGCCACCACGGTCATCGCTTCCGCGGCAGCGGGCGGAGAAGCGGTACCGAAACCGCACCTTGATTGAGCGATCTGTCAGAACGCGTCTCTCGATCGTCGGGGAGCGATTCCCAGATCGAGACGTCTGAGTCATCGTGAGCCGCAGCCCTGCCACGGTCGAACACCGCCAGAGCTGGCACGGCGTTGATCGTGAACCGGGCCACCATCTGCGGCTTCTCCTGCCCCTCGACCTGCTGCGTTGTGATGACGACATCGCCCACGAGTGCCTTGAGCACCTGGGCCGCCGCGCCCACGTCGCCTTGCAGGAGGTCGCGCAGTTGCGTGAGCGCGGCGACGTCCTTTTCCTTGACGCTCATCACGTTCGGCCGCCGGCCGGCCTGCTGGAGCTCCTTGAGCCGCTGCCGCTTCGCCGCGAGTTGCCGGCCCATCTCCTCCGCCTTGGTGAGCGCCGCGTCGAGGTGCGTGTCGTCGAGCTTGGCGAGCCGCTCGGTGAGCCGCTTGAGCTGCCGTTGGATCATTTGCTACAGGGCCTGACTGCGTGGATGCTGTGGGCGATCCGCCCGTTTTTTCGCGTATCATTTGGGTCGTCTACGTAACAACCCGTCATGACCACCGTCCAAATCACGATTTCTGACGCCGTCGCCAAGGAGGCCACTCCGGCTTGAAATCGGCCCTGGCCCAGACCGCCGCGCACCTCGCCGATCACGTCATCCCGCCGGTGCCCGTGCGGTAGTGGGTGATCTCGGTGCCGAAGCGGAGGCGCTCACGCTAGCGGCTGCGGTGCATGCTCGCCGACCGGCCCCGAGCCGTCGCGGCGCTCACGAAGATCTTCCTGACCGAGATCGAACGGCTCCTGCTCGCGGCGTCAGGCGGGACCCCTGATTCCGACATGCCGAGAGCCGCCCGCCCGCGGCTCGGCGGCATTTCCTTCCTCCACTGCTTCGGCTCGGCGCTCAACCACCACGTGCATCTCCACGCGTGCGTGACCGACGGCGTCTTCGTGCCGGCTGCTGACCATGCAGGGTGTGACGCACCGCCGACGTTCCTGCCGGCCCGGCCTTTTCCCCCAAGCGATCTGGCCACACTCACCGAGCGGGTCCGGCGCCGCGTGATCCGCTGGATCCGGCTCGCTCGCCTCCTCGACGCCGCGGCCGCCGCCGACATGCTCCCCTGGGATAACAGTGGGTTCTCGGTCGACGCTTTTCGTCCGGATCACGCTCCTCGACCGCGATGTGCCGAGCTATTTTCAGATTCTCGAACATCTGTTGCGGTATTGCGCCCGGCCGCCATTCGCGCTTGCACGGCTCTCCGTGATCCGCGGCCCAGACGGCCGGATCACTCGCATCCGCTACGTGCTCCCGCGACACAAGGCGGCCAACTGGGTCGGCCCCGGCCGTTCGCGAAGATCCACGCAGCCGGGGGCGAACGGCCTCGTCGAACTCACGCCGTTTGAGTTCCTCGAGCGACTCGCCGGCCTCGTCCCGCCGCCGCGGAAGCACCGGCACCGCTACCACGGGGTGTTCGCCCCGAATCACAAGCTGAGGCGGGCCGTGACCGCACTCGCCATCGTGAACATTGGCAAGCGGGGCCAGGCCGCCACCGGCGGGCATGCTGTCGGCCGGGCCGTCGGCGGACAACCCACGGGCTGCTGCGACACTCAGGCAAAGCCCCGCTCACACGATACGTCGCGGATTGGATGGGCCAAGCTCATGGCCCGGGTCGGCGAGGAGTTCCCGCTCGAGTGCCCCACCTGCGGCGGTGACATCCGGCTGATCGCGTTCAGACTACTCTCCGAGTGCGAAACCATCCCTGGCCTTCGCACTCTTGGCAACCTCCGGTTGCTGCGGACTTCCTGTCCGCGAACCGGAGCCGATCCGCAAGATCCTCGTGCACTTGGGCGAACCCCTCGAACCGCCGCCAGTGTCGCCCGCTCGTGGCCCGCCCACCGACTGGGGCGAGCTCGTGCAGGTCCGTGACGACCGGGACATCTTTCAGGCGACGGATAGACGAACTGCCCGCGATCGACATCCGCAGCCGTTGAACGCTGCTCGACGCCAGGTCACGACAAAGCCACCAGGCCGCCGGACTCGGAGAGACTCCGCGCCCACGGTAAGAAAAATGCTGCGTCAGGGGGAGAGGAGCACGCTCCTGGAACCGCCTTCTGGAACCCGGGGCGCGGAAGCACGCGGCTCACACGCCGGTGCTATTCGATGTGCTTGACGACCCACCTCCGGTGATCGTGCTCGACATTTGGCAGTACTGACCAGAACGGGTGACTCTCACATTCGTGGCCGTGCCCGAGCCCGACGCGTTCATGCTCGCCAGCCTCGGCGGTCTGCCGGGCCGCGGGGCTGCGGGCTGCGGGCTGCGTTTCCCGGACCCGCTCTCAGCTCCGGCTGGTCGGTTCCTCGACGACCGTGCCCGGGAGCGGCGGCTCGCCGCGGCCGACGCGGAGGAGGTTTTCGACCGTCACCCGGGCGATCTCGCCGAGGGCCTCTTGGGTGAGGAAGGCCTGGTGGGCCGTCACGAGCACGTTCGGAAACGTGAGCAGTCGGGCGAGTTCGTCGTCCTGGAGCACCTGGCCCGAGAGATCCTCGAAGAAGACACCTTCCTCCTCCTCGTAGACGTCGATCGCGAGGCCGCCGAGCCGGCCGGTCTTGAGGGCGGCGATCACGGCCGCCGTGTCGATCAGCTTGCCGCGGCTGGTGTTCACGAGCATCGCGCCCGGCTTCATTCGGGCGAGCGTGGTGGCGTTGACGAGATGGTGGGTCCCGGGCGTGAGCGGGAGGTGGAGCGACACGATATCGCTCGCGGCCAGGAGGTCGTCGAGCGGCAGGTATTCGATCCCGTGGGCGGTCGCCCAGTCGGCCTGCGGAAACGGATCGTGCGCCACCACCCGCATCCCGAAACCCTTGAAGATCTCGGCGGCCACCCGTCCGATCTTGCCCGTGCCCACGATCCCGCAGGTCTTGCCGTGGAGATCGAAGCCCACGAGGCCTGCCAGGGAGAAGTTCTGCTCCCGCACCCGGTTGAAGGCCCGGTGGATCCGGCGGTTGAGTGCGAGCACGAGCGCCACGGTGTGCTCGGCCACGGCGTAGGGCGAGTAGGCCGGCACGCGGGTCACGACGATCTCAAGCTCGCGGGCGGCCGCCAGATCGACGTGGTTGAACCCGGCGCACCGCAGGGCCACGTGCCGCACCCCCGCGGCGGCCAGCGTGGCCAGGCAGTCGCGGTCGAGCCGGTCGTTGACGAAGCTGCAGACCGCCGTCGCGGCATCGACAGTCGAGGCCGTCTCGGCCGTGAGCCGAAACTCGCGAAACAGCCAACGAAGTTCGCCCGCCCCGGCCGCGGCCTGCATGTAGTCGCGGTCGTAGGGCTTGGTGTCGTAGAAGGCGACGGTCGTCATGCGGGGGCGGCTCCGGAGCTGCAGTAGCCTACCAGCCGGCAACTCGTCGGGCGTGGCCCCGGCGAGCCAGACCCCGCGTCAGTCCGCGGAACGACCGGGTCGCGTTGATGCGGGTGGGGTGAGGATGCTACCTTCGGGAGATTTGTTTTTTCCGGCCCCGTGAACTAGCCATGCCCCGCCGCGACGACCTGCACACGATCCTCCTCATCGGCTCCGGCCCCATCGTCATCGGCCAGGCCTGCGAGTTCGACTATTCCGGCACCCAGGCCTGCAAGGCCCTCCGCGAGGACGGCTACCGGGTGGTGCTCGTCAACTCCAACCCGGCCACGATCATGACCGATCCGGGCACGGCCGATCGGACCTACATCGAGCCGCTGACGCCCGAGATGCTCGAGAAGGTGATCGAGGCCGAGAAGCCCGACGCCGTGCTCCCCACGCTCGGCGGCCAGACGGCCTTGAACCTCGCCATGGAGCTCGACCGCCGGGGGATCCTCGCCAAGCACGGCGTGGAGATGATCGGGGCCAAGGCCGACGCGATCAAGCGAGGCGAGGATCGCGAGATCTTCAAGGCGCTGATGGAGAAGATCGGCCTGGAGACCTGCCGGGGCCGGATCGTCCGCAGCCTCGCCGAGGCCCGCGAGGTGCTCGCCGAGATCGGCCTGCCGGCCGTGATCCGCCCGAGCTTCACGCTCGGCGGCTCCGGTTCGGGCGTGGCCTACAACCGCGAGGAGTTCGACACCAAGGTCCAGCGGGGCCTCGACCTCTCGCCGGTGGGCGAGGTGCTCGTCGAGGAGTCGATCCTCGGCTGGAAGGAATTCGAGATGGAGGTGATGCGGGACGCCGACGACAACGCCGTCGTGATCTGCTCGATCGAAAACTTCGACCCCTGCGGCGTTCACACCGGCGACTCGATCACCGTCGCCCCCGCCATGACGCTGACCGACAAGCAGTATCAGCGGATGCGGGACGCCAGCTTCGCCGTGATCCGGGCGGTGGGCGTGGAGACGGGCGGCTCCAACATCCAGTTCGCCGTGCAGCCCGCGACGGGCCGGATGATCGTGATCGAGATGAACCCGCGGGTGAGCCGCTCCTCGGCCCTGGCCAGCAAGGCCACCGGCTTCCCGATCGCCAAGATCGCCGCCAAGCTCGCCGTCGGCTGGCGGCTCCACGAGCTGCCCAACGACATCACCCGGATGACCAAGGCCTGCTTCGAGCCGGCGATCGACTACGTGGTCGTCAAGGTGCCGCGGTTCGCGTTCGAGAAGTTTCCCGAGGCCGATTCGCGGCTGACCACGCAGATGAAGAGCGTGGGGGAGACGATGGCGATCGGGCGAACCTTCAAGGAGGCCTTCCAGAAGGCTCTCCGCGGCCTCGAGGTGGGGGCCTTCGGCTTCGGCTGCGACGGCAAGGATCTCTGGGGCACGCCGGCCGAGCCCGGCATCGACGACATCCGGGCGAAGATCGCCACGCCCGACCCCGATCGGGTCTGGTATCTGCGGTATGCCCTCCTGGCCGGGATGACGGTGGACGAGATCCACGAGATCACGGCCATCGACCGCTGGTTCCTCGACCAGCTCGCGCAGCTCGTGGAGTTCGAGAGCCTGCTGAAGACGGTCGGCTCGCTGGCCGCGATCGACGACGGGCTGTTGCGGGCCGCCAAGCAGGCCGGCTACTCCGACCGACAACTGGCCACGCTTCTGGGCTCCGCGGAGATGGAGGTGCGGGCCGAGCGGAAGCGGCGGGGGATCGTGGCGGCCTACAAGGCGGTGGACACCTGCGCCGCCGAGTTCGAGGCCCAGACTCCCTACTACTACTCCTCCTGGGAAGCGGAGGACGAGACGCGACCCAAGGAGCCGGGGCGGAAGCGGGTGATGATTCTGGGCGGCGGGCCCAACCGCATCGGCCAGGGAATCGAGTTCGACTACTGCTGCTGCCACGCGAGCTTCGCGCTCCGCGAGCTGGGCATCGAGAGCGTGATGGTCAACTCGAATCCGGAGACGGTGAGCACCGATTACGACACGAGCGACATGCTCTTCTTCGAGCCGTTGACCTGCGAGGACGTGCTCAACATCGCGGACCGCGTCCAGCCCAACGGCGTGATCGTGCAGCTCGGCGGACAGACGCCGCTCAATCTGGCCCGAGCGCTCTCCGCCGCGGGGCTGCCGATCATCGGCACCTCCGTAGACACGATCGAGATGGCGGAAGACCGGGAGAAGTTTCGCGACCTGCTCGATCGGCTCGGCCTCAGGCAGCCGGCCAGCGGGATCGCCAAGACGCTCGAGCAGGCCCGCCGCGAGGTGGCCCGGATCGGCTACCCGTCGCTCGTGCGGCCGAGCTTCGTGCTCGGCGGCCGGGCGATGGAGATCTGCTACGACCAGGCCCAGTTCGAGCGGTACGTGGCCGAGGCGTTCGCCGTGGCCCAAGGGCAGCCGGTGCTGATCGACCGGTTCCTGGAAGACGCGATCGAGGTGGATGTGGACTGCATCTGCGACGGCCGCGATGTGATCGTCTCAGGCGTGATGGAGCACATCGAGGAGGCCGGCGTGCACTCCGGCGACTCGGCCTGCTGCATCCCGCCCCACAGCCTCTCGGACGATGTGATCGCCGGGATCAAGGTGGCGGCAGCGGGCCTCGCCCGGAGCCTCGGCGTGGTCGGCCTGATGAACGTGCAGTTCGCCGTCAAGAAAGAGTCGGACGCCGAGGGGGCGACGAAGCCCACGCTCTACGTGATCGAGGTCAACCCGCGGGCCAGCCGTACGGTGCCGTTCGTGGCCAAGGCCACGGGGCTCCCTGTGGCCAAGGTGGCCGTCAAGGTGATGACGGGCGTGAGCCTCGCTGAGCAAGGGATCACGGCCGACCCCGAGCCGGCGCACGTGAGCGTCAAGGAGAGCGTGTTCCCGTTCGTAAAGTTCGCCGGCGTGGATATCGCGCTCGGCCCCGAGATGCGGAGCACGGGCGAAGTGATGGGGGTGAGCGAGAGCTTCGCGATCGCCTTCGCCAAGAGCCAGGTGGCCGCCGGCATCCTGCTCCCCGAGAAGGGGCGGATCTTCTTGAGCGTGGCGAGCGAGCAGGCCAAGGAGCAGATGGTGGGGCTGGCGCGGCGGCTCGTGGCCCTCGGCTTCGAGCTGATGGCGACCGCGGGCACGGCCCGCACGCTGGCCGGGGCGGGCATCGAGGTCGAGATCGTGAAGAAGCTCCAGGAGGGACATCCCAACCTGCTCGACCATCTGATCGACGGCCGCGTGCAGCTGATCTTCAACACGCCGCGCGGCAAGGGAGCCCGCACCGACGAGGGGCGGATCCGGGCGGCGAGCGTGCTCTACGGCGTGCCCTGCATCACCACGCTCCCGGCCGCGGAGGCGTGTGTGCGGGCGATGGAAGGCCTTCGCTCCGAGCCGCTTTCCGTCCAGCCGATCCAAGACCGCTTCCCCGAGACGGCCGCCACCCGGTGATGCAGGCCCCAGGCCCTCGGCGATCGCCGTCGCCCGACAGAGGATCGAACGGCCAGTGGCACTTCCGAGGCGTTCTTCGGCTGGCGAATCACGAGCCAGCCGCGGTGCGTTACCTCCGGCCCAACTGTCGCGGTGATGATTCCCCGATAACGCTCAATCAATCGGCAAAAATGCCCAGAGGGCGGGGCGGCCGCAGTTGCAGTGAACAGCGCGGCCGAGCAGACCGAGACCGGCGGCACTCAAAAAGACGGTCGTTCGGGCCGCGTCCCAATAGCCCCGCGTGCCGGAAGCGTGCGGCCCTCGCAGCCTGGCTTCGACACTGGGGACAGGGTGGAAGATCGTCTCGATTACCGGCGACCGCTGCCGTTCGCGGTCCTGCAGTCCGTCGAGGAGTTCAATAGTCCGCTCGAGGTCGTTCCGGTCGCAGCCGGTCGCCAGCAGGGTGCGGTCGACCTCAGCGACGCCTCGGCGGCTGGGCGTCGGCAAGACAAGCAAGCCGAGAAACGACCAGAGGGTGAAGATCAGGCTGAAGCTGACGACGCCCGCCGCCGCCCCCAGCCGTTCGTCGCCGACGAGCGTGGCGGCCAGGCCGACCCCAACCAGCGTGAACCCGATCGCCAGGGCCCGGCCCCGCCACCAGCCGCCGGTCTTGATCGCCAGTTGGCGGCGCCGCACCGCCACGGTGAAGGCTTCCGGGTCGAGGATCTCCCGCCATCGCATCGGCAACAACTGGAGCCGTGGCTGGAACACCCCGACCACCGCGCCGGTGAAGCCTTCGTCGGCCGACTCGACCATGTAGCTTGG
>JBIIYH010000363.1:0-2735 GCA_044346905.1 Pirellulales bacterium
CGAAGCGGCGGAGCACGTTTTCGGAGTGGCCGAAGCGGTCGTGAATCACCTTCACGGCCACGTCGCGGTCGAGCGCGTCGTCGTGGCCGCGGTAGACCGTGCCCATGCCGCCCCGGCCGATCAGGCCGGTGACCGTATAGCGGCCGATCCGCGTGGGATGTTGGGAGGTTGCGGTGCTGGTCATGCGGGGCTCAGAAACGGATTCGTGAGGCATTCTCACACGGGACGACGGAGGAGTTCGGCCCACGACCGCTCCCGCTCCAGGCGGCGCTCGGCCGCCTGGCACCGCCGCTCCAGCTGCGCACAGCGGCGGCGGAGACCGGCCACGTCCCACGACGTGAACCCCGGCGGCAGCCGCCAGTCGGCGACCGCGGGCACGCGGGCCGGCCGGGCCCGCCCCAGGAGGATCGCCGCCGCCAGATAGATCGCGGCGGCCGGCCACCAGCCCGAGAGCCAGGCCGCCACGAGCACGGCCAGCCGCACCCAGAAGGCCGAGAGGCCGAGCCGGTCCGCCAGCCAGCGGCAGACGCCGAACAGGAGGCCGGGCCGGCGGCCGGCACGGTCAGGATCGAGCCAGAGAGTGTCGGTCATCGTCGCGGAACTCCGGTCACGGGGTGTCTGGATTCGGTGAGGCTTCGGTCAACGGCCCGCGGGGGTCTCATTCCCCGCGGTGCCGCCGCTTGAGGGCCTCGAGTTCCTTCTCGACCTTGTCCTCGCCCCGCAGGGCCTCGAGCTGCTCGACCAGCGATACGTTGGGCGCGTAGTTCACCAGGCTGGCTTCGGCCTCCATCCGCTCGATCCGGTTTTCGAGCTGGTCGAAGCGGGCGACCGCGTCGAGGCTGCCCGCCCGGCGGAGCGTGGCCTGGGCCTGCTTGTGGTTGCGGGCCCGGGTGTGCCGCTGCACGAGCAGCCGGTGCCGCTCGCGGGCGGCCTGCAGCTTTTCCTCGACCGCGGCGATGTCCTGCTTGTACTGGGCCACGATCTCGCCGCAGGCGGCGGCCTCCTGCCCGAAGGCCTCGGCCTGCTCGGCAAACCGCTGCTTCTCGCGGAGCGCCTCGCGGGCCAGGTCGTCGCGGTTCTTGTCGAGGGCCAGCCGGGCCCGGCCCTCCCACTCGCCGATCGCGGCCCGGGCGGCGGCCTCGGCCCGCTCCGCCTTCTTCCGGGCGGCGATCGCCCCGGCGCAGTTGGCCTTCACCTCGACGAGCGTGTCTTCCATCTCCTGGCTCATGAGCCGGATCAGCTTCTCCGGGTCTTCGGCCGCATCGAGCATGGCGTTGAGATTCGAGTTGATGATGTCCTTGAGCCGGGTGAAGACGCCCATGGCGTGCTCCTTGTGCAATGAGGGGACGAGACAAAAACGGGGACGGGCACGGAGACTCGCTGCCGCGGGCGGCCCCAGCCGGCAACCGGCGACGGGCTTCCCGTGACGATCGCCGATAAAAGCGAACGCCGTGCCGTTTCGGTCTGGATTTCTTAAGTCATTTGATGACATATGCTTACGTCACATAGCCGAACAAAAACCATTCGTCTATTGTGGCGAAAAAAACCGCTAATAGGCTTGAGAGGCCACAATCTAGCTTGAAAGGCGCTTGTGCACGAGGCAGCCGGGCAGTCCGAGACGTTTCTCGCGTTCACCGAGCGGCTTTCCCGGGTCGCGAAGGTGGACCGGCCCGTGCTGTTGGTCGGGGAGCGTGGCAGCGGCAAGGAACTGGCCGCGGCCAAGATCCACTACCTCTCGCGCCGCTGGGAATCGCCGCTGGTGGCCCTCAACTCCGCGGCCCTGTCGCCGGCCTTGATCGAGGCGGAGCTCTTCGGCCACGAGCGGGGCGCCTTCACCGGCGCGGTGCAGGAGCGGGCCGGGCGGTTCGAGGCGGCCGACGGCGGCACGCTCCTGCTCGACGAGATCGGGCTGATCCCGATCGAGGCCCAGGAGAAGATCCTGCGGGTCGTCGAATATGGCAGCTTCGAGCGGGTCGGCAGCTCGAAGCCCACGCGGGTGGACGTGCGGATCATCGGCGCCACCAACGCCGACCTGCCGGCGTTGGCCCGGGCCGGCCGCTTCAAGGAAGACCTCCTCGATCGGCTGTCGTTCGAGGTGGTGCACGTGCCGCCCTTGCGCGATCGTGGCGACGACGTGCTCCTCCTGGCCGGAAAGTTCGCCGCGGGCATGGCGCACGAACTGGGCCTTGCTGCGCCGCCCACGTTCTCGGCGGCCGCCCAGGCCGCGCTCTTGGCCCATCCCTGGCCGGGCAACGTCCGCGAACTCAAGAACGTGGTCGAGCGGGCCGTCTACCGGGCCGATGCCGACGTCGTCGATGAGATCGTCTTCGATCCCTTCGCCCAGATCGAGCAGCCGGGCGATCTGCCGACGCCACCGAGCCCGGCACCGGCCCCGGCGCCACCGGCATCGGCCCCGGCCGCCCTGGCGAGGCCGGCCCAGACGCTCCCGGAGGCGGTCGCCCGGCTGGAGATCGAACTCGTGCGGCAGGCGCTCGCCGAGGCCCGGCACAACCAGCGGCGGGCGGCGGAGCGGCTGGGGCTCACCTACCACCAGTTCCGCGGGCTTTATCGCAAGCACGCCGACGGGCTGGGGGGCTGAGAGAAAAAGGTTCCTGACACGTTTCCGACACCTTTTTCTTCACAGCTTTCGCAGCGCCGCCAGCGTCCGGGTGTTGGCCACGTCCTCGGCCTCCAGCCCCGCCCGGCGGGCTTGCAGAATGCCGCACCGCATCACG
>JBIIYH010000364.1:0-2729 GCA_044346905.1 Pirellulales bacterium
CCCTTGGCGGCCTGGTTCACCGGCGGGGCCGGCCGGCAGCCGGAGGTGGCCGGGCTCGCCGCCCGGCTGGTGCGGATCGTCGCCCTCGTCCAGCCGGCCCTGGCGCTCTTGATGGTGCTCTCCGGCGGCCTGCGAGGGGCCGGCGCCACTCGGCCACCGCTCTTGGTCAACTTCACGGGCCTGCTCGCGATCCGGCTGCCGCTGGCGGTCCTGCTCGCCTGGAGCCAGGTGCCGCTCCCGGCCGGGCTGGGCACGCTCGACGCCTGTGGCCTGGGCGTCCGCGGCGCGTGGTTGGCGATGGCCGCCGACCTCGCCGCCCGCGGCCTGGCGATGCTCCTGATCTTCCGCGGCCGGGCCTGGTCGCGGACGACGGTCTGAGTCGGGATCCCTGCCCGCTGGTGTCGCCCCAGGCCGATTTGGCATGGCCAAGGAAATCCCGCACGATACACTTCCGCACGCGGCCGCCGGCCGCGCTTCCCCCGAGGGCCCTCGATGGCTGCCGTCGACCTGGAAATCGAACACTGGAGCACCGCCGACGCGGCCGACCTCTACGAGGTGAACCGCTGGGGCAACGGCTACTTCTCGGTCGGGCCCAACGGCCATCTGCTGGTCCACCCCGACAAGGACCCGACCCGGAGCATCGACCTCAAGCAACTGGTCGACCGGCTTCAGGTTCGCGGCATCGACCTGCCGATCCTGCTCCGGTTCGCGGAGATCCTCCAGCACCGGCTCGGGGAGATGCACCGCGCCTTCTCCGTGGCGATGCAGGAGAACGGCTACAACGGCGAGTATTGCTGCGTCTATCCGATCAAGGTCAACCAGCAGCGGCAGGTGGTGGAGGAGGTGCTCCGGTTCGGCCGGCCGTTCCGGTTCG
Source organism: Pirellulales bacterium (assembly GCA_044346905.1). GTDB lineage: Bacteria > Planctomycetota > Planctomycetia > Pirellulales > UBA1268 > QWPN01. The sequence goes on from JBIIYH010000364.1 coordinate 875, forward strand.
GCCTCGAGGCGGGCAGCAAGCCCGAGCTGCTGGCCGTGATCGCCCTGGCCGATGACGACACGCCGATCATCTGCAACGGCTTCAAGGACGCCGAGTTCATCGAGACGGTGATGATGGCCCAGAAGATGGGCCGTCACATCATCCCGGTCGTGGAGCGTTTCTCCGAGCTGCACATGATCCTGGAATACGCCGAGAAGCTCGGTGTGCGGCCCCGGCTCGGGATGCGGATCAAGCTCGCCGCCCGAGGCAGCGGCCGCTGGCAGTCGTCCGGCGGCTTTCGCAGCAAGTTCGGCCTGACCGCCAGCGAGCTCGTCCGCGGGCTCGACGTCTTGGCCGAGCGGGGCATGGCCGACTGTCTGCAGTTGCTCCACTTCCACCAGGGCAGCCAGATCACCAACATCCGCCACATCAAGACCGCCCTTAACGAGGCGTCGCGGATCTACGCCGAGCTGGTCAAGCGGGGCGCGGGGCTGCGGTATCTCGACGTTGGCGGCGGCCTGGGTATCGACTACGACGGCTCCCAGACCAACTTCGAGTCGAGCGTGAACTACAGCCTGCAGGAATACGCCAACGACGTGGTCTACCACGTCCAGAACGCCTGCGACGAGGCGGGCGTGCCGCACCCCACGATCATCTCCGAGAGCGGCCGGGCCGTGGTCGCCTACCACAGCGTGCTGATCTTCGGCGTGCTGGGCGTCTCGGAGCAGGGGGGGACCGCGGCTGTCAGCGAGCCGGCGGCCGACGCCGAGCAGCCGCTGGTGGATCTCCACGAGACCTACCAAAACATCAACGTCCGCAACCTGCTCGAGAGCTTTCACGACGCCCAGCAGTCACTCGACACGGCGCTCAATCTCTTCGCCAGCGGCTACCTGCCGCTCGACCAGCGGTCGGCAGTGGAGAATCTCTACTGGGCGACCTGCCGCCGGATCAGCAAGCTGGCCAAGTCGCTCGACTACGTGCCCGAGGAACTCGAGGGGCTCGAGGCCGCGCTCTCCGACACCTACTTCTGCAACTTCTCGCTCTTTCAGTCGATGCCCGACAGCTGGGCGATCAAGCAACTGTTTCCGGTGATGCCGATCCATCGGCTGAACCAAAAGCCCTGCCGCAGCGCCGTGCTCGGGGATGTGACCTGCGATTCCGACGGCAAGATCGACCAGTTCATCGACCGCCGCGACGTCAAGCGGACGCTCCCGCTGCACGCCTGGAATAACGACCCTTACTACCTCGGCGCCTTCTTGATCGGCGCCTACCAGGAGATCCTGGGCGATCTCCACAACCTGTTCGGCGACACGAACGCCGTCCATATCAGCACTGACGAGCGGGGCGAGGTGGTGGTCGACGCGGTCATCAAGGGGGACACCGTCCGCGAGGTGCTCGACTACGTCGAGTTCGACGCCGACCAACTCGTGCAGCGGCTGCGGGATTCACTGGAGCGGGCCGTCCGCGAGGGGCGGATCGATGACAGCCAGGCCGGCCGGTTCCTCAAGTTCTACGAGGAGGGGCTCGGGGGCTACACCTACCTGGAAGAGCCGGGGTAGGGGCGCACTGCCACGCATGCACCTGATCCGCCTCGGGGGCTCGGCCCTCAACCAGACGCCGCTCGACTGGGACGGCAATCGTGACCGGATCGTGGCCGCGATCGCGGCGGCCCGGGCCGAGGGCGTGGCGATCCTCTGCCTCCCGGAGCTCTGCATCTCCGGCTACGGCTGCGACGACGCCTTCCTCGCTCCGGCCACGCAGCGGATGGCCTGGCGAGTGCTCGAGGAGATCGTGCCGCACACCGCCGGTATCGCCGTGGCCCTCGGCCTTCCGCTGCGGTTCGAGAACGGCGTCTACGACGCCGTGGCCCTCGTGG
>JBIIYH010000100.1:0-9767 GCA_044346905.1 Pirellulales bacterium
GGCCTCGCGGATCGCCCGCTCGCGAAGCTTGGCGAGGTCGAGGCAGGGCAGCCGGCCGTTGCCTGCGGACCGGGCGGCCTTGAGCGGCAGCTTCGGCTCCTCCTGGAGGACATACGCCTGCTCGATGCAGTGCTCGAGCTGACGGATGTTGCCGGGCCAGTCGAAGCTGCAAAACTCTGCCAGCTGCTCGGGCGTCGGCTCCCAGGCCGGGAATCCGTAGCGGTCGGCGAACCGCTGCGCGAAAAACTCGATGAACGACGGGATATCTTCGGGCCGCTCGCGGAGCGGCGGCACCCGCAGTTCGATCATGTTGAGGCGGTAGTAGAGGTCCTCGCGAAACCCGCCCTTCTCAACTTCCTGCTCGAGGTCGCGATTGGTGGCGGCGACCACCTGCACGTCGATCGGCACCGGCTCCGAGGCACCCACCGGGAGAACCTCCCGCTGCTGGAGCACGCGGAGGAGCTTGGGCTGAAGCTCGGCAGGCATCTCCCCGATTTCGTCGAGAAACACCACGCCCCCTTCGGCGGCCCGGAAGATGCCCAGCGCCTTCCCGGCGGCGCCGGTGAACGCCCCCTTCTCGTGGCCAAAGAGCTGGCTTTCGGCAAGCGACGCCGTGAGCGCGGCACAGTTGACCGGGACAAAGGCCTTGTTGCGCCGCGGGCCACTGCGGTGGAGCAGCCGGGCCCAGAGTTCCTTGCCCGTGCCCGTCTCGCCGGAGACCAGCACGGTGCACTCGACCTCAGCGGCCCGCTCGATCGACTTGGCGATCCGCCGCATGTGCGGGTTGGAACCCAGCACCCAGTTGGTGCCGAGGGCAGGCTCAGCCACGCAGGTCGCGGTGGCGATGTCCTCGACGATGGCCGGATCGAGAGAGCCGCCCCGGGGATTGCGGCAGGCGGAGTCGGCTGCACGGAAACTCGAAGGCCGGATCGACATGCAGCGGGTCCTTGTGAGCGGGGTGAGAAAGCTTGCCGCTTCAGCCCCGGAATCTCCTTGCCCTTTCAACAGGTTCAGTATCGCCCTGCCGGCGACCGAATGCAACAGGGCGGCGGCGACCGGGGTTGGATTTCCCCCGGCCCGGCTTGCAGGGGATTTTTCCCGGGAAAAATCGGTTTTTTTCAGGCCCCCCGGGGGCGGGCTACCGGTTGCCACCGGCGGCCCCGGGCTCGCCGGCCGCGAAGAACAGGAGGTGCTGCCACGGGAGCCGGTCGAACTCCCGGGCCACCCGGAACCCGGCCGGCTCGAGTTCGGCCCGCACCTGGGCCTTGGTCATCTTGTGCAGGGGCTTGATGGGCACGGCCGGATCCTCGCCGCGGAACTCGGCCAGCACGAGTCGGCCTTCCGGCGAGAGGCTCTCGCGGATCCGGGCCAGCATCGGCTCCGGGTGCGAGAACTCGTGGTACACGTCGATGCAGAGCACGAGATCGACCTCCCCCTTGGGCAGCCGCGGATCGGCGACGGTGCCCAGGATCGGGCGGATGTTTTCGAGGCCTTCCTCGGCGGCCCTCCGGGCGAGCATCCGCAGCATCTCGGGCTGGATGTCGACGGCGTAGACGAGCCCTTCGGGGCCGACGCGGCGGGCGAGCTCGAGCGTGTAGAAGCCGTTGCCGCAGCCGAGGTCGCAGATCCGCTGGCCCTTCTTGACCTCGAGCGCCTCGAGCAGGAGCCGGCAGTCCTCCTCCCGCTGGCGGCTCTCGCGGACGAGCCAGGGCGCGCCGGTGTAGTGCATCGTCTGGGCGATCTCGCGGCCCATGTGGTGGGTCGCGGCCGGCGGAATGACCGCGGTCGGATCGACGTCCATGTCGATCGGCGGCGGCTCGGCGCCCCCGACCACGGAAGTCGCGAAGGCGAGAAGCGAGAGGGCCGCGAAGCGAAACCACATGCCCGCAGTATACGGTCAGGCCGCGGTGCGGACGGAATCGAGGGCCGCCTCGCCGCCTGAGTCGCACACGCTGGCGATCGTGATCCCGTGTCGCCCCGCGAACTCGGCGAGTTGCTGTCGGTCCACGAGGATCGTGCGGCCCGCCTCGATCGCCAGCACCCGCGCCCCGGCGGCCGCTGCCGACTCGAGCGTGCCGATCCCGATCGTGGGCATGTCGAAGCGGAGGTCCTGCTGGGGCTTGGCGACCTTGACCACCGTCATCCCGCCGGTGGGGCAGAGCCGGCCGGCCCGACGGATGCACTCGTCGGTGCCCTCGATCGCCTCGAGCGCCAAGGGCGCCCGGTTCTTGACGACCACGGTCTGGCCGATGTCGAGCCGGCCGAGCTCCTTGGCCAGCCGCCAGCCGAAGGCGACGTCGGCCTCGAGCCTCTGGCAAAGCGGCCGCCCGGCCAGCAGGCCGTCCTCGGCCAAGAGTTCCGGCGCGAAGTCGGTGGCCGGGCAGATCGTGACGCCGCGGGCGTCGAAGGCCGAGGCGATCGCGCCCAACAGCGAATCGTCGCGGTTGTCGCGGCGGCGGCTGACGACGTGGGGCCAGAAGGTCTTGAGGCCCGTCCAGTCGGGCAGGTGGCGAAGCCAGGCGTGCCGCGTGAAGAGCTTCGCCTTGTGGATCTTGCCGGCCATCGTGGCCCGGCGGACGCCGTGCCGGCGGAAGAACTCAACGGCCACGCCGATCTCGGCCACGCCCACCTCGCCGGCCACGTCGGCGAGCGGCTCGAGGGCCGCATCGGCGTGGTCGCGGATCGCGAGGATCGCGGTGCGGCCGCCCGCGCGGCGGATCGCCTCGGCGACCGCGACGGGATAGCGGCCCCAGCCGGCGAGGATGCCGACCAGTTCGCCGGCGAGGCTCGGGGCAGGAATGATCTCGCGGTGCACGTCCATGGGCGCAAGGGTCAGGCGGCGTCGGCGACGGGGGCTGAGGCGGCGGCCCCCGTTCGCTCCAGGGCGTCGAGCCGGGCGGCGAGGGCCTTGAGCTCCTTTCGCATCTCGGGAAGCTTGGAGATCGTCGCCAGTTGGAGCTTGCGGTCGCGAAGGTCGATGGCCGGCTCGCCGAGCACGGTCTTGCCCGCCTCGATGTCGCAGGAAACGCCCGAACGGGCCCCGAGCACGGCCTTGTCGCCGATGTGGACGTGATCGCGGACGCCCACCTGCCCGGCCATCACCACCCAGTCGCCGCTGGAGGTGCTGCCCGCCACGCCCACCTGCGAGCAGATCATGTTGTGCCGCCCCAGCCGGCAGTTGTGGGCGATCATCACGAGGTTGTCGAGCTTGGTGCCCGCGCCGATCACGGTCGGCCCGTAGGTGCCGCGGTCGATCGTGGTGCAGCCCCCGACCTCGACGTCGTCGCCGAGTTCGACCCAGCCGAGTTGCGCCGAAAGCGCGTAGCGGCCGGCGGCGACCTTGTAGCCGAAGCCGTGGGCCCCGAGGACGGCATTGGCATGGATGACGCACCGTTGGCCGACGACGGTGTCTTCGTAGAGAACCGCGTTGGGAAAAATCGTGGTGCCGGCCCCGACGCGGCAGCCGGCCATGAGTCGCGCGCCCGAGTGGATCGTGACGCCCGGGCCGAGCTCGCAGTCGGCCCCGACGGTGGCGAAGGGATGGACCTCGACGTCGTCGCCCAGCCGCGCGGAGGGATCGACGGCGGCCTGCGGGCTCACGCCGGTGCGGGGGACGATCCGAGGCGGCCGGAAGCGGGTGATCGCGGCGGCGAAGGCGGCGTGGACGTCTTCCACCTCGATCGTGGGCCGGTCGAGTGGCCCGGAGCCGGCCGGCACGATCGCGGCTGCGGCGGCCGACTTCGCGAGCAGGTGCAGCTTGTCGGGGGCATCGACGAGCGTGATGTCGTGGGGCGTGGCCGTCTCCAGGGTGGCGGCGCCGGCGATCGGCAGGCTCGCCTCGCCCGCCGCAATTGCCCCGCCGACGACCGTCGCAAGCTCTCCGAGCGTGACCGCCATGACCGCGCCTCCCTGTCCTGTGGGTCGCCGGGGTTCCCGGCGGGGCGGGGAGACTAGAGAACCGGTCTCCCCGCGGCAAGCCAAGATTGCCGCGATCAGGGCCGTCCGCCGGCTTCGCTGCGGCTGCGTGTCAACCAGCCGGCCGGGCTGTCCGGGGTTGCGAACCGGTGCCATAATGCATCCATGGCCAACATCACGCTCAAAGACGTGCCTGACGAACTCCATGAGCGGCTGCGGGCCGCGGCCGAGGCGAGCGGTCGCAGTCTCAACAAACTGATCCTTACGACCCTCGAGCGGTCGCTCGGCCCGCGGCGGATCGATCGCCTCGACCTCCTGGAGCGGATCCGGAGCCGCCGGGCGACGATGGCTCCCGTTCTCGACGATGCCCTCCTGCACGAGGCGATTCGTGAGGGGCGGGAGTGATCGTCGTCGATACGAACGTGATCGCCTACCTGCTGATTGCAGGCGACCGCTCCGAGGCGGCCGACCGCCTCTGGCAGGCTGATCGGGAATGGGTCGCTCCCCGGCTCTGGCTCGATGAGTTTCTCAATGTTTTGGCCACGTCGGAGCGGCACGGGCGGCTCGACTCGAGGCTCACCGCCGGCCTGCTCGATGACGCACTCGAGTTGATGCTCGACGGCACCTTCGAGGTTCGCCCTGAACGGGTGCTCGCCGTGGCCCGGCGAACCGGCTGCAGCGGCTACGACAGCCAGTACATCGCCCTGGCGGAGGACCTCGGCGTGGCCCTCTACACCTGGGACCGCCAAATCCTCGGCCGCTGCCCCAAGCTTGCCGTGGCACCGGCCTAATCTCACCGGCGACCAGCCGTTATTTCCCCCTGGCGATTTCCCCCTGGCGACCGTCCGCGAGGGGAAGCACGCCCCGGCCCAGACCGGTGCCGATCAGCCAGCAGGTCTCGGCGGTGCGGTAGCCGTGGGCCGGTTCGTGGAGCGCGAAGTTCGGCATCCACTCGCACTCCTGCGGGAAGATCCGGATGTTCGTCAACTCGATCGCCCGGGCTGATCGACTCCTCAGCGGAAGACAGGCAGCGGCTGGCCGCGGGATTTGGCGTGGGCGTCGACCGCGGCTTCGAACCGGTCGGCGAGCTGGCGGCGGGCGGCCTCGGCCTCCGCGTCGGCCGGGGGCTTCGCCGGCGGTTTGGCCGGTTCCGCCTGGGGGTCGCGTCGCCGCCGCTCGCGGGGCAGATAGGCGGGTGAGTCGGGCCGGGCCCCGGGGTTCATTGCCACGAGCAGTTCGTGATAGGCCGCGAGTCTTGCGATGTAGTCGTCGAGCAGTCGTGGGCGGTCGGCGGTCGCGGCCTGGAAGTAGGCGTCGATCGCCTCCTGCTTGATCCTTTTCCACTCCGCGCCGGCCGCCCGAAAAGCGGCGCCGAGATCGCGTCGATCCATCCGGTCGACGGTGCGAATCAGCTGGTCGATGGCCGCCCGACTCGGCTTGCGTCCGACCGCGAGCAACTGCTTCTGCAGCGCGGTCACCGTGCCGAGCTTGTCCTCGCGGGGCCAGAGCAGCCAGGTCGCGGCCGCCAGGGCGGCGAGCAGGGCGACGGCGGCCACCACGAGCCACGGGCGGACGCCCGTCTGCGTGCCGTGATCGGGAACCTGGGGTCGGGGTCGCGGCATGGCCTTGCCCGGTGCGTCAGGTGCCGTCGTCGCCACCGTCGTCGATCACGGCGGTCGGATCCGTGCCATCACCGATCAGCGCATACCGCAGGAGCACCTCGCGATCGGTGTCGGTCGTGATCGGCTCGACGTGCGCGTCGAGAAACACGAACTGCACCACGTCGGCGTGGCGGCTGCCGAACTTGCGGGCACTGCGGTCGTCGGGAGCGCCGGCCAGCCCGCGGTAGACGTCGCGGAACAGCACGTCGGGTGTGTCGGAGGGAAACACCGCCGTATCGCCCTGGAACCGCTGAGCCATGTCGCCCCAGGAGGGATCTGCCGGCGGGATGTGCCGCTCGCCGACGGCGAAGGTCTTGCTCAGGCCGTCGCTGACGTGGGCTGGCTTGACTTTGGAGAATGTGAAGATCGGGCCGGCCTTCCTGCCATCGGGAATGCCGCTCTCCGAGGCATACATGAACCAGCTGCCGGCGCTGGCGGCATAGTCGCCGCCGGCCGCGACGCCGAGCACCGGGGGCCGCTGGTTGTTGTTGTCGAAGTTGCGGTCCGCAGCGGGACCGCGGCGGCTCGGGCAGTAGTATCCGGCCACGGGCGACCGCATCGCCTTGGCGTTGCGGTCGTCGTAGACCAAGGCCTCGGGCACCCAGGCGTCGTAGATCGCCGCCTCCTCCAGATAGGGCAGGAGGCGAAAGGTCCAGCCGTAGCCGTCCGGTTCCCGCGACAGCCGGCCTGTCGGGAAAATCTTGCGGCCCGACTCGTGGGCGATGATCGCGAGCCCGAGTTGCCGCAGATGGTTGGCGCACTGCGTGCGCCGCGCGGTTTCGCGAACGCTCTGCACCGCCGGCAGGAGGAGGCCGAGCAGCGTGGCGATGATGGCGATCACCACCAAGAGCTCGACCAGGGTGAACCCCCGACGCCGTGCGGGAGGCAGTTCAGTGAGGCTGGACGAAGACCCGATCATCTCTCAATCCTACCGTCCCCGTGGCGCCGTTTCGAACGCCTGTACCTCAGGGGCCTGGTCCTGCGGCCGCGGCCCACCCCGCAAACAAACCCGTCAGCCTTGCCGGGTCTTGAGGCTGGCGAGGCCGCCGTCCACGCCGAGCACCTGCCCGGTGATCCAGTCCTGGGCGGGGTCGAGCAGAAAGGCAATCGCCCGGGCGACGTCGTCGGGCGTGCCCAGCCGACCGAGCGGATGCATGCCGATCGAGGCTTTTTCGGCCAGCTCGCTCGCGACCAGGCCCTGCGTGAGCGGCGTCTTCGTGAGGCCCGGCGCCACGGCGTTGAAGCGGATCCGCTGGCGGGCGTAGGTCGCGGCCGCCGAGAGCATGAGGCCCACGATGCCGGCTTTGGCCGCGGCGATCGCCTCGTGGTTGGCCAGGCCGATCCGGGCCGCGGCGCTCGACACGAGCACCACCGACCCGCCGTCGGTCTTGAGCAGCCGGCCCGCCGCCCGCACGCAGCCGAAGGCGCTCGTCAGATTCGCGGCCAAGGTCGCCCCCCACTCCGCCGCCGTCGTCAGATGTGCGGGCTTGAGCAGAAGCGACCCGGCACAGCAGGCGATGCCCGTCAGCCCTCCCAGAGCCTCGGCGGCCCGATCGGCACAGGCATCCACCGCATCCGGGTCGGTCGCATCGACCGTGCCATGCGCCGCTCCCAGTTCCGCCGCGATGGCCGCGAGTTTGCCCGCGTGGCGGCCGGCCAGAAACACCCGGCCGCCCGAGTCCACGATCTGTTTGGCCAACGCCGAGCCGATGCCACCGGCTCCGCCGAGAATGAAGACACGCTGGCTCATGGAAGCATCCCGCGGATTTCGGGCACCGCCCTCACAGCCAGTCGCCCACCGTCTGTTCGAGCTTGGCCTCGGCGGCGAGCTCTCGCAACTTGTCCATCGCCCGGCCCTGGATCTGGCGGATCCGCTCCTTGCACACGCCCATCTGGCTCCCGAGTTCGCGGAAGGTCCGCGGTGGCTTGCCGTCGAACCCGAACCGGGCCACGACGATCCGCCGCTCCCGGGGCTCGAGTTCGGCGAGGAACCCCGCGAACAGATCCTTGAGCATGGCGATCTGCTCGCCCGAACGGTACTCGTGCGTCGGCTCCGCAGCGGCCTCACCCTTGAGCGCCTCATCGTCGGCCACGAACCGCTGCCGCAGTTGTCGGCCGCGATGGGAGAGCCGGTAAAAGTGCCGCTGGATGGCGTAGGTGGCGTAGGTGCTGAAACGGTTGCCGAGGGCGAAGTTGAACTTCTCCACCGATCGCATCAGGGCGAGATTGCCCTCGCTGACGAGCTCGTCGAACGACCAGGTCGCATCGACGAACTTCTTGGCGATCGAGACGACCAGCCGGAGGTTCGCCGTGATCAGAATCGCCTTGACGGTCTCGGCCTCGGCCAGCAGCCCCTCGACCTGCTCGATCTGCTTGAGCGAGGCTCGGCGGCGGTCGAGCCGGCCTCGCGTGGTGGCGGCCCGAAACTTGAGCCAGTTCATCCGGCGAAAATAGAACTGCTCCTCCTCCTTGGCGAGGAGCCGCGTCTGGTAGAGGCTGGCGATGTAGGGCGTGACACCGGCACCCGTGGGAGGTGCGGCGTCCGAGCGTTCGAGCGGCACCGCGGCTGCGGCGGGAAGATCGGTGGCCAGCCGCTCTGCATCGGCCTTGAGGAACTGCCGGCAGGGGATGTAGTCGATCGAGCGAGCGAAGAGCGTCTCCCGGCGAGCCCGCAGTTCGGCCAGGCGGGCAACGCGGGCGACGGCTTCGCGACGGCTCGCGGAGGGCAGTTTGCCAGCGCTGGCCTTGGCGGAGGAACGGGGGCGGGGGGAGGCGGCCTTCCGAGGCCGAGCGATGGCGATCATGCGAAATCCTCGTGGGCAAAGGGGAGGAGTGGCCCGCCAGGAAAACCGCACGTCGGCCGCCCGGCTAACCGGGCCTGCCGGATTTCCGGCCCGCGGACGTTTTTCGCACCTTTTGGAATCCAATCGGGCGGGGATCGCCCGCACGATTGTTTTTGCAAGCAAGTTGCGACATACTTTCAACTCGTCCGGTCTCAGATGGACGCCCCCGCCGGCCTTCCGCCATGCCCTTCCGCGAGCCTTCTCCAGCGTCGGCTGCGACCGCCCCCCGGCGTGGATTCAGCCTCGTCGAGTTGTTGGTGGTGATTGCGATCATCGCCACGCTCATCGGCCTGCTCCTCCCGGCTGTGCAGGGGGCCCGGGAGGCTGCCCGGCGGCTGCAGTGCGCCAACAACCTCAAGCAGATCGGCCTGGCGATCCAGACGCATACCGACTGCCGCGGCAGCCTGCCGGTGCATTCGACGGGCGCCGCGCCCGGGGCCGGCGGCTGCGGTCCGGGCTTCACGAGCTTTCTGTTCGAGATCCTGCCGCATTTCGACGAGGCGCCGCTCTTCAACTCGATCCGCCGCGACGTGGGAATGATGGATGGCTGCACGGGGGGCTATCGACCATCGGCCCCGGCGATGCGGATCTCCGCGACGCATCCGAACGCCAGGGCGGCCGCCACGGTCGTCCCGTCCTTTCTCTGCCCGTCCGACAGCTACACCCAGCGGTCTGAGCACGCCCAGTTCGTCGGCTCGGCCATGCCGGCACCGGGCAACTACGCCGGCAACGTCGGTTGGCCGCGGCGGACGCGGGGCATCTCGCCCGGGCCGCTGGCCATTCGCAGCCCCGGGCTCGGCAAGCACAACGGGGCGATCCCGATGCACAATCCCGATCCGGCCGAGACGGCTGCGGCCTGGCAGACGACGAAGATCAAGGCCAAGGACTTTACGGACGGGCTTTCGAAGACCGCTCTTGTGGCCGAGCGGCGGATCGTGAGCTTGGTCGCGGCGGGCGAGTTTGACAGCGGCGATGCCGAAGAGGGCAGGGCCGGCAGTACGCCGGTGTCGCTGATCTCAGGCTGCGGCGGCAGCGGCTCCAGCCAGTCGCTCGCCTCCTGGATCGACTACGTCGAGAAACGGGCTGACCCGGCCTACTCCCGGCTCCTGGGCCGGGCCTGGATCAGCGGCTGGACGCCGCTGGGCAACACCTACATGCATGTCTTTCCGCCCAACGGCTACAACGGCCACGTCTACGGCGGCGAGGGCAGCGGCAACTACCTGGCCACGCCGAGCAGCCAGCATCGCGGCGGCGTGAACGTCTGCTTCGCCGACGGCCACGTCGAGTTCATCGCCGACGAGATCGATCAGGCCGCCTGGTGGGCGATGGGCAGCCGGAGCGGCGGCGA
>JBIIYH010000365.1:0-2718 GCA_044346905.1 Pirellulales bacterium
GGGCGGTGTCCAGGATGCCGGCCTGCCCCATCACGCGGGCCGCCGGGAAGCCGGTCACCTGGAAAGTCCGTTGGACCATCGCGTCGAGCGGGTTGGAAACCACGATCACGATGGCCTGCGGGCTCGTGTCGCGGATCTTCGCGGCCACGTCGCCCACGATCCGGGCGTTGGTCGAGAGCAGGTCGTCACGGCTCATGCCCGGCTTGCGGGCGATGCCGGCGGTGACCACCACCACGTCGCTACCCGCCGTGTCGGCCCAGTCGGTCGTGCCGACGAGCCGGGAGTCGAAGCCCATGATCGGCGCGGCCTGGAAGAGGTCGAGCGCCTTGCCCGCGGGCATCCCCTCGGTGGCCGGGATGTCGAGCAGCACCACGTCGCCGAGTTCGGCCGCGGCGGTCCAGTGGGCGGTGGTGGCGCCGACGTTGCCGGCTCCGATGATCGAGATCTTCGCGCGTCGCATGCAGGGCTCCGGGGGGTGGGAAACGAAGGGATTGTTGCAGGGAAGAACCGTCAGCGACCGTCCGGGCCGGCGTCGTCGGGGTGAATGTCGATGCGATCGGGCAGCTCGGCCCGCGACCGCGCGATGGTGCGGCTGAGCGACCAGTTGCCGTACAGCAGCCCGAGACCGAACACGGCGGCCAGGGCCGCGAGGGCCGCGGCGCCGGCGATCAGGGCGATGTTGCGGGAGGCCGGATCGGCCGCGGGCGGCGTCCAGATGGCCCGCGGCCCCACGACGAGGGTCGTCTGCTGCTTCTCGGTCTCGGCGACCAACCCGCCGTCCTTCTCGACCGGCGCCTCGAAGGTGTAGGCATAGCGTTTGAAGGCGAAGCCCGGCACCCGGACAGGCTCGTTGATCCGGTCGCCGCTGGGCATGCCGGGCGAGAGCTCCCGCACGCAGCAGACGATCGGGAACGAATTTTGCATCCGGCCATCCACGTCGAGCAGCGGTGTCTCGACGAACACGTAGAGCTCCCAGTAATGGTCGCTGCCCACTTCCTGGCGGCGGAAGGGGTCGTCGATCGCGACCCGCGTGGCCCGCAGGGCCGCTCCCTCGATCACCACCGGACTGCCGCGGTTGACGGGGAAAAACTTCCGCCCCGGATCGATCAGCGGGAGAAAGTCGGTGGGCCCGCCCGCCGCCGTCGCGATCGCCTTGGCGTCGGTCCGGCCGGCCGCCGTCAGGGCGGCGTAGAAGGCGGCCGTGTCGCCCCGAACCAGCTTCTGGCCGTCGGCCACCGAATCGAACAGGCCGTAGTCGAAGCCCGCCTTCCCGAGCGGTGTGTCGGGATACCAGCCCACCCCGGCGGCCGCGACCACGAGGCCGGGCTTGGAGTCGGGCCAGGGGGAAGCGTCGCCCGGGCCGTCGGTCGGCCGCGGAGCCGCGGCGGTGGACAAGGGCAGGCCGACCGCGCCGGCCGGCTCGTCGATCGGCCGCCAGCGGGCCCACGCCGCGGGCGCGGCCGTGGTCAGCACGTCGACGGCCAGGCCCCGGTCGTCGATGATCCGGACCATGTCGTAGGAGGCTTTGCCAAACCGCTCCGCGAGGTCCGCGGGCAGTTTCTGCGGGGCGACGAACGTCGCCCGCCCACGCACGACCACCAGCGTGTCGGCGATCGCGACCGCTTCACCGGCCGCCGGCACGGGAACGGCGGCGGCCCGCCAGCCGGCGACGAGATTGGCGGGCGCGTCGATCCGCTGGAGGACTTTGACGAGCGTCGCCTCCACGTCCGGGCTCCACTCCCCGGCCGACTCGATCGCAGCCCGGCGAGACCGGTCGATCTCCCGCAACTCGAGGAACGAGATCAGATCCTTGGCCGGTTCGCCTCGGGCGAGGAGCGGGGCCGGGCCACTCCAGGTTGCCGCCGCCAGGGCGACCGCCAGCGTCGCTCGGCCCACGAGTGCCTGACTCCTCATCATCCACCTCCGTCGGCGTCACGGTCGCGGGCTACCTCGGCTGCGGCCACCCGCCGCAACGACTCCGAGAGCGAAACAGGAGCGACGCCTGCCAGCGCCTCGTCGAGATCCTCAGCCGCCGGCCGCAAGTCCGGCTTCCGGCCGCGGCCGACCAGGAAAAAGCCGATCGCGATCGCGGCCACGATGGAGAGCATCGTAGCAACGCCGATCAGCCCCAGCGAGAGGTCCCACCATCCGCCCCCGGCAGCCACACCGGACGCGGGCGGACGGGCGGGTGAACGCGTCAGGAGCAGCGGAGCCACCCGGACATCGTCGGCGGCGCGGTAGGCCATGTTCTTGAAAAAACAGCCATCGATGACGACGGGCTCCCGGATGTCCATGCCGGAGGCCATGCCTTCGGGCAGATCCAGGAAGTGCACGATCACGGGGGAAGCCGGCCCCCCCGCCGGCTCTAGCCAGCCCTGCCAAAACTCGTCGATTCCATAGTTGTTCACCGGCGCCCGCAGCAGTTCAACCCGCCGGAGCGTGCCCCGCATCCGCACCGGCCGGCCGCGGAACGACTTGGGCTGACCGAAGATCTCGGTGAAGCCCACTTCCCTGGCCGCCGCCAGCCTCCGCCCCTCGTAGCCCTGCAGCGTGAGAAAGCTCTCCAGCCAGGCGTCGTGATCGGACTGGCTGAAGAAGGCCGCGTCGCGAACCCGACCGAGCGCCACGCGGGAGGCGGCGAGTTCCTCGGGGGCGGCCATCTCGAACGGCTCGTCGGCCGGGAGGATCGTCACTTCGCCGGCAGCGGGAGGCGGCCCT
>JBIIYH010000366.1:0-2707 GCA_044346905.1 Pirellulales bacterium
GGCGATCGCGGGGCCCAGGCCCGCCGGGCCGCCGGGGGCTCGTGGCGGGCCGGAGGCGGCGGCCAACGGCGTGGTTCGGCAAGATCGCCGCGGGAGCCGTCCCGACCGGGCCCTCAAGGCCCACTGGGCCACGCCCGTGCTGCACGACGGGCATCTCTTCGGCTCGAGCGGCCGCAACTCCGGCGACGCCCTGCTCGCCTGCGTGGATTGGAAAACGGGCGTGGTCCGGTGGAGCGAAGGGGGGTATGGACGGGCGAGCGTGGTCCTGGCCCGCGGCCACCTCGTGGTGCTCGGCGAGTATGGCGACTTGGCCCTCGTGCGGGCCGCGCCCGACCGCTACGAGGAGGTCTCGCGGACGCGGGTCGTGGGCGAGGTTGCCCCGGGCCGGGAGGCCGACCTGCTCGCGCCCCCGTGCTGGGCCGCGCCGGTGATCGCCCGCGGCCTGCTCTACGTGCGGGGCAAGGACCGGCTCGTATGCCTCGACCTCACCGACGTTCAGTAGTTGGCAAGGTGGTCAGTCGATGATTTGTCAAGGGTGAATCTTCGCCCGATGCTGGCAGCGCTGATCGCTGAAACGATCCGTCTGCTTCGGCCGTTTATCACGGCCTTCGCGTCTCTCTGGACAGTCGGCGCGCGGGCGTCCCATACTCTGCCCCTTCGAGGCGGGCGAACCGAGCCGCGGCCGACCGTGGCGATTCCCCTGGAGCACGACCGAGCATGTTCGAGATCGCGATCAGCCAGATGACGACGCCCCGCTGGGAGTTGTCGCTCGAAGTGGACAGGCTTGCGGCGCATGGCTTCGATGCCATCTCCCTGTGGCGGCCGAAGCTTTCGGATCTCGGTGTCGCCGCGGCCGCGGCCCTGATCGCCACGGGCGGTCTGCGGGTCTCGAGCCTGCAGTGGGCCGGTGGCTTCACCGGCGGTGACGGCCGCTCCTTCGACGAGAGCATCGACGACGCCCTCGAGGCGATCGAGACGGCCGAGGCGCTCGCCGCTCCGGTGCTCGTGGTGCACAGCGGCTGCCGCGGGGGCCACACCCGCTCGCATGCTCGCCGCCTGTTGGCCGAGGCGCTGGAACTCCTGGCCGCCCCGGCCCGTCAGGCAGGCGTCACGCTGGCCGTCAAGCCGATGCATCCGGTGGCGGCGGCCGGCTGCAGTTTCGTGAGCCGTCTGGGCGAGGCGGTCGAACTGGTGGAGGGCTTCGACGACCCGGCCGTGCGGCTGGCCCTCGACCTCTGGCACTGGGCCGACGACCCCGAGGTGGGCAGGCTCTTGCCGCGGCTCGCCGAGCGCACCGCCGTGATTCAGGTGGCCGACCGCACCGGAGCGGCGGGGGCGATCGAGGATCGGCTGCCCGCCGGCCATGGCCGGCTTCCGCTCGCCGAGGTGGTGGCCGACCTGGCCGCCCATGGCTATCGCGGCGAACTGGAGTTCGACCCCGTCGGTGAGACGGTGGAGATTCTCGGCTACGAGGGAGTGCTGGCAGAGACGCGGCTGGTGGCGGCGTCTTGGGCGGGCCGCATCGCCGCCGCCATCGAGTCTGGAACTGGTCCCGTCGGCACCGGCCCGGCTTATTTCCGCGGGGCCGGCGCCCGCAGATCCCATGCCTCCAGCCAGACGGTCTCGCCGGGCTGAAGCCCGAAGTCTTCCTGCAGCCGGCGGTCGAAGTCGTCCATGTGGGCCGCCCCGTAGAAGATCGCGATCCGGCGGTCTCCCGCCGCGATCCGCTTCTCGAGCACCGCCAGGGCGGCGGCGTTGCGGTCGGTGATCAGGGTCGATCCCTCCTCGCCGCCGAAGGCGGTCGTCAGCACGTCCATGTCGGTGAACTGCTCGGCCATCATCCTCCGGAGGCGGACCTGGCGGTCGGCGCCGCCGCCGAAGAGCAAGCCGAAGAGCTCGCTCATGCCCACCTCCGGCGCGGCCGTCTCCCCCCGCTCGGCCCGCGCCATGCTCTCCTTCATGAGCTTCGTGAACATGCTCCACCAGGACTCCCCCCGTTTCTTCATCGCCTGCTGAAACTGCTGGGGCGAGAGGTCGGCGTGGACGAAGTTGGCGGCGGTGTAGTCGATCCTCTCGAGCTGGAACTCGAGGCCCAGGAGTTTGGTGAGGCCCTGCTGGGCCGAGCCGATGGCGCCGGCGGGCTTGCGGCCCGGCCGCGGCCGCTCGTTGGGGGGCGCCACGAGCTCGTAGAGCACGGCGTCGTACTCGGCGAACAACCGGTCGAGCGTCTCGTAGTAGTCGGCCCCGCCCAGGTGGACGGCCGCCACGAGGTCTACGGTCACCGGCTGGCGTCCGGCCCGGCTGGCCGCCCGGGTATCCTCGCTGTAGGCCACGATCGAGGTGTCGAGCGAGACGAACTCGCCGTCGCCGTCGCGGGAGAGCCGGAGAAACTCGACGGCGTCGGCGACCGCAGCGTTCGGCTCAGCCGCCACGGCGGAGACCCCGAGGGCGAAGCCGGCAAGCAGGGCAAGCAGGGGGGCGGTGGCGGGATGGCGGGGGGCGTTCAGCATGGAAACCGTCTCCGGGGCGGGCCGAGGGGCGTTTGCAGCTCCTTTGGCAGGATACACGACCTCGTCCCCGGGGCCACGGGCCGGTCGCCATGGCCTTGCCGCCGGCGGAAGCGGCCCCCGGACCCGCAGGGTTTTCCGACCGACGGGCAGGGTTTCCCGCCTGACCGGCAGGGTTTTCCGCCTGACCGGCAGGGTTT
>JBIIYH010000367.1:0-2687 GCA_044346905.1 Pirellulales bacterium
GCGCTCGATGCCGTCGAGGGCCGGCCCGCCGCGGCCGTGACGATCACGGCCCGGGCCGACACCGAGGCCGGCCTGGCCCGGATCACGGTCTCCGACAACGGCGCCGGCATGACGCCCGAGACGCTCGCCGAAATCTTCACGCTGTTCGTCTCCACGAAGGGCGCCCGGGGCACCGGCCTCGGCCTGACGGTGAGCCGCAAGATCCTCCGTGAGCACGGCGGCGACATCCGCGCCACCAGCCGCCCCGGGGAGGGCAGCAGCTTCGTGCTCGAGTTTCCGCTCCGGCAGCCGGAGCCCGGCGGTGACGGTGGCGACCCCACGGCCACGCTCGGCGCCGCGCAGAGCGATCCGGCGGGCACGCCATGACCGCCATGCCCGCCGGGACCGTCGCCGGGAGCCGGCCGATCTCGGCGGTGATCATCACCCGCGACGCGGAGGCTCGGCTGGCCGAAGTGCTCACGGCGGTCGATTTCTGCGCCGAGCGGCTCGTGCTGGACTCGGGCTCGACCGACGACACGCTCGCAATCGCGCGGGCCGCGGCCGCCCGCGTGGAGCACCAGCCCTTCCTGGGCTACGGGCCCCAGAAGTGCCGGGCCGTGGCGCTCGCGACCCACGACTGGATCCTCGCGCTCGACGCCGACGAGGTGCTCGACGCCGAGGCCCAGGCCGCGATCCGCCGGCTCGACCTGTCCGATCCTCACGCCTGCTGGGCGGTCCGCCGGCGGACCTTCATCGGCGACCGCGAGGTGCGGCACGGCGCCTGGCGGAACGACCGGGTGCTGCGGCTCTTCAACCGGACGACGGCCGGGTTCAAGCCACTGCCGGTGCACGAGGAGGTGGAGGCCGGCCGCCGCCCCGGGCTGCTGCCGGGGTCGCTCCTCCACTACAGCTACGCCGGCGGCGGCGACGTCCTGGCTCGGGCCGTGCGGTATGCCCCGCTCAAGGCCGCCATCATGCGCCGGAAAGGGCAGCGACCGCAGGCCTGGAGCCTTCCCTTCCGGGCTCTCGCGGCCTTCGCCGGCAGCTATCTCTGGCGGGGGGGCTGGCGGGACGGCGCAGCCGGCTTCGTGGTGGCGGTCGCGCGGGTGATCGACTCTACGCTGCCGCGAGCAATGCTCCTGCTCGACGAACCGCGCCACGAAGGGGCGGGGGGCGTCGCTGGCGACAACTCACCCAACGTCTCCTGACGCACGCCCGGGGAATGATGCCGGCCATCCGGGGCAACCCTGGCCATGAGCCGGCCGGGTTGGGCGTGGGCAAGGCGTGGGCGCCGGCCAACGTCTCGCGGGTGGCGGCGGTTCGCACCTGGAACGCGAGCGTCGTTCCGGGGGGCGTGGGGCTGCGATTCTCCTCAGTCGATTGGATCACGTGGTTCGGCATCCGCTTGTTGAAGGCCGGATAACCGAGCCGAAGCCGGAGAAGGAAGATCAGTCAGTATTCAGGGAGCTAATAGGGATCACGGCCAGTTCACCGCTGTTGTTGTTCCACAGATCGCGCCCCTCTCCGACCCGCATCGTGCCACCACCTGAGTTCGAATAGCCAACATAAAGGTGGCCGTCGTGCTCGATCGCATAGGGGTACGAGAGCTGGGCCCCCGGGTGGGACTCGACCACGCCGTCATGCTCGCTACGGCGAATCACGAAGAGCCTTGAAAACGTGCTGCCACCTGCTCGGCCGAGGGCGATCGTAAGCGGGGCGCGGTTACCACCGCCGTCTGCGGCAGTTGTCCCGATGAGGTAGGGTTCGCCGGTCGAGAGCCGGCCTGCGTATGCCTTGCTCGTCGTCATCGGCAGGTTGCTCTGCACCAAGGGCGTCCAGGTGCGTCCATAGTCGCCGCTCGTCGCCACGAGTGCGCGAGTCTCGGAGCCGTAGCGGGCAATGCTCGTGATGCGACGGCCCTGCGTGACCACCGTGGATTCGCCCCACACGGTCCCGAGGCCTTCGGCTACCGGAATGACCACGAGATCCCAGGTCATGAAATCGTCCCCCCGGCTGATCGCGACGGCCGCAGGATGCACACCGCCCGCAGAAGAATCGCCCCGCGCGGATATGCCCGCCATGATCCAGTTGCCGTCATCCATCCGTTGCGGTTCCTGCATCGGCCAGAAACCTCCTTCGATGATGACCCCCAAAGGCTTCCACCGACCCGATGCCTCGTCGAGTTCGTAGGACCGCGTGTGGACCTTTTCCATCGTGCCGAAAAAGGCCCCCATGAATGCACGTAAGCGGCCCGCGTGCGAGAGAAATACGCCATGGCTTACGGCGAGGTTCGGCTCGTTTCCCGAGTCGATGGTGAACGTTTGGCCCCACGTGCGCCCGCCGTCGTCACTCGTCCGGCCGCGGGCTTCCTCACTGCTCGTGTTCTCGGCGCCCTTGCTATGACCGAACGAGGCGTAAAGCCTTTTCTTGTGCCAGGCCAGCCCAACCCCGTGGAGGAAGCGGTAGCCGTCCTGCGAGAACTCATACGGCTTGATGACGACGAACCGAGTGCCTGCAATCACTGGGATGTCGGCTGCCCGCGGCAGCGTCACAGCCGGATCCCATAGGATCGCAGGCTCCACCGCATCGGCAACAAAAGGGGGCAGCCCACAAAGAATCATGAAGCCACACAGGATGTGCAGGCCCAGTCGCGCGACCATCGTGCCCAAATACTCCGGATTGACTGGCTGGCAACTTATCGGCGAACG
>JBIIYH010000368.1:0-2684 GCA_044346905.1 Pirellulales bacterium
CGGGCATTCGACGCGTTAACCGCCGGACGTGCAAGTGCCCGCCTCCACGGTCGCGTCGTCACGCTCCCCGGCGATGAATCGGCAGACGGATCCGCCATCGAGCCGGCATTCGGCGAGTCGCACGTCCGTGCCGACGAGATCCTGGAGCATGAGTCGTTCGGCGGCGCAGATGCCGCGGTCCTGCTCCGCGAGGTCGGGGAAGGGGCAGGAGTGGCTGGTGAGCACCGGCAGCCGGCCGTCCTGTCCTGCGGCCTCGACAGAGCAGCAGATGTCGCGGTCGCGGAGCATCGCCGCCACGCTCTCGAGCCGGGCGGACGGCACGGAGCCCGAGACCCGGCTGCGGTAGGTCGCCGCGAGCGCCGACCCGATCCGCCCCAGCAGGCCCGACCGCACGGCCGGATCACGGACACTGCGGATTTCCCGCCACAAAACCAGGGCCAGATCCCGGAAGTTGTCGCCGCCGAGTTTGCGGCCCGCCTCGGTCAGGCGGTAGGCATGGGCCGGGCGTCCCCGGGGCTTGGAGACCGTCGACCGCTCGATCAGCCCTGCCTTCATCAGGCGATCGAGCCGCTGCCGAACGGCCGTGGCCGTGACGCCCAGGGCTTCGGCCAGCTCGCCGATACCCAGCGTGTCGCGGAGCTGCAGCAGGTCAATGACCGCCGCGTCGCCCGAGCGGGGCTCGAGGGACTCTGGTTGTTTGATGGGCTGCCGCATACCTTCACTGTATCCCTGATCGGATTTCTGACAAGCCATTATGCGAAAAACTTCCGGCCCTCCACGACAGGTGCGTGAAAACCAAACCATGGACGCCCCCGCAACCAGAGCCGCGGTCAGCCCGAGGCGGCCGCCGCTGACCGACAGCGGCTGGTTTTGGGCGCTGATGTTTTCCCTGATGTCGCTGGTGGCGATCGCCGTGATCGGCCCCAAATGGGATTGGCGGCAGCGGCAACTCGAGGGCCGCTACCGCGGTCGGGAGCAGGCCGCGGCCGAGCGGCAAAGGCGGGTCGAGGGGCTCGCGCCGGTGGATCTGGCCGAGACGGCTGCCGACCGCGAGGTCGTGGCCCCGGGCCGAATCGTGCCCGCCTGGACGCTTGCCACGCTCGCCGCCGCCGCCGCGGCGGGGTCGGCCACGATGCTTTGGCGGGAGCGGCGCTAAGGTGCGGCGGGGCTGAACGCGGCAGGTCCGAGCCACGGCGCCGCCAGGAATCCGGCCAGCCCGGCCGCGAGCGTGTAGGCCGAGACCACCCAACTGAACTTGCGGGCGTCGATGCCCAGGTCGGTCAGCAGCTGCGGCCCCAGCGGCATCACGATCATGAAGTCCACGATCCCGATGAACTGGAGCGCGGAGAGCGTGAACAGGATCACGCCCTGGTGTCCGGCCGGGGCGGATTCCGGGCGACCCGCAGCGGATGGATCGACGGTGGTCGCGGCAGCCACGGGGACGCAGGCTCTTCTCAGGGGCGTCCAATCTTTGTGGCAGCGACGCTCGTGGCACTATAACTCAGCCGGGCGGAGCGAACGTCCGGCGCGATGGCACGGGCAATCCTGGCTCACTTGGCTTGGCCCTCAGCAAATCCGGAAGAGAACCCTTTTTCCATGCTGCACGACCTCTTGCGCCGGCCGCTCGAGACGGAGCCCGAGCGTCCGATCCTCGAGTGCCACGGATCCTGGACCACCGCCGCGGAGCTCGAGCGGCTCACATCGAGGCTGGCCTCGGGCCTGGCGGCCGTCGGCCTGGAGGAAGGGGATCGGGTGGCCCTGCTCGTGCCCAACGGGCTCGAGGCAGTCCTCTGTTACCTCGCCTGTTTCCGGCTCCGGCTGGTCATCGTGCCGCTCGACTACCAGTATCATCCGCTGCAGATCGGCTATGCGCTCGGCCACAGCGGCGCAGCGATGCTGATCGCGAGTCAGGAACGCATGCCCGGCCTCGACGAGGCCGGCGTCCTGGGAGCGGTGCCCCGAGTGGTCGTCGTCGGAGGCGGATCCGCGGCCGGCAACCGGCGGCCGTTCGAATCGCTGCTCGGGGCCGAGCGCACGGTGTCGTCCGAGGCTCCGCATGACGACACACCGGCGGTGATGAGCTACACCTCCGGCACGACATCCCGCCCCAAGGGAGTCGTGCTCTCCCACGGAGCCCTGGCCACCGGCGTCCGCAAATACCTGGCGCGGGTGACCCTCACGGCGGATGACGTCGCGCTGATTGCGACGTCCATCTCGCGGCCGCTCGCGCTCCGCTGCCAGCTCCTGCCCACCCTCTGGGTCGGAGGGCGGGTCAGCCTGCTGGGAAAGTTCACCGTGGGGAGCTTCGTCGACGCCCTGCGGCGGCCTCCCGCCAAGACGTTTCTGACGCTCACGCCCGCCGGCCTGGGGCTGCTGATGGCGAGTCCCGACTTTCGCGGCTGCGACTTCGGCCACCTCCGCCTCTGCCTGGCCGGCGGCGACCGGGTGCCCACCAGGCTGCTGGAATCCTTCGAACGGCTGACGGGCGTGGCGGTCACGGAGCAGTGCGGCTCCACGGAGACGGGGCCCTATGCGATGAATCCCCCCTTCGGCCGCAAGAAGCCGGGATCCGTCGGCCCGCCGGTCCACGGAGTGCAGGTGGCGGTGGTGGACGAGCACGGCGCCGACGTGCCGACCGGGACGGTCGGCGATGTCCGCGTCAGCGGGCCGGGGGTCATGGACGG
>JBIIYH010000369.1:0-2668 GCA_044346905.1 Pirellulales bacterium
ACAGGGCCGCCACGCTTGCCGCGCTCCGCGGAGAGTCGCAGCGACAGTTGCAGGACCTCATTCGGCGGCGGCTGGCGCTGCCGCTGGAGGAACGCATGAACTTCCTCCGCCGCCGGTTGCCCGGCGGTGGCAGCTGCCTGTGACGACCGAGGGATGTGGCAGGCGTCATCCCAGTTGCTTGCGCAAGTGGGCTTTTTTGAGCGATCGTGAGCCGGTGTTGGTGAGTGGCGGGCGTGTGGGTGCGCGGCGCGGCCGTCTGGGTGAGTGAAACCGTGGCGTGGCCGGCCTGCGGCTGGTAGCCTCGTGTCTCCACCACGCAGGGCCATCCCTGGCTCCCCCGCACTCGCCCGCCCTGGATCCCCGCGAGCTCAGCAGACGCCATGGCCCAGACCGAACTCACTAACGATCTCGTCAGCCACTCGCCCTTCGACCCGAAGCACCTGCCGGCCGACCTGATGGCGGGGCTGGTCACGTTTGTCGTGGCGCTGCCCCTCTGCCTGGGGATCGCACTGGCCTCCGGGGCCTCGGCCATCGCCGGCGTGATCGCCGGGATCGTGGCGGGCGTGGTCGTGGGCTGGCTGAGCGGCGCACAGGTGATGGTCTCCGGCCCCGCCGCCGGGCTCGTGGGCGTGGTGGCCTCGCAGATCGCCGCGCTCGGCTCGTTCGAGGCGCTGCTGTTGGCCGTGGTGCTCGCCGGGCTGATCCAGATCGCCCTCGGCCTCGCTCAGGGGGGCTTCATCAAGTCGTTCGTGCCCACGAGCGTGGTCCGCGGCCTGCTCTCCGCGATCGGCGTGATCCTGATCCTCAAGCAGATCCCCCATCTCTTCGGCCGCGACACCGACTACGAAGGGGAGATGTCGTTTTTCCAGCCCGACCGCGAGAACACCTTCTCGGAGCTGCTCGAGGTCGTCGGTGCCCTCCACCCCGGCGCGATGGCGATCGGCCTGGCCTCGCTGGCCCTGATCTGGATCTGGAACCGCTGGAGCGTGACCCGGGCTAGCGGCATCCCCGCCCCCCTGGCCGTGGTGGCCTTCGGGATCGCCTGCGTGGCGGGCTTCGCCCCGCTCGGCAAGCCCTGGATGATCGAGCCCTCCCACCGAGTCCAGCTGCCCGTGGCCGAGAGCCTCGGCGGCGTGCTCGGCTTCCTCCACACTCCCGACTTCGCCCAGATCGGCAACCCGGCCGTCGCCTGGGCCGCCCTCACGATCGCGCTGGTCGCCTCGCTCCAGGCCCTGCTCACCACCGAGGCCGTCGATCGGCTCGACACCCGCCGCCGCACCACGCCGGCCAACCGCGAGCTCGTGGCCCAAGGGCTCGGCAACTGCGTGTCGGGGCTATTGGGCGGCCTGCCGATCACCTGCGAGATCGTGCGGTCGAGCGTGAACATCGACGCTGGCGCTCGCACCAAGCGGGCGGCGATCCTGCACGGCCTGCTCCTGCTCGGGGCGCTCGTGCTCTTCCCCCGGGCCATCAACCAGATCCCGCTCTCCTGCCTGGCCGCGATCCTGATCGCCACGGGCCTGCGGCTCGCCAGCCCGGCCGTGTTTCGCGAGATGCTGAAGGCCGGCCGCTACCAGCTGATCCCCTACCTGATCACGCTCGTGGCGATCGTGTTTACCGACCCGCTCCAGGGGATCGTGATCGGGCTGGTGGTGAGCCTGGGCTTCATCCTCTGGAGCAACCAGCGGCGGCCGATGCGGCTGGTCGTGGAGCACCACCTCGCCGGCGACGTGACGCGGGTAGAACTCGCCAACCAGGTGAGCTTCCTGAACCGGGCCGAGCTCCGCCGGGTGCTCGACGGGATGCCCGGCGGCCGGCACGTGCTGATCGACGCCAGTGAGTCTGTCTACATCGATCCCGACATCCTGGAGACCGTGCGGGAATACCGCGACTCGATCGGCCCCGCCCGCGGCGTGAATGTGAGCACCAGGGGCTTCAAGCCGAAGTATGAGATCGCCGACGTGATCAACTTCGTCGATTTCTCGAGCCGCGAGCTGCAGCAGGATCTCACCCCGGAACGGGCCTTCGAATACCTGCGGGCCGGCAACGAGCGGTTTCGCACCGGCACCCAGCTCAAGCGGGACCTCGGCCGGCAGATGGTGGCCACCGCCGTGGGGCAACACCCGATCGCCGTGGTGCTCTCCTGCATCGACTCCCGCTCGCCGGCGGAGATCCTCTTCGACATGGGCCTGGGCGACATCTTCAGCGTGCGGGTGGCGGGCAACGTGGCCACCGACGAGGTGCTCGGGAGCATGGAGTTTGCCTGCGCCGTGG
Source organism: Pirellulales bacterium (assembly GCA_044346905.1). GTDB lineage: Bacteria > Planctomycetota > Planctomycetia > Pirellulales > UBA1268 > QWPN01. The sequence goes on from JBIIYH010000369.1 coordinate 2,275, forward strand.
CCGGGGCCCGGCTCGTGGTGGTGCTCGGCCACACCCGCTGCGGCGCCGTGAACGCGGCCGTGCAGGTGGCCTGCCATCCGGAGGTGCCGGTGGCGCCCGAGTGCGTGCATCTCGCGCCGATCATGGCGAGCATCGGCAAGTCGGTCGATCCGGCCTCGTGCCGGCTGCCGGCCGACGCGTCCAAGGAGCGGAAAGAGGAAGTGGCCGACGAGGTGACCGCCAAGAACGTGGCCCGCGTGGTCGCCGAGATCCGCCGGCAGAGCGGGGTGCTCGATCGCCTGATTCGCGAGGGCCGCGTGGGCATCGTGGGGATGGTCTACGACGTGGGCAGCGGCTCCACGCGGATCGTGCCCGACACGCTCGCCGGCCTGCCGCCCGGCGCGGCCACCGCGAC
>JBIIYH010000101.1:0-9579 GCA_044346905.1 Pirellulales bacterium
CTGCTGGCAGCAGCTCCTGACCTGCCAGCCTCCCTGGTCCGGTCAGGCCTCGTAAGCGGCCGGCAACTCCAGGGCTGGCACGACACCCGCGAGGCGGTCCCGAGCGGCTTTGCCGCCGTCGACGCCCTGCTGCCGGCGGGCGGCCTGCGGCGGGGTAGCCTCGTCGAGTGGCTCGCCGGCGGTGAGACAGCGGCCGGCGACGTGGCGGGCGGGGCCGGGGCGGTCTCGCTCGCCCTGGCGGTCGCCTGCCGCCTGGCCGCCGCCGAGCCGCGCACGATCGTGGTCGTCGATCGGGCCGGCTGGTTCCATCCACCGGCCGTGATGCCCTGGCTCGGCGACTCCCGCCAGCTCGTCGTGGCCCGCCCGTCGCACGACGACGACGAAATCTGGGCGATCGATCAGGCGCTGCGGTGCTCGGGCGTGGCCGCGGTCGTCGCCTGGCCCAGGTCGGTGGTGCGGCAGCAGGGCGACAAGATTCAAGCCCGCAGGAGCCTGCCGCCGGCCGGCCGGCACGGCGCCGCCCGCCTGCGGCCCACCGCCCAGTGGACCACCGCGATGCGTCGCTGGCAGCTCGCGGCGCGCACGAGCGGCGCGGTCGGCCTGCTCGTGCGGCCGGCGGCAGCAGCGGGGGAGCCCTCGTGGGCCGAGGCGAGGCTGGCCGTCTCGCCAGTGCCCGGCGGCACGCTCCTCGAGCGGCGGCTGCGGCTCGAGCGGGTCGGCGGCAGCTGGACCGCGGGCAGCGAGGGACTGATCACCGAGACCGCGCTCGATCTTGCCCGGGGCTGCGAGGGTGCTTCGGCTCGGGGAGCGACCCGGGGCTTCGGCACGAGAGTTCTCCGCAACCGCTCCGGCAGCTGGTCGGCCAGCCGGCCCAACGACAGCGAGGGAGGTGTGTCATGCCGCGCGTCATGACGATCTGGCTGCCGCGCTGGCCGGTGCAGCGGCGGCTCGTCGAGAAGCCCGAATGGCGAAAGCGGCCGGTGTTCGTCTGCCGCCGGGAGAGGCGGGGGCTGATGACGGTGGTCTCGTGGGCTTGGGCCGAACCGCCGAAGCGGCGGCGGGCGACGATCCGGCCGGGCATGTCGCTGGCCGAGGCGATGGCCGTCTTGGCGCTGGCCTACGGCTCGGCGGCCTGCCATGCCGCCGAGATCGACGCCGACGATTCCGCAGCCGACGCGGAGGCGCTCGGGCAACTGGCCCGCGCCTGCCGGCGATTCGCGCCGCTCGTGGGCGTCGAATCGCCGCCGGCGGCTCGGCAAGCCGGTGGCCCGAAGGAGATGGCCACGGCTGAATGCCTCCATCTCGATGTCACGGGCACGGCCGGCTTCTTCGGCGGCGAGGCCTCGCTTGCCCGCACGGCCGCCTGGACGCTCGCGGCCCGCGGGCTGCACGCCCGCGTGGCGATCGCCGACACGCCGGCCGCTGCCTGGGCCGCGGCGCACCACACCGACCTCGTGGCCCGGGCGGAGCCGAACCGCGAAGCCGAGCCGACGACTGGCTCGGTCGCGGCGACCACGCGGCAGCGGCCCTGTAGCGGCCATCGTCGCTGGGCCGTCGTGCCACCGGGGGCGCAGCGGCTCGCGCGGGGCGACGGCGCGGTGCTCGCCGGGCTGCCGCTCGCGGCCCTGCGGCTGGAGCCGACCGCCATCGACATGCTCCGTGAGGTCGGCATCGACACCGTCGGCGGCGTGTTGCGACTGCCCGCCAAGAGCCTGGCGGCGCGGTTTCCGGCGAGCCTGGTCGAGCGGCTGGCGGAGTTCACGGGTGCTCGGGCCGAGCCGATCGTGCCGCCCCGCGGCATCGAGCTGCCGCAGGCCACGCATGACTTCGAGCTGCCCCTGTCACTCGCCTCCGTCGACGAAGTTGCGATCGCCGGGCTCCTCGAAGGCCTCGTCGGGCAATGCACGGCGGCGCTTGCCGCGCGGGGCGAAGGGATCGTGTCGCTGCAGGTGCGGTTCGAGCCGGCCACGTCGCCGGGCGCGGTCCCAGCCGCGTCGCCGGGCGCGGTCCCAGCCGCGCCAACGGTGATCGACGCGGGCCTGTTCCGGCCGAGCACGTCGCCGCGGCATGTGACCGAGCTCGTGCGGCTGCGGATGGGCCGCACGAGACTGCCCCGCGAGATCGAGGCGGTCGCCGTGGAGGTGGTGGCCACGGGGCCGGTCGAATGCCGGCAGCGACCGCTGTTCGACACGGCCGCGGAGGGCGGCTCTCGCCGCACACAAGAGTCGCGGGCCGCGGAGGTGTCGCTCTTGCTCGACCGGCTCGCCGGCCGACTCGGCCGGCCGGCCGTGTACGAGCCACGGCCCGTGGCCGACGCCCAGCCCGAGCATGCCTGGATCGCGGCGCCGCCCGGCCGCCCGACCACCATCGATACCGGCAAGGGCGGGCTTCAGCCGCGGGCCGCCGGCCGGCGGCCCGTCTGGATGCCGCCGCGGCCGGTGCCGCTCGAGCCGCTGCAGGCCGGCCTGATCGCCGTCGCGCCCGACGGGCCGCCGGCACGGTTTCGGCTGGCGGGCGTGGTGCACACGGTCGCCGCGGCCCACGGCCCGGAGCGGATCGAGACGGCCTGGTGGCGGGGCCCGACGGTGCGCCGCGACTACTACATCGTCGAAACGGAGTCCGGGGCGCGGTTCTGGCTCTTCCGCCGGCTCGGCGGCCGCCCGCGAGGCCCGCGCGACAGCGGCTGGTATCTGCACGGAGTGTTCGCGTGACAGGGAGCATGGGAGTGGGAGCAGGTTCATCAGGTGTTTTTTGTGGGTCAAACGAACTGGGTCGGGGTTGCCCATGCCATCTCGCCGGACGTTCGCTACGCGACCAATCCGCCTACGGCGGATCGGTGCCCGCCTGCCCTTCGCTCACTCGGAGGAAACCTCGCTTCGCCGTCCCGGCTGCGCTCGGTTTCCTACGCCGCTCGATTGGCATGGGCAACCCCTCGCGACAACTCCAGAGAGCCAAGAAAAGCCCGAATGGAACCAGAGACGTTCGAAAGAGGGAATCGAGATGAAAGTCAACGCACCGCGGTATGCCGAACTGCATTGCACGAGCAACTTCTCCTTCTTGCAGGGAGCCTCGCACCCCGAGGAACTCGTGGGCCGGGCGGCGGCGCTCGGCTACGAGGCACTCGCGATCACCGACCGGGCCACGCTCACGGGCATCGTGCGGGCCCATGGGGCCGCCAAGCAGGCCGGGATCAAGCTCGTCGTCGGGGCGTGCCTCGAGCCGGTGGATGCGGCGCCGCTGGTCGTCTGGGCCGCCGACATGGCCGGCTACTCGAACCTCTGTCGGCTGCTCACGCACGGCTATGCGAGGGCGGCCGCGGAGTCGGCGGGCCAGCGGGCTGAATCTCGGCTCGCCGCCGACGACGACGAGCCGGTCGGACACGGGGCGGGCGCCTGCCACCTCACCTGCGACGACATCGCCCGGCATGCCCACGGCCTCCTGGCCGGCGTGCCCCTGGCGGCCTTCGCCCGCGGCGATCACGGCGGCTCATTCGACGATGACCGCCTCCGCGACACCACCGAGCATCTCGCCCACTGGCGGTGGATCTTCGACGACCGGGTCTGGGCGCTGGCCGAGGTGGCCCTCGAGGGAGACGACGCCGAGCGGCTCGAGTGGTTCGGTCGCGTGGCCCGGCTGGCGGGCGTGCCGATCGTGGCGGCCGGCGACGTCCGCTATCACGAGCGGAGCAGGCTGCCCCTCTTCGACGTGCTCGCGGCCACCCGCCACGGCGACACGGTGGAGGGCATCCGCGGCAGGCTGCTCGCCAACGGCGAGCGGCATCTCCACGAGCGCTGGCTTTTTGCCGAGCGGTTCGCGGCCCTGCCCGGTGCGGTCGAGCGGTCCGCCGAGATCGCCGCCCGCTGCACGTTCTCGCTCGACGAACTGACATACGAGTATCCCGCCGCCACCGTGCCACCGGGCCGCACGGCCAGCGAGCAGCTCGCACATCTGGCCTGGAAGGGCGCCCGCCAGCGGTATCCCGACGGCATCCCGGAGAAGGTTCGCGAGCTCATCGCCCACGAGCTCGCCCTGATCGCCGAGCTCGGCTACGAGGCCTACTTCCTCACCGTGTTCGACATCGTGCGATTCGCCCGGCGGCGGGGGATCCTCTGCCAGGGCCGGGGCTCGGCCGCCAACTCGGCGGTCTGCTACTGCCTGGGGGTCACGTCGGTCGATCCGGCGCGGATGAACGTGCTCTTCGAGCGGTTCGTGAGCCGCGAGCGGCGGGAGGCTCCCGACATCGACATCGACTTCGAGCACCAGCGCCGCGAGGAGGTGCTCCAATACATCTACGAGACCTACGGCCGCGACCGGGCGGCGATGACGGCCGAGGTGATCTCGTATCGGCTCCGGTCGGCCGTCCGCGACGTGGCCAAGGCGCTCGGCCTCGCGCTCGACCGGGTCGATCAAATTGCCACCGTGCTCGACGTGGGCGACGGCCTGGAGGAGCTGCCGACGCGGCTGGCCGAGGCGGGGCTCGACCCCGCCGGTGACACCGGCACGAGGCTCGTGTCGCTCGTCGGCCAGCTCGTCGGCTTTCCGCGGCACCTGGGGCAGCACGTCGGCGGAATGGTGATGACGCAGGGCCGGCTCACCGATCTCGTGCCCGTGCAGCCGGCCACGATGCCCGGCCGCACGATCGTGCAGTGGGACAAGAACGACCTCGACGAGCTCGGGATCCTGAAAGTGGATTGTCTCGCCCTCGGCATGCTCACGGCCATCCATCGGGCCTTCGATCTCGTGGAGCAGTCCGGCGGCCCGCGGCTCACGCTGGCCACCGTGCCGGCCGAGGATCCGGCCGTCTACGAGATGATCTCTCGCGCCGACACGGTGGGCGTGTTTCAGATCGAGAGCCGGGCGCAGATGAGCATGCTGCCGCGGCTCAAGCCGAAGTGCTTCTACGACCTCGTGATCGAGGTGGCGATCGTGCGGCCGGGGCCGATCCAGGGCGACATGGTGCATCCCTACCTGCGGCGGCGGGCGGGCGAGGAGCCGGTGACCTATCCCAACGATGCGATCCGCGAGGTGCTGGAAAAAACGCTCGGCGTGCCCCTCTTCCAGGAACAGGCGATGCGGCTGGCGGTGGTGGCGGCCGGGTTCACGCCCGGCGAAGCGGATCAACTCCGGCGGGCGATGGGCGCCTGGCGGCGGCCGGGCGTGATTGACGAGTTTCACAAGAAGCTCGTCGACGGGATGCTCGCCCGCGGGCTCGCGCGGGAGTTTGCCGAGCAGGTCTTCAACCAGATCCGCGGCTTCGGCGAATACGGCTTCCCCGAGTCGCATGCGGCGAGCTTCGCGCTCTTGGTCTACGTCTCGGCCTGGCTCAAGTGTCATCACCCGGCAGCCTTCACCGCGGCGCTCTTGGGCAGCCAGCCGATGGGTTTTTATGCGCCGGCCCAGCTCGTCCGCGACGCCCGGGCCCACGGCGTGCGGGTGTTGCCGGCCGACGTGAACAAGAGCGACTGGCACGCCACGCTCGAAGGCCGCACTCGGGCAGACGGCCGCGAACACAAGGCGGATGGCTCGGCGGGCGACGAAGCCGCCGAGGATGGCTGTCGCGGCCGTGGCGGGCGGCAGCCGGCCCTGCGGCTGGGTCTGGAACAGGTTTACGGGCTCGGAGAGGCTGAAGCGGAGCGGATCGTGGCCGCCCGTTGCGAGGGCCCGTTTCGACTGCCGCGGGATCTGGCCCGCCGGGCGGGGCTCGACCGCGAGCCGCTTTTGCATCTGGCCCGGGCCGGGGCGCTCGCCTCGCTCGGCCTCTCCCGCCGCCGTGCCGTGTGGGAGGCGATGCAGAGCCTCGACAAGCCGGCAAGCCGGCCGCTGCTCGATGGCCTCGATGATGACGACGAACTCGAGAACGCGGCCGACTCGCTCGGCCTCGATTCGATGACCGAGCAGGAAGAGGTGATCGCCGACTACCGCACCGGCGGCCTCTCGCTGGCGGGCCATCCGCTCGCCTTCGAGCGGCCGCGGCTCGCGACCCGAGGGGTCTTGGAGATCGCCGCAGCCAATGCCGCCCCGGAGGGCCGACGCGTCTGCGTGGCCGGGATCGCGCTGTGTCGGCAGCGGCCCGCCACCGCCAAGGGGATGATCTTCCTCACGATCGAAGACGAGACGGCTGCGGCCAACATCGTGGTCCGCCCCGACGTCTGGGCCGCCGCCGACCACGCCGCCCGCCGCGCGGCGGTGCTCATCGTGGAGGGGCGGATCCAACGGCGGGGCGCGGTCGTGCACGTGGTGGCGACGCGGCTCGCTTCCGCATTGGGCTCAGCCGCCGCCGACGCCGCCGCCATGCCCGGCGCGGCTCCACCGCCTGTCGTCGGCGAGATCGCCTCCCGCCCCCCTGCCCTCGCGGCCCTGCCCCGGATGTCTCGCGACTTCTGCTGATCACCGCCCGCGCATGCCAGCGTCTCCAATGCCCCGCCGGATCGCCCGGGAAGACCGCCGGCCGTTGGACGTGGCCGGCTGGTCTCGTACAACCAATCCCATGACCGTCGCCCCGCCCGTCACCACCACGAATTTGCCCCTCGGGGCTCCACTGCGGGGCAAGGTTCGCGACTGCTACCGATTCACGTCGCCGGCCTTCGGCGACGCGCTCTTGATCGTGAGCACCGATCGGATCAGCGCCTTCGACTGGATCCTGCCGACGCCGATCCCCGACAAGGGCCGCGTGCTCACGGCGATCTCCCGGTTTTGGTTCGACCTCCTCGCCCACGGCCCCCGGCCGATCGCCCACCATCTGCTCACGACCGACGTGGACGCGATGGGCCTGCCCGTGGAGATCGATCGCGAGCCGCTTCGCGGCCGCACCATGCTCGTCAAGCGGGCCGAGGTGATCCCTTTCGAGTGCGTCGTGCGCGGCTGGCTCGCCGGCTCCGGCTTGGCCGAATACAACCAGCGCGGCACAGTCTGCGGCGTGCCGCTGCCCGCGGGCCTCCGCCCGGGCGACCGCCTGCCCGAGCCGATCTTCACGCCCGCCACGAAGGCGGCGAGCGGACACGACGAGAATGTCTCCTTCGAGACGATGGCCGCGGCGGTCGGCGCTGACCTGGCCGCCACGCTCCGCGATAAAAGCCTCGACGTCTACGCCAGCGGCGCGGAGCACGCGGACGCCCACGGCATCGTGCTGGCCGACACGAAACTGGAGTGGGGCCGGCTGCCCGACGGCTCGCTGATCCTGGTGGACGAGGTGCTCACGCCCGACAGTTCGCGGTTTTGGCCGGCGACCGAAGCGGGGCAAGGCCGCGTGCCCGACTCGTTCGACAAGCAGTTTGTCCGCGACTGGCTGGAGGCGAGCGGCTGGAACAAGGCGAGCCCCCCGCCCGAACTCCCCGCCGACGTCGTGGCCAAGACGCGGAACAAGTACCTGGAGGCCTGCCGGCTGATCACCGGCGCGTCGCTCCGGCTGCTAGACTGACCAGCCGTCGGGAGGCGGCCGACTCGCGACACCGGCGCCATCCCGAGGGACTGAGCCCATGAGCCCGACGGTCGCCATTCACCAGTTCGTCGGTCGGCTGATGGCCGCGGCGCCCCTGCTCCTGGCCTGCCTGGGGGGCCTCGGCATGCCGCCCGCGGCCCAGGCCGTGCTGATTCTTTCGGCCGACGGCAGCGGCAACACCACGGCCCCGCCCGATGACCCGGGCTGGGCCAATGTCGGCGTCCGCGGCGGTGGCAACGGCGTCTACCTGGGTGACAGGTGGGTGCTCACGGTGGCCCACGTGGGCGCCGGGAGCATCGCGCTCGCCGGCACGACCTACGCGGCCGAGCCAGGCTCCGCCGTGCAACTCACCAACGCCGGAGCCAGCGGCCGGTCGGCCACCACCGACCTCATGCTCTACAGGCTTGCCACCGAGCCCGTCGGGCTCGCGCCGGTGACGATCGCCGCCACGCAGCCCGCCGTGGGCACGGCTGTCACGATGATCGGGTCGGGCCGTGCCCGCGGGGCCTTCACCGAGTGGAGCGTCAACCAGTCCGTCACGCCCTGGGTTTGGACCGAGGTCGGCTCCGGGGGAGATTTCGTCGGCTACAAGACCACCAGCACCCGCCAGATGCGCTGGGGCACCAACACGATCGCCGCCAACGATCTCTGGGTCAGGGCCAGCGACCTGAATCCGCCGCTCGACGTGAAGTCGGTCGCGACCCTGTTCGAGGCCGAGTTCGAAACATCCGAGGCCCAAGCGGTCAACAACGATTCCGGCGGGGCGGTGTTCGCCAAAAACGGCGGGTCTTGGGAACTCGCCGGAATGATCTTCGACGTGAGTGGCTTCTCGGGGCAGCCCAGCCCTGCCTTCACCGCCGTGATCGGAAACGACACCTTTTCGGTGGACCTCGCCTACTACCGCCCCCAGATCATGGCGATCGTGCCGGAGCCGGCCGGGAGTCTGCTGCTCGCCATCGCGGCCGCGGCGCTGGCCTGCCGCGCGACCCGCCCGGGCCGAGCAATTATCGGGCGGATCGCCTGTTTCTTCTGACCTAGGGCGGCGTTCGGCCTCACACTAGAATCGCGAGGGCCGCCACCCCTTCCCTCCCGACTGCCCCGCACATGCTCCGCTACTGGACCGCCGGCGAATCCCACGGCCCCGCTCTCGTCGCCCTCGTGGACGGGTTTCCCGCCGGCCTCACGGTGGACACCGCCGCGATCGACGCCGAACTGGTTCGCCGCCAGGGCGGCTACGGCCGCGGCGGCCGGCAGCGGATCGAGACCGACACGGTCACGTTTCTCTCCGGCCTCTGGAAGGGCGTCACCCTCGGCAGCCCGCTGGCCCTCGAGGTGATCAACCGCGACGCCAAACTCGAGCGGCTCGAGGAAGTGGATCGGCCGCGGCCGGGTCACGTGGACTTGGCCGGCGCGATCAAGCACTCCGGCGGTGTCAGGGCCGTGCTCGAGCGGGCCAGTGCCCGCGAGACGGCCGCGCGGGTCGCCGCCGGCGGGCTCGCCCGCCAATTGCTCGCGGTGTTCGGCATCGAGGTGGCCGGCTGGGTGACCGAACTCGGCGGCGTCGTGCTCGGCGACCGCGCAGGCTCGCTCGCCGAGCTCCGCGGCCTGCGGGATGCGAGCAGCATCTATTCGCTCCATCCCGAGCAGGACGGCGAGGTGACGACCCTGATCGACAAAGTCGGCAAGGAAGGGGACACGCTCGGGGGCGTCGTCGAGGCCCGCGTCACGGGGCTGCCCATCGGCCTCGGCACGCACGCCCAATGGGACCGCAAACTCGACGGCCTGCTCGCCCAGGCCGTGATGGCGGTGCAGGCGATCAAGGGGGTCGAGATCGGCATGGGCTTCGAGGCGGCCCGGCGCCGCGGCTCGGAGGTGCACGACCCGATCGGCTACGACGCGGCCGCCGCCGCCGGCCCGACGCAGGGCTTCACCCGGCCCACCAACAACGCGGGCGGCCTGGAAGGCGGCACGACCAACGGCCAGCCGCTGGTGGTCCGCGCCGCGATGAAGCCGATCAGCACGCTGCGAAAGCCCCTGGCGAGCGTCAACCTCGCGACCAAGCAGCCCGAGGAGGCCGCCTACGAGCGGAGCGACGTCTGCGCGGTCAGCGCCTGCAGCGTGATCGTGGAAAACGTCGTCGC